>DALYJJ010000007.1:55858-77256 GCA_031969915.1 Bryobacteraceae bacterium | reverse complement strand
GCCGCCGGCCAGCAGCCCGGCCAGCTCGGTGATGCGGCCGGTGACGACGGCACCGTCGTCGGCGACGTCGATGCGGTCCACCGCGTCGTCGGTGCCCAGCTCGGCGAAGCCGCCGCAGGCGCAGGCCGCAAGATCCGTTCCTCGGTCCCGGCGGCCGGCGCGGCGGCTCGCCGTGCACCGGTGGCCGCCGCCGGCGCCGCGGCGGGCGCATCGGCCCCGAACCGGATTCCCTGCACTTCCGTGATTGCGAATGAGCGCGTCGCCTCACCCACCAACATGCGGATCTGGCGTGAATCCCCTCCCAGGAATGTGCCCTTCACCGTCGATCCGTCTTTCAACGTCAGCGTATCCGCCAGCGCCGCACCGAGCAGCGCGAGAAGGCAAACCAGCGTCCGAATGACCAATGCGCACCTCCTGATCTCGATTGTAGCGGCTCGCTCTCCGTCGCCGGTACACTCTCCAAGGAGGGTTTCTCAGTGGCCAACGTCGGACGATGCCTTCTCCCCGTGGCGGCGCTGGTGGCGGGCTTGGCCTGCAACCGCGCGCCAATGAACGTTCAGGACGGCTTTGAGACCCTCCCGGACAAGTCCCTGTGGAGGTCGAGGAAGTTCGCGCCGGGCGCCGTGGAGGCGCAGTCCGCCGTAGTCCGGAGCGGACGTCAGGCCGCGAAGATCACGCTGCGCCACGGGGACTGGTCGGAGCGGAACGACACGCCGGGCGGCCCGGTTCTGGAGCGCGCCGAGCTCGAAGAATCGCCCGACCTCTGGTCCGCGGAAGACCAGGCGTACGAGCAGGCCTTCAGCGTGTGGCTGCCCGCCGATTTTCCGGTGGCGCCGGTGCGCCTGGTGATCGCACAGTGGAAGCAGAAGTGTCCGCACGACGGCTGCACGCCCGGCAATCCGCTGGTGGCGGTCCGCTACAGCGGCGGGGAACTGCGGGTCACCGCGGGCCCGGAGCGAAAGACGCTGTACCGGACCAGCGAAGAGATCCGCAACCGATGGCTCGACTTTCGCTTCCGCCTCCGTTTTTCCGCGGGCGAAAAGGGACGGCTGCAGATGTCGTTGAACGATCGCCCGGTGGCCGATTACACCGGCCCTCTGACCTACCCGGCCAGCGGCGGCTACCCGGCGGGCGGGAATCGGTTCTACTTCAAGATCGGACTCTATCGTGACGAAACGCCGCAGCCGATGACGATCGTGATCGACGACTACTACAAGCGCGAGTTGAGCGGGGAGCCGTTCTGACCGCCGGCCGGCTTTCGTGCCTCACTCGCCGCCCCGCTTGCGCTTATACGCATCCACCATGGCCGCCGCGATCTGTTTGCCCTTGTCGTACGCCGCTTCGTACGCACCGCGCCGTTCCTCACGGGTGAGCAATTCGCCCACGCGGTAGAGGCGTTCCAGGGAGATCCCCACGACGTAGGTTCCGGCGTAGGCGATCGCGGCCTTTGGAATCAGGCCCCCTCCGAACGGGATCTTGCCCGCCAGTTCACGCGCCACGGCGCGCCACCCGAAAGCGCCCGCCATCAGCGATCCGATCTCGGTCCGTTGCTCTTTGAACCCTACCTCGCGGTCGCTTGCCGCCGCCAGCAGAAACGCCATGCGAATCTGGTTGGCGGTGAGCACCGTGGTGTCGGAAGCAAATTCACCGACGGACCACAAGGCCGAAGCCCAACTCGGCAGCACATTGGGCAGCGCGGTGGCCAGCGAAAACAGTGCGTTCTCTTTGGAGACGTTCTGGACGATCTCCTGGGTCACTTCGCGACGGAACGGCTGATAGAGCCGCGCCAGAGGCAACTGCAGGTCGGGCCGCGCCTGCAGGATTTCGGCCACCGCCCGCTCCGGCCGGCCGGGGTCAAACTCGAAGCGGGACTCGCCTGCCAGTCCCAGCCCCGTCTGGACCAAAGCGATGTCGCAGGGCTCGCTCCGCGTCTCCTCGGTGAACCGGAACACACCGTCCAGCGCCTGAAATCGCTTCTCGTGGGAAAGCGTGGCCGGCGCCAGCCACTCCTCCATCGCTTCGCAGCCGCGGGAATCTTCAGCCACCAGGGCGATGCGAACCGGCCGCTCCGCCGCCTGCCTCACCTCCGAGGGATTCAACGTGGAGAGCGCGGACCGGAGGTCCGTCAACACATTCCTCGCCATGCATACACTCCTGGCCGGCCTGCCACACCGGACTTGCCGCGCCGCGCGCCCGGAACACCACGCGGAGCTGCCTTCGCCATTCTATGCCAAGGCCCACGCGCTCCAACTCGATCTCCGGCCGTAGAAACGACACCACCGTCTCCGTGCTCGGATGGAACTCGAGCGCGGGCGACACCAGGAACAGACGCGGCGGCTCAGCGCGGAGTTCCACCGCGGGAAAGTACCCGCGCGCTCGAAACTCGCCGCGGCCGGCGTGCCAGGCCACGCGCATCCAGTAATCGAGAGCCTGCAGGGGCAGGTGCGGGTCGCTGCCCGCCTTCAGTTCGATCACCGCCAGCCGGCCTTCGGTATCGACGCCCAGCAGGTCCAGCAGATCGCGGTCGCCGCCGGCGAACGCCGGCACTTGTCCATACAGCAGATCGCGCCGCAGGGACGCGCTGACGGTCTCCAGGTCGCGGCGCACCATGCATTCGAGCCACAGCTCGGGCGATTTCCGGAAGAACGGATGACGGCGGTCGCCGGCCTCGGCGTGTCGCGCGAGTGCCACCGTCCGGGCGAGGCCCGCGATCTCATCGAAGTGCCGCTCGCGCGCCGCCCGCTTGGCGTCCACGCCAAACGAAATGCGCCCCAGATGATAGCGGGCGAACTCCAGGCCGCGGACGCGAAAGCTCACCGAATCGCCGCGCCCCAACGCCTCCACATCGGACAGCCCGGCGATTCGCCTGGCCAGGGGATCTTCGATCGCCGCCACGGGCGAAGCCGCGGGCGCTAGGTCCGTCTCCAGGTTGCCGCAGTCGCGGGGATCCACCACGTGCTCCCCATGCTCGCCGCAGGAAAACAGCAGGTACTTCGCCTTGCCCTCGTCCAACCAGCGCAGCCGCTGCGCGGTCACGCGCGTCCGCCCGTCGGGGAGAAAAAGCGCCAGCCCGCCGACGTGCAGCTTCGGCTCCCGCCGCCGCAGGTAGTCGAGCCAGATCAGGCCGAACGTCAGCGCCGCCTCCGGAGAGTGGCTTTCCGGCGAAGCACCGATGGCCGCCCAGGCCCCCGACCCCTTGCGGAGCACGGCGCGTGGATAGGCGGGCGACAACGAATGGTGCAGGTCCGCCTCGGCGCTCAGCTCCGCCACGCGCCAGCCGGGGAACTGGCGCAGCATCTGTCTCCGGAACACTTCCCGGAAGGCATGGCGATCCGACCGCCGCCGTTGGACGTCGCCCGAACGATGCGCCAGGTCGGCCAGCACCAGCGTGCCGCCCTTCTTGCCAAACCCTTCGTACTTGAGTTCCAACCGCCCGGGCTGCTGCTCCCCGACGGCCGCGATACGGCGGGTGAGGTTGCGCTGGGAGTCCCACGCTTGCAGTAACATCCGCCGGTCGTCCACCTCCAGCAGATAGGTATCCGGCGTGAGCGGCAAAGGCAGGGCCCCCGGCTCCAGCAGCACCGGCTCCCGCGCCGCCGCGAGAAACTGTTCGATGGCCTCGAATACATGCCGCATACGCAAACCTCCGAGTACATAGTGTCTGCGGCCCTCGAGTTTCTCACCGGCTCCGCAATCCTATAATTGCTATCGTGCTGATTGATCGCCTGCGCGCGGTGGAGGACCGCATCGTCCGCGCCGCCGCTCGCGCGGGCCGAACCCGTGAGGACATCGCTCTGATTGCGGTGACCAAGGTCTTTTCGGCCTCGGCCATTCAGGACGCGTATGCCCTGGGCCTGCGGGAATTCGGTGAGAACTACGTGCAGGAGTTCGAACGGAAGGAACCCGAAGTGCGTGCGCTCGCGGGGGCCCGCATCCACATGATCGGCCATCTCCAGTCGAACAAGGCGAAGCGCGCGGCGGAACTGTTTCACTGCGTGCAGACGGTGGACAGCATAAAACTTGCCCGCCGGCTCAACGAAGGAGAGCGGCCGCTCGACGTCTTTCTGGAGGTGAAGCTCTCCGGGGAGGAGAGCAAGGCCGGCGCGGCGCCGGAGGAGTTGCCGGCGCTGATCGAAGGCGTGCGCGGCTGCGCGAACCTACGGCTCCGCGGGCTGATGACCATGCCCCCCTGGTCCGAGGAGGCCGAAACGGCGCGGCCTTACTTCGCGCGCCTGCGAGAACTCGCGGCCCGGCATGGCCTTCCGGGCCTCTCCATGGGAATGTCGAACGACTTCGAAGTCGCGATCGCGGAAGGCGCGACGCACATTCGCGTGGGCACGGCGCTGTTCGGCCCGCGGAAGCGCGCGTGACGGTCGGCTTCTTTTCGCCGCTGCCGCCCGCCCGCACGGGCGTGGCCGATTATTCCGCCGCCCTGCTGGCGGGTCTCCAGCGGAGGGCGGGCGTGGCGGTCTCCGTGGACGACGCCCGAGCCGGGGCGCTGCTCTACCATATCGGCAACAACGGACTGCACGGAGCGATCTACCGCCAGGCGCTGGCCCGGCCCGGCGTCGTGGTCTTGCATGATGCGGTGCTGCATCACCTGCTGCTCGGCCTGCTCCGGGAAGAAGAGTATCTGGAGGAGTTCGAGTACAACTACGGCGCGTGGACGCGCGACTTCGCGCTCCAGCTTTGGCGCGACCGCGCCTGCTCCGCGGCCGATAACCGGTACTTCGAGCACCCGCTGCTGCGCCGCCTGGCGGAGCGCGCCCGCGCCGTAGTCGTACACAACCCCGCCGCCGCGGCCATCGTGCGGCGGCACGCGCCGCATGCGCCGATTGTCGAGATCCCGCACCTCTACTCGCCTCCACCGCTGCCGGACGCTCTGGCCGTCGAGGAAACCCGCGCCGCGCTCGGCGTCCCGCGCGATGTCTTCCTCTGCGGCGTGTTCGGCCACCTCCGGGACTCGAAGCGGCTCCATTCGGTGTGCCGTGCGATGCGCGGATTGAACGCCCGCCTGCTGGTGGCGGGCGACTTCGTTTCGCCGGACCAGGAGCGCGCCTATTCCGCGGACCTGGCCGCGGCGAACGCCATCCGCGTGCCGTACGTCGAGGAACCGGCCTTCTGGCGGCTGGCCTGCGCCGTGGACGCCGCCATCAATCTGCGCTACCCTGCCGCGGGGGAAACCAGCGGCATCGCGACGCGCCTGATGGGTCTGGGCAAACCGGTGGTGGTGACCCAAAGCCTGGAGAACTCGGGCTATCCCGAGACGGCCTGCGTCCGCATCGACGCAGGATCCGCGGAGGTCGAGATGCTGCGCGAGGTCCTCGCCTGGTGGATCGAATCGCCGCACCTGGCCCGTGAGATCGGCCGCCGCGCCGCGATGCACATCGCGGCGAGCCATGGCATCGACGCCGTCGTTGAGCGCTATCTGGAAGTCTTGCGATAATCGAAGGCTCATCGTGTTCGCGGCGCTCGCCCTTCTCCTGCTGATCCCCCTCGCCGCCACAACTGCGCAACTTCACGTGAAAGTGGCGATGCGCGACGGCGTGCGCCTGTGCACGAACGTGTTTCCTTCCGCGGCCCGCCGCGCGCCGGCCGTTCTGGTCCGCACGCCCTACGGGAAGCCCGACACCCTGAGCGCCAACTACCAGGCTTTCGTCGACGCCGGGTTCACGGTGGTGGTTCAGGATGTGCGCGGGCGCTACCACTCGCAGGGCCGCTTCAGCCCGCCGCTGCAGGAGCGCAACGACGGCTTCGACACGCTCAACTGGATTGCGCGCCAGCCGTGGTCGGATGGCAAGGTCGGCATGGCGGGCGGCTCCTATCAAGGCATCGCGCAGTGGCACGCCGCGCTGACCCAGAACCCTCACCTGAGAGCGGTCTTCCCGGTGGTGGCCGGCTCCGACGACTACTTCGACCGCTTCTACTCGCCGGGCGGCGCCTTCAAGCCGGGCCACCGGCTGCAATGGATGTCGGAGAACGTCCGGGCCCCGAACTACAAGCCCCCGCCTTTCTCAAAGTTCATCTTCCACCTGCCGCTTCGCACGGCGGACCGCGCGGCCACGGGGCACGCCGTGGAGTTCTTCCAGCGCGCGCTCGATCACCCGGCCTTCGATGCCTACTGGCAGGCCATCAGCACCCGGCTCCGGATCCCGAGCCTGCGCGTTCCGTTCTTCCTGGTGGGCGGCTGGTACGACAACTATGTGCAAAGCGACCTGGAGGCGTTCACTGAACTCTCCCGGCAGAGTCCCGATCACAAGATCGTGATCGGCCCCTGGCCTCACAACATGTCGTATCGCTTCAAGGATGTCGACTTCGGCCCGGACAGCGGCGCACCCATTCGCCGCTACCAGTTGGAGTGGTTCGACCGGTGGCTTCGCGGCCGCGGCCCGGCCTTCGACTCCGCGCCCGTGCGGATCTTCGTGATGGGCGTCAACCGGTGGCGGGAAGAGAACGAATGGCCGCTCGCCCGGGCCGTGCCCACACCGTTCTTCCTGGAGAGCGGAGGCAATGCGAATACGTTGAACGGCGATGGCGCGCTGCGGACCCGGCCGCCGCGGCGCGGCGGCGAGGATGAGTTCACCTACGATCCGCGCAACCCGGCGCCCACCCGCGGCGGCGCGGTGTGCTGCAACCCGGACGTGTTTCCCTGGGGGCCGATGGACCAACGGCCCGTGGAATCGCGGCGGGACGTCCTGGTCTTTTCGAGCGAGCCGCTGCGGGCCGACCTGGAAGTGACGGGGGCGATCCGGGTGATCCTCTACATCGCCACCACGGTTCGCGATACGGACTTCACCGCCAAGCTCGTTGACGTGTATCCCGACGGCCGTGCGATCAACCTGACGGACGGGATTCTGCGCCTGCGCTATCGCAAGTCGATTGAGCGGCCGGAACTGGCGGTACCCGGCAAGGTGTACCCGATCACGATTGACGCGGGCGTCACCAGCAACGTTTTCCGCGCGGGCCACCGCATTCGCGTGGAGATCTCAAGCAGCAACTTCCCGCGCTTCGACCGCAACCCGAACACGGGGAAACCCGTGGCGGAAGAGTCCACCTTGCGCACGGCGCTGCAAACGGTGTTCCACGGCCCGCAACGGCCATCGCACGTTCTACTGCCCGTGATCCCGGCCGAGCCCGCGTTGACCGCCCCCTCGGCCCCCCGGTACACTGAAACTATGGCGCGGTAGCCAAGTGGTAAGGCAGAGGTCTGCAAAACCTTTACTCACCGGTTCGAATCCGGTCCGCGCCTCCAACCTCTGCGATCCGGTTTCGATCTTCGCTGCGCGCTACCGGTCGTCATCCTCGGTGTTCACCGCCAGTGGGCTGAAGACAGCGCGCTTGGTGCGTGGATAGGGGGTGCTCCAACCCCGCACGGCGCCCCAGACGATGCGATTCAGCCGTTCCGTCGGTACGGCATCGGGCACGGACCAGTTCATGCGCTCTGAGGCGATCGCCGCGTCGCGCGCCCTGCCGCGCAGCGCGCTGACCTGCGGCGTCACCTCGAACAGGTCGTACTGCGCATCGAGGACCTGAAACGGCGCCAGATCCGGCGTGTCCGTGAAGCTCGCCCGCATGTCGTTGGCGATCAGGTCGAAGATCGACATGGTCGGCAGGCCGAGGATCAGCTCGATGGTTTTCAGCACACTCTGGTGCGAGTAAAACGTCGAATCGACATGCCCGCGGCGCGCGTACGGGCTGGCGACGAAGGCGGGCATGCGATGGCCGTCAACGTGGTCCACGCCGTTCTGCGCGTCGTCTTCCACGATGAAGATCGCCATCGCCGGCCAGAACTTCGACTTCGAAAGCGCCGAGACAATCTGACCGGTCGCCAGATCGTTGTCCGCCACCATCGCGCTGGGGGTTGAAACGCCGGGGCGGGTTCCGAACGTATGGTCGCTGGGCAGTTGCAGGATGGTCAGGTTGGGCAGGTTGTTGTTCTTTTCGTAATCGGCGAGGTCCTTGAGAAAGATCTGCGCGCGCGCAACGTCCGGAATGGCGTTGGTGTAGGCCGGGAAATGCGCGGCGAGGATCTTGTTGAGGGGCTCGAGCGGAGCGCGGATCTTCCAGAGCGACGAGAAGTCCTCGCCCTTCTTCCAGCGCTCCAGCAAGGCCAGCCGTTCGCTCGCCGGCGGTTCATCCATGCGGCCCGCGTATTCGCCGTAGACCCTCACCGTCTTGCCCGCGGCCAACGCGTAATCCCAGATGAAGCCGCCCGACGCGTAGGCCATCGGGTCGCTGCCGTCGAACGGATAGCTGCGGCCCTGGTAGCCGGGCCACAGGCAATACCCGGTCTCGGCGGCCTGGGTGGCCCACTGGTGGCCATCGCCGCTGTTGCCGCCCGTGGCGTAGGTGTTATCGAGGAGCACGAAGCGCTCGGCGATGGCGTGCTGGTTCGGCGTGACGTTGCGGCCGAACATGACCAGCGACGGATCGCCGTTGCCCTGCGGCAGATCGCCGAGCACCTGGTCGTAGGTGCGGTTCTCCTTGATGATGTAGACCACGTGCTGAATCAGCGAGGGCTCGCCCGAGCGCGCGGGGATCGCCACCGGCTTCGCATTGGCCCGCGCCGCTTCGCGTATCGCCGGGCTTCCCGTGCCCGGCAGCCGCATGCGATTGTTCTCGGCGACGGCGGTCGTGTAGCTTGCCAGTTGCGCCTCGCCTGGAATCGGCACGATGTGCACGGCGCCGCGATTGGCGTGCACGTAGCGCCGGGACGGCTCTTCGCGCCAGCCGGAGCCCGCGCCCAACAGCGACGTCACCGCCAGGTGTGTTCCCTCCGGGCTGACCGCGACATGGTTGGGATACCAGCCGGTGGGGATCAGGCCCAGGACCGCGGCCTTCGCGGTATCGATCACCGCCACCGCGTTGATGCCGCCGCAGGAGGCGTAGAGCCGCGAACCATCGGCGCTGAGGGCGAGCGCCGTTGGGGCGACGCCCTTCGCCCTGACGGCGAATACCTGGAGATCGATGGTGGCCGCCACCGCGTTGCGCCCGGTGTCCACCACGGTGACGGTATCGCTGTTCCCGTTGGCCACGTACAGGCGATTGCGCTTCTCGTCGAGCGCCATACCCACCGGATGCAAACCGGTGTTGATCGTGTGTGTGACCTGGCCGGCCTCCAGATCCACGCGCATCACCGTTCCCGTCGAGGCGATGCCGCGCGCATCGACGGGAATCATTTCATCTGTTTTCTGTTTTGGCGACGCCGCCACCTCGCCCGGTTTCGCCAGGCGTCCGCCGAGATTGCTGACGAAGGCCACTGTCCCCGCCGCGTTCACCGCCGCTCCCCACGGCGCGACACCCACCGGCACGGCGGCCTTCACCGCTCCGGTGGCCGTGTCGATCGCCACGACCTTGTTCTCCCAGACCAACGGCATCACGGCCAGGGCCCCATCCCGCGCCAGCGAGATCGCGCCCGGATTGTACTTGCCCAACGAGGACGCGACGACAGAGGCCGCGTCCCCCTCCACCCGCACCAGTTGCGCGCCCGTCTGACGCGAGGAGTTGCCAACGAAGACTCGTCCCGCGGCGGCGGCGATGGCCTGGTTTCCCGGCGTGCCGTCCTGCGGAAGGCGCGCGAGCACCGCGTTCTTGCGCCAGTCCAGGCTCAGCACGCTGTTGGCGAGGAGCACCCAGACGCGGCTGCCTGAAGGGTCCCAGGCCGCGCCGTACACGCGGCCCTGGAAGATCGACGACACACCGGCCGGGGTGATCGCCTGGCGGGTGGTGATTACGCCCGGATCGGTAACCGCCCGCACCGGCCGATCCTGGGTCTGAGCGAGCAGGCCGCAAACCGCAAGGGCCGCCAGCGTGAGCTTGCGCGTCATGAGTTCTCCTCGTTACCCCTAAAACCGGGCGCGAACCGCCACCTGCATTGTGCGTGGGCCGCCGATGGTGGAGGTGATTGCGCCCATCGTACCGAACCCGGCCGCGGGTAGCGTTGCGTTCGGATTCGAGAACGTGGGCTGGTTGAACGCGTTGAAGAGTTCCCAGCGCAGCTCGCAGTTCACCACTTCGGTAAAGCGAATGCTTTTGGCGAGTGCGAAGTCGAACTGGCGCTGCACCGGCCCGCGCAGGATGTTGCGGCCCGTGTTGCCCCAGCGGTCGTCCGAGTTCATGAATACGGTGGGATCGAAGAACTGGTCGATGCGGCTTTGTACCGAACCCGTCTTTCGCGCGTCGGCCGCGGTCTTGTTGGCCACGAAGTCGACGCGGGTTCGGCCCACTTGCGCCCAGTAGGCGTTCGCCGCCGCGCCGCCGACCGCCGAGAACGGCGAGCCGCTTTGTAGAGTCAGCATGCCGTTCAGGCTCCAGCCGCCTGCCACCGCGCCCAGGACTCGGTTGGAGCGCAGGACGGGGAACTGGTAGATGTAGGCGAGCGTCAGGCGATGCGTGCGGTCGAAGTCCGCCGGACCGCGATTATTGGCGATGCGCCGCGCGTCGTGCTCCACCACGCCGCCGTTGCTCGAAATGTTGTCCAGCGTCTTGGCCCAGGTGTAGGCGGCATTCACCAGCAGGTTGTTCTGGAAGCGCCGCCGGAACATCGCCTGGAGACCGTGATAGTTGGAGTTCGCCCAGTTGGAGAGCAGCCGGAAGCCGTTGGCGCGCCCCAGGCCGAGGTACTCGGAAGGCACGAAGAAATCGGGGTTGAGAAGGGCTCCGGTGGCAGTGCGGATGTTGGTGAAGCCGTTCACCGGCGTCACGCGCGGGTCGACCGGCTGCGCCATGTTGATCTTGGCGAAAAGGCCCACGCCGCGTGTTCCGACGTAGCGGATATCGAACACGTTGCCCGCCCAGGGCTCGTATTGGATGTTGAGCGTCCACTGCTGTGTGTAGGGCGTCTGGATAAAGGGGTCGATGAAGGTGAAGTTCTTGGCGCTGAACGGTTCGGTGAGTGGAAACGGCGATCCGTCGAAACGCCGCCACGCCGCGCCGCCGTTGGCGTCGCGCTGTATGCGGACATTCAGCGGGATGGTAAACGGGTTGATGTTCAGTCGCGGATAGGGATCGGCCATATCCGGCGGCGCGGGCACGTTCTGGTAAATGAAGAACGGCGAAGAGAGCTGCAGGTCGCTCTTGAAGGCGCCGGAGGGCCGCTCGTAATAGAGGCCGTACCCGCCGCGCACAACCAGCCGCTTCACGATTCCCGGCTGCCAGGCGAAACCCAGGCGCGGCGCAAGATTGTTGCGGTCCGGCCTGAAGATGGTGTCGCGCTGCGCCTGGTGCACCATCCGCAGGTCCAGCGGAACCTCCGGGGAGATGTAGAGGCCCATCGCCAGCGGGTTGAAGTTCGGCTGGAAGATCAAGTGATTCCGGGCGATGTGATAGCCCTCGGGCACGTTCGCGCGGGCCGCCGCCTCACGGTTGAAGTAGGTGCCGATGCGGCCGTTGAGTTCGCGGAACCAGCCGAAGTAGTCGTAGCGCAGGCCCAGGTTGAGCGTGAAGTTGCGCGTCACCTTCCAGTCGTCCTGCAGGAAAAGGGAGGTGTCCCAGGTGCGGTAGTTGCGGCGCGTGTCGCCCTGGTCGAGATCCGAGCCGCCGCCCGATGCTCCGTGCCCGGTGAAGAAAAGCACCCAGTTCTGATAGTCCAGGTCCCCGTTGGTGCGCGCCATGTATTCGCCGCCCAGGGTGGTGCGCCGGAGTTCCGCGCCGAATTGGAGCGAATGGGACCCGCGGATGTGCGTGATAGTGTCCATCATGTAGGCGTTGCGCTGGCGGTCAAAGAAGTCCCACGCGTTGCCGATGCCGGCGCCCCCCCGCTGCGTCACGATGTCGATGGTGGGCATCAGCGCGGCAAGCCCGCCGACCGCCTTCTCGAGCGGGTTGAAAATGCCCAGCGTCGAGTTGTTGATGTCGCGGAACTTGGAGATGCGCGTGTTGTAAAGCTCGAAGAATCCACCCCGCAGGTCGTTGATCAGCGACGGGCTGAACGTGTGTACGTGGGAAAGCGAGGCAACGTAGCCGGGCGTCAGCCCCAGCGTGGGCGACGGCGAGGAGTTCGCCCACCCGAAGGCCTCCTCGACGAACTGTTGCGACTTGATGTAGTTCAGGCGTAGCCGGTCGTTGCTCGAGAAGTTGTGCTCCAGGGTGCCCGAGCCGGACCACGAGTTGAAGAACGTGGGGAACGACTGGATGTGTTCGATCTCGCGGCCGAACGTCCCATTGCCCGGGAGCAGGTTCGTTCCGGCGCTCGCGGAAGGCAGGAGGAAGCGTCCATCCCGCTGCTGGTTCAACACGTTCACGGCCACCGGATGAATATCCGCCGCGGTGAGCAGGCGCAGCACGGGCGCGTTCGCGTTGGAAACGTTGGTGAAGAACTTGCGTTCCAGGCCCGCCACCTGATCGGCCGGGAACTGGCGGATGGTGCGCAGGAAGTTGGCGGCGAAGGCGGAATTGTCGGCCTGGCCGGACTGCATCCACTGGTTCGCAACGCTTGCGATCGACTCCCGCGTGCGCACATCGCCCAGTCCGGCCGGGATCGCGGTATTGGCGATGGCGCGGTTGGCGAAGCCCGTGAGGAAGTCGGTGCGCTGCACGGCGGCGAAGAAGAAGGTCTTGTTCTTGACGATCGGCCCGCCCACTCCCGCGTACGATTCGTTGCGGCGGAACTTCGGCCGATCGCGCCCGCCGCGGTTCAGGAAGAAGTCGTTCGCGTTGAACTTCTCATTCTGGAAGAAGTGCGCCACGGAGCCGTGGAGCTGATTATTGCCGGAGCGGGTGACCATCTGGATGTTGCCGCCGCCGTTGCGGCCCGTGGTGGCGGAGTACAGAGCGGTCTGCATCTCCACCGCCTCCAGGGCGTCCAGCGGCACGTTGATGTTGTTGCCCAGGCTGCCATTGCCGTTCATCATGTTCGTGGCGTCAACGCCATTGATCATCAGCGAGTTGTTCGTGGGCCGCGCGCCGTTGACGCTTGGGTTCAGCGATTGCGTTGCGTCGTCGGCCTGCGCTCCGGGCGTGGTGGTGATGTTCAGCCCTCGGCCCGTGCGGTCGGGCAGCGGGGCGGCCACACCCGCCTCGCCTACGATCAGGTGCGTGTAATTGCGCGAGGCCGTGGGAAGATTCTGAATCTGTTGCGCAGTGATCACAGTGCTCTGCGAAGCACGCTCGGTCTGCAGGAATTCGGTGGCGGCGTTCACGTTCACTTCCTGGATCATCGCGCCCGTCTTGAGCGTAACCACCAGATTCGTGAGCCCTTGCGCGGTGACGTCGATGGCCGTCGACGAAATCGAGAACCCGCGCATTTGGACCTGCAGCTCGGACCGGCCCAACGCAATCCCCGTGAAGCGGAACGCGCCCGTATTGTCCGTAGTCGTCGAATGGGCGGCGCCGCCCACCAGGGGCTTCACGGACACGATGGCTCCGGGGATGGCGGCTTTCGTTTGGTCTTCCACGATGCCCGACACGACACCGGCGGTCTGGCCGAGGCAGGCGGACACACTAATGGCAAGGAGTAGAAATCGCAAACTCATGAAGCAACCTCTCAGGTCAGGTCAGTTAGTTGAGAAACGCAGCGCAGCGAGAATATGAACCTAGAGTAGTTGGTACTCAGGTACCAGTCGAGGGTTTCCTGTTTCCAATTCGCCTGAAATTCGGACCAGAATCCCCGGAATTAGAAAGGGCGCGCGTGGTCCCGGCACTCGGTTGGTGAATGTCCGGTTAACCGGCGGAAGAACGACGTGAACTGGCTGGGGCTGCCGAATCCGAGACCGTAGGAAACCTCCTTGACGGAACCCTCCCCGGTTTCGAGGGCCTGCCTGGCGCGGGCGGCGAGCAGCGAATTGTATACGTGCAGCGGCGTCCGGCCCGTGCAGTTGCGGAACAGACGGTTGAAGTCGGCGGAGTTCAGGCCGATATCCGCACACATTTTCTCCACGGCGAACTCGCTCTTGCCCCGGGTCTGCATGTAATCGATCGCGGATACAAAGTGACGGCGGGGCAGCATCCGGGCGCCGCCGGCCTGCCCGGCGGAGGGCTCTCGCCAGAGCCGGACGGCGCGGATCAGCAATTCACGGCCGAGGGCGTCGAGCAATTCGCCTCTCGCCGGGTGGACGGAGTCCAGTTCGCTCAGTGCGTCCTCGGCCACTCGCTTCAGCGCGGCGCCATCGCGCACGCCGCGGAAGATCGGCGCCACGCCCGGCGCCTCGCCCGCGGGCATCGCGCAGGCGCGCCGCACCAGCGGCGGCGACGCGATGAGAGAGAGGCCCTCGCAGCCGCCCTGCGCGCCGTACTCGCTGGCGCGCCATTGAAAGGAGTTGCCGATCAGCACGTCGCCCGGCCGCAACGTGTGGCTCGCGCCCTCCTCCACAACGTGCAGTGTGCCGCGCAGGCAGAGAACCACAACGTATTCTTCCTGCAGCCTCGCCGGATACGACACCGTGCGCTCGTATCGGAAACGCTGGAAGCCGAGTTGACGCGACTCGGTAAACCAGAAGCGATTGTCGATGCCAGTGTGCATGTTCCTTAGGTAAGTACCATGCCGATGTTTCACGACCGTGAAAACGGAATAACGCGGACGACAGCCCGAACGCCGCGTTAGGACCCGCCCGCTGCGCGATGGGACCGAACCTTCCAGCCCAGGCGCAGGGAGTTGCCCACCACCGACAAACTCGAGACCGCCATCGCGGCCGCGGCGATGATCGGGTTGAGCACCCCGGTGACCGCCAGCACGATGCCCGCCGCGTTGTAGAAGAAGGCCCAGAAGAGGTTCTGCCGGACCACGGTGGACGCCTCGCGCGCGATGTCAAAGGCCTGTGCGATGCGGAGCAGAGAATCGCTCATCAGCACCACCGGCGCAGCCTGCATCGCCAGGTCCGTGCCCGACCCCATGGCGATACCGAGGTCCGCCGCGGCCAGGGCCGGCGCGTCGTTCACGCCGTCTCCCACCATCGCCACCACACTGCCGTCTTTGCGCAGAGAGGCGACAAACGCGGCCTTGCCCGCCGGCGCCACTTGGCCCTCATGGCGTTCGATGCCCAGGCGAGAGGCAAGCTTGGCGGTGGCTGCCGCGGAGTCACCCGAGAGGAGCACCGTCCGGACGCCCCGTTCGCTCATCCGCCGGAGCAGCTCGGGAGCGTCGGCGCGAATCCGGTCGCCCAGCGCGAATGCGCCTTCCACCACTCCATCGCGAGCGGCGAACACCACCGATGAGCCTTCCGCTTCCCACCGGCACGCCCGTTGGGCCAGCGCCTCGGACACGGCGAAGCCCCGCTGCTCCATCAGCCCACGGCTGCCCACGGTGACGCGGCGCCCGGCGATCTCGCCGCTGATCCCCTGGCCCGCGTGGACTTCGGCACGCCCGGCTCGCTCCCGCGGCTCCCCCGCGTAGGCAACGATCGCCCTGGCCAGAGGATGTTCGGACACCGCCTCCACCGCGGCGGCCTGCTCCAACAACTCCTGCGACGCCTCTGCCTCCCGCACCGCGAATCGCCCTTCCGTCACGGTGCCGGTCTTGTCCAGCACCAGAACATCCACCTTGCGGAATGTTTCGAGAACAGCGGCGTCGCGAATCAGGATTCCTTGAGAAGAGGCCGCTCCGATGGCCGCCGTGGTGGCCAGCGGCGTCGCGATTCCCAGCGCGCAGGGGCAGGCGATCACGAGCACCGCGATAGCCCGCATCCCGGCGTCCACGGGGGCGAGCCCCAGGGCCGCGCCGAAACCGAAGGTGGCGGCGGCGATCACCATCACGATGGGGACGAAGTAGCGGGACACGCGGTCCACACTGCGTTCGAGCGCGGTGCGCCCGTGAATCGCCGATTCAACGGAACGAATGATCCGGGCGAGCGTGCTGTCCGCGCCGGTGCGCGTGGCGCGAATCTCCAGTACGCCCGGGCCGTTACACGTGCCGCTCGCCACCTCGCTGCCCACGGTCTTGGGCCGCGGCTCCGCCTCGCCCGTCAAGACGGATTCGTCCACCGCGGAAGCGCCGCTCACCACTACGCCGTCCACCGGAATCCGCTCGCCCGGCTTGACCAGGATCTCGAGTCCGGGCTCCACGGCCTCGGCGGCAACGAAGCGCTCGCGCCCGTCCCGCATCAGCCGCGCCTTCCGGGGCATCAGGCGATAGAGCAACGCGATGGAGCGCGATGTCCGCTCCCGCGCTCCCCGTTCCAGCGCCTTCCCCGCCAGCACCAGCGTGACGATGGCGCACGCCGTGTCGAAATAGTAATGCTGGCCGCCCTGTACGGCCTGCACCACGCTGTAGGCGTACGCGGCCAGAATGCCCGTGGCCACCAGCGCCTCCATGCGGATGGCGCGCGCGCGCAATCCGAGGAACGCCACGCGCAGGATCGGCCAGCCCGACCAGAACACCACCGGTGTGGTCAGCGCCATGAGAATGAACGGGACCCAGCGATGCGCGGCTTCGGCGATTGCCTCGAAGTAACTCGCATAGACCACCAGGCTGAAGAGCATCACGTTCATCCAGAGCCCGCCGGCGATGCCCAGGCGCAACAGCATGTCGCGCCATTCACCACGGTCTGTGTCGCGCTCGCCGGTGTACTCGCTGAGTTTGTAGCCGAGCGATTCGACGCGCTGTGCGATGCGCTCCGGAGCAAGATACTGCGGGCACCAGCGCACCTTGAGGAGATCCGAAGTGAAGAGCACCTCGGCCCCGCGGACGCCGTGTTCGCGGGCGAGCGCGTGTTCGATGATCCAGCCGCAGGAAGAGCACCACAGGCCGGAGATGCGATAGAGGGACTCGCGCACTTCCGCGGTATCGGGAATCGCCGGCCGCGCGCCGCTCGCCTCGTCCGCGCCGCGATTCGAGATGAGGCCCAGCCGCAGGCTCTCCTGGTAGAGTTCAGACTGCCGGAAGTCGGCGCCCTGCTCGATGAGCCCGCTTTCGGAGAGCACCGTGTAGACGTTCAGGCAGCCCAGGCAGCAGAATCGCCGCTGGGGCTCCGCGCGGGAGAACTGCCGGGTGAGCGGATCGTGTCCCGCGGGCAAGCCGCAGAGGTCGCAGAGAGCGCGCGCCGCCTGGGCGGCTGCGTTACCGGCGGACATTGCCGCGCTCGTCGAGGATCACCGGGTTGGCGGCCTTCGCCTCATGCCAGGTGTAGAGCATGATGCCCACAAAGAGCGCGATGATGAGCCCGAAGAAGATCGGAAAGAACAGTGCCCGGCCGCGTCTGGCCATCTCAGCGCTCCTTCCGGACGGGCATGATGAACGTCATCTCGAACGACTCCGGCTGCTCGCCCTCGGTTTGCGCGACGAAACGGAACCGGTTGACGTCCTGCTGCCCCTCGCGGTGCGGAGCGCGCACGTCGAACATCCGGTCGATGGTCTCTCCCGCGCGCAGGTTCATCGGGTTCTGCGACAATCCGACCTCGGCGCCCTCCAGGCCCTCGGTCCACAGCCGCACCGCCGTCGCCCGGCCGGTCCGGTTGGCCAGCTTCAGCCGCATGCGGTTCGCAATCCGGCCATCCGGCGCCTTGGTGTAGAGGACCGAGCGGTCCGGCGCGATCTGCACCAGCACGGGCTTGCGCATGGCCAAGGCGACGGACAGCCCCACGCCGTAAAAGAGCAGGATGACCATGATCGCCACGCGCTTGGCGTCGCGAATACCCATCCGCCGCAGCCAGCTCTCGCGCACTTCGGACTTCGGCTTCTCGCCCCAGGAGTAGGCGATGAGGCCCGGCCGGCCGACTCGCCGCAGCACGTCCTCGCAGGCGTCGATGCACTCGCCGCAGTGCACACACTCGATCTGGTAAGGCGACTTGCGGATGTCGATTCCCATCTCGCAGACCCGCACGCACTTCTTGCATTCGATGCAGGTCTTGCTTTCGTCGCGGTAGGTGACCAGGAGCGAGTTCCTGTCCTGGAGCATGCCCTGCAGATAACCGTAGGGGCATACGGTCGTGCAGAACTTCTGCCGCAGGAACGCGAGGTCGAGGAAGGTCAGCAGTGTGACGACCGCTCCGGTGATGCCGCCGGCGGTGACGATGTCCAGGCTAGACAAGCGTCCCAGCAGGTCCCAGGGATCCACGAAGTAGGCTGTGAAGACGAAGGCCAAAAAGACGCTCGCGACGACCAGAACCGTGTACAGGGAGATCCGCGTCGCGATCTGTTTGCGCGCCGCCGGCCACTTCGCCCAGCGCTTCCCGATGAACTTCGACAGGCGCCGCTCGGTGGCCGAAGCCCACTCGCTGAAGATCATCTGCGGGCACAGGTAACTGCAATAGACGCGCCCCCAGACGATCGCGCCGGCCGCGATCACGAACATGAGGAACATGAGCGTGAAGAAGACGATCGAAAACTCGCTGATCCAGATCTCCGCCCCCGCGAACCAGAACCGCTGCCCGGGGATGTCCACGCGCAGAATATTTAAGAACGGCAGCGCGAGGAAGATCAGGAAACAGATCAGGTGGATGCGCTTGCGGACCCGGTGGTAATTGGTTTCCGCGGGTGGCAGCGCGGGCAGCCGTTCGATCTTCAATGGCAGCTCCCCGCAACCAGCGGGCCGGTGGCCCCTCGCCAGATCACGAAGGCGCCCAGGGCGATCACCGACAACGAGACGGCGGCGCTCGAATAGCGGCCCAACCGGCCGGAGACGGTCCCCGACAGCATCCCGATGGCAAGCAGTGAACCCGACGTCCCCACGCCGAACAGCGCCATGCTCGCCGCGCCGCTCCAGGCGCTGGAGGTCGCCATCGCCTGCACCAGCGCGGCGTACACCATGCCGCACGGCAGCAGCCCCATGGTGGCGCCAAGCGCGAACTTGCCGCCCACTCCGCCCGGCCGCACCAGTCTGCCGAAGGCCCTCGAAAGACTGCCGGGCACGCCGCCGCCGATCCGGACCAAGCCGCTCGTGGGCAGCCATCCGCCGGCCAGCACACCCGCGGCGATCATCAGAATTCCGGTGAGAATCGCGGCCTGCCGCTCCAGGCCCGCCATGTGTCCGAGGGTCGCCACGCCGCCCCCCAGCAAGCCGGCCAGCGCGCCCAGCAGGGCGTAGGTTCCGATGCGCCCCGCGTTGTACGCCAGGTGCGCGGACAAGGGGCGGCGCACCCCGCCGCGCTGCATGGGCAGCGTGTAGGCGAGGACGATGGGCCCGCACATGCCCGCGCAGTGAAGACTGGAAACCACTCCCAGCCCCAGCGGCGCCAATAATTCCAGCGGCGTCATCCCTACCTTAATTGATACAAGATTTTCGGGTTTGGTGACGGCACGGTCACGCATTCGGTCGCGAAATCGAACTTCTTCATGGTGATCGCGTGCGTCGGGCAGCGGGTCGCGCACATCGCGCAACGGATGCAGGTCTCCTCGTCCTTGAGCATCACGCCGCCCAGTTCATCCTTCGCCGCGGGCGGCATCTGGACGTATTCCTGTTCGGCGATGTCGACGCCCGCCTGCGCCAGCCGCAGCCACGCCTGGTCGTCGGGCAGCTTGCTGAGCCCCACCAGCTTGATCAGATCTTCCGGGCACACGTCCACGCAGCCGTTACAGGCGATGCACTTCTCGGTATCGAAGACGGTGTTGATGTTGCAGCGCAGGCAGCGCGCACCCTGCCGGCGCGCGGTCATCTCGTCGAAGCAGATTTCCGTGTTCTCGATGGACGAGGCGCGTTTCTCCGGTTCGAGCGCCGGCGGATTCTCGCGGGGCATTCCATGCCAGCCTTCGGCCATCGTGTAGACGCCCGGCAGCCAGCGCTTCCGGAGCACCACGTCGGTGCGCGTTCCGCGCAGGTAGTCGTGCATCGACCGCGCCGCCGTGTGGGCGGAAGCGATCGCGTCGATGAACAGCCTCGGCCCGTGCGCGATGTCCCCGCAGGCGAAGACATCCGGCGCCGTGGTCTGGTAGGTCTCGCGGTTCACTTTGATCAGGCCGCGATCGGATTCGACGCCGTCCTCCGGTGAGAGGAACGACAGATCCGCGGTCTGGCCGATGGCGAACATCACGGTATCGATCTCAATGTCCTCGACCTGGCCCTCGTCGAACTGGGGCGCGAAACGCCCCTCGGCGTTGAACACGGAGGTGCATTTCACCGTGCGCAGCGCCCGCGGCCGGCCCTGCTCGTCGAGCAACACGGCGCGCGGCCCCCGGCGGTTGTGCAGCCGGATGCCTTCTTCTTCTCCTTCGTGGATCTCGATCTTGTCCGCGGGCATTTCGTCGCGTGCTTCCAGGCAGACGACGTGCACTTCCTTGTCGCCGCTGGTACGCAGCGCGGAGCGCGCCACGTCGTAGGCGATCTGCTCGTCGCGTCCCATCTCGGCCAGCATCTCCGCGGGACGAACCGCCGAACGCGCCACGTCGTAGGCCACGTTACCGCCGCCGATGACCACGATCCGGCGCCCCAGCGGCAGCGGCTTGCCTTCGTTGAACGAACGGAGGAACTCCATGCCGTCATAGACGCCGTCGGCTTCCGCGCCCGGGATCGGCAGCTTGCGCCCCTTGGGCAGCCCGATACCGAGGAACACCGCCCGGTACCCTTCCTTGCGGAGGCTCGCGATCGAAAAATCGCGCCCCAGCCGCAGGTTGCATTTCAGCTCCACCCCCATCGAGAGGATGGCCTGGATCTCGTGCCGCACCAGATCACGCGGCAGCCGGAAGACGGGCACGCCCACGGTGAGCATGCCGCCGGGCTCCGGGTTGGCTTCGAAGACCGTCACTTTGTAGCCGAGCTGGACCAGGTCGTGCGCCACAGTGAGGCCGGACACACCGCCGCCCACGACGGCGACGCGCTCATAGTCGCCGCGGTTCTGCGGGAGCATCGCATGGTTGCAGCCGTCGCGATACGCGGCGTAATCGCCGGTCTCCGGCCCGTGCCGTTCGTTAACGAAACGCTTCAGGGCCCGGATCGCAATCGGCTCGTCCAGCGACCCTCGCCGGCACGCCGCTTCGCACGGGGCGCCGCACACGCGTCCGCAAATGGAGGCGAACGGGTTGGTCGCCCGCGCGATGCGGTAGGCGTCTTCGTAACGGCCTTCGGCGATCGCCGTCACGTAGCCGCACGCGTCCGTGTTCACCGGGCACGCGTACCGGCACTTCACCATCTCCACCCAATACTGCGAATCGTCCGGAACCCGGAGCTGCCAGTTCTCCACGCTAGTCCTCTTTGAACTTCCGGACGGCGAACACCGCCACGGCGACGACGTACAGCAGCGACAAGGCCGCCACGACGTACATCAGTACGGGCGAAGTCTGGGTCGCCGCGTTGAAGATCTTCACCAGGGAGCCGCGGTCGGCGTGATCCACTTCGCCTACCATGTAGACCACCAGGTAGGCGGTGCAAAACAACCCGATGATCGGGAAAGCGATCTTCAGGAACCCGGGGATTTCCGTCCCTTCGCGCTCCTGGATCCAGCCGCCGGCATAGTCTTTGAGGTTCTTCCCGTCGCTCATTTCCCGTCCTCCAGGAACATGTGAAACTTCGCGTCTTCGCCGGCGCGTCCGAGGT
>DALYJJ010000007.1:17076-55848 GCA_031969915.1 Bryobacteraceae bacterium | reverse complement strand
CTCACGCTACGCACAAAGAAGTAGAGCGCGAGCCCGAACATCAAAGCGAAGAACAGGTAGGCGAAGTAGACGCTGGGCCAAGTGGGATCGTAGGTCATGTCTATTTCTCGTAGTCGTTATCCGGCCGCCAGTTCTTGGCGCGGCCGAGTTGTTGCAGGTACGCCACCATCGCTTTGAACTCGTCCGGGTTTTCGACGATCCAGGGATAGGGCGGCATGATGGATCCGGGCACCAGGTCGCGCGGATTGCGGAAATGCGTACGGTGCCATTGCTCGTCGTACTTGCCGCCGACGCGCGAAAGATCGGGGCCCGTGCGCTTGGTTCCGAACATGTGGGGCGAGTCGTAGACGAACTCGTCCGGCGTGGAAACGGGCGAATCGACGCCGCGCCATCCACTGCGTTTGGTGTCGGCGAGCAGCGTGCGCGTTTGCTGGGTGTGGCAGTACCAGCAGCCCTCGCGCACATAGATGTCGCGGCCGCGGGCCTCCAGTTGGGTCAGCGGGCGGGCCTTTCCCGTGGGCCCCTTGGAGGGATCGTTATTCTCAAACGGCTTGGCCCACGTCTTGTCCACCAGCGGAGGAACGATGGTGGTCAGCACGCCGCCGATGAAGAAGAGCACCAGGGAAGCGGCGATCGCAAACCCCGCGTTGTTGTCGGCTTTCCGTAACATGGCTTGTTCCTCCTTATGCCTTGGCCGCCGCCGGTTCCTCGCCGCCCGTGCCCAGCGCCGTGGCCAGCACGTTGTAGGCGAACATCACGATGCCCGCGAACATCAGGAATCCGGAGAAGAGGCGCACAATCCACACCGGCTGCAGCGCCTTCACCGTGTCGATGAACGGAATGGCGGGATTGTTCCATTGCCAGCCCTGCCAGAAGCCGCCCAGCCACAGGGTGACGAAGAATCCGAGCCCGCCCATCATGAAGCTCCAGTAGCTCCAGTTGGCCAGGCTGTCGGAGAAGAGCTTGCGCCCCCAGATGCGAGGGATCACGTGGTACGTGCCGGCGATGGCGAAGAAGCTGAACGCACCGAGCACGGCCATGTGCGCGTGCCCCGGGATCCAGTCGGTCTTGGAGACGATCGCGTTGACCGCGCGCAGGCTGTGCATCGGTCCCTGGAAGCAGGTCAGAAGGTAGAACACCACGCCCGACATCAGGAACTTCAGCGGCACGTTGTCCTTCATCTGGTGCCACTGGCCCTTCATGGTGGCGAAGAAGTTATAGACCGCCGACCACACCGGAATCAACAGCATCACGCTGAAGGCGATCGAGATCGTCTGCAGCCACTGGGATATGGGCCCGTGAATCATGTGGTGCGCGCCCGTCCAGACGTAGACGAAGGCCAGCGACCAGAAGCCGATCATCGACAACTGGTGCGAGTAGAGCGGCGTGTTCGAGGTTCGCGGAATGAAGTAGTAGGCCAGCGCCAGGCCGACGGGCGTAAAGATCAGGCCCACCGCGTTGTGCACGTACATCCAGTTCAGGTTCGCCTGGTTGACGCCAGTGGTGAAGAGGGTGGCGAAATTACCGGTGAGGTAGACGAAGGCGGTCCACAGGATGGTGCCCATCACGTACCAGATGGACACGTACATCTGTTCGTACTTGCGCCCGAAGATGGTCATGAAGATGTTCAACCCGAACATGATCCAGGCCACCACCACCAGGACGTCGAGCGCGAGCGGCAGTTCTGCGTACTCCAGGCCCTGGTTCCAGCCCATCAGAAGGCAGACCACCGCGCTCAGCACGATCACGTTCCACAGCGCCGCCGTGGCCATACCGAGCTTCTCGCTCCACAGCTTCACGCCGCACAGCCGCGGAATCAGGTAGTAGGTCAACCCCATGTCCGCCGCCAGCAGCCAGCCGAAGAGCATGCCGTTGACGTGCAGGGGCCGCAGCCGCCCGTAGCTCAGGGGCGCGATGGTGCCCATCAGATCCGGCATGGTGAACTTGGCGGCGATGATCACCGCCACGATGCCCACAATGAAGAAGTAGGAAACCGAACTCACCAGAAACCACTTCGCGGTGAGATCCTCGTGCACCAGAGTGGCGGCGGATGGAGCGCCGGCCCCGGCGAGTTCCGCCCGGCTAATTTGACTTTGCATACTGACTCCCTTGCGGCTGCTTGCTGTTGATGCTGCGAATGAAGTTCACCAGATCGCCGACCTCGTTCTGGCTCATGCCGTAATCGATCCACGGCGGCATCGCCGTGCCCTGGACGCCGTACAGGATCGACTGGAACAGGCGCTTGTCGCTGACGCTGGCCACAAAGTCGCTGTTGCGCAGATTCCGAGGGCGGGGCAGGATGTCGAGCGAGTTCGGACCCTTGCCGTCGCCCTTCCGGCCATGGCAGCCGCCGCAGCGGGCCACAAACGTCGCTTCGCCGCGCGCGGCCGATTCCTTCGACATCGCCACCGGGTTCGTTTCCGGAAGCTTCTGTTCCCTCACCGCCCGCCGCGCCTCCTTCACGAACGTGGTCTGCACGTACGCCAGCACGTCCTTGGTCTGCTGTTCGTTCAGGATCTTGCCCCAGGCGGGCATCGACGTTCCCGCCACGCCTTCGCGCACGGAGGCCGCCAGCCGGGTCTCCGTCTTGGAGTTCATGAACGCGGCCTTGGTCAGGTCGCGCGGGTAGGGATCCAGGTACACGGCGATCAAGCCGTGCCCATCGCCTTTCTCGCCGTGGCAGCGCTGGCAGAGCGTCTTGTAAGTCTGTTCTCCCGACGTCAGGTTGGGCGCGCTCTGCAGGCTCGCCAAGTAGGAAGTGAGCGCCTTGAACTCCGGATCGGTGAAACGGAACGTGGGCATGATCGAATCCGAGATGCTCGCCCTCGGATTCTTGAAGTGCTCATAGATCCACGTTTCACCCTTGAGAAGCCCCTCATAGGACAGGTCCGGTGCGACGGCCCCGTCCTTGTCACCCAGCTTGTGGCAGGCCAGGCAGGCGCGGCTGTCGATTAGTTCCCGCCCCTGCTTCACGGCCATCGCGGGCACGATCTCCACCGGCTTCACGGTCTCCTGCACCAGTTCGGCGCCCTGCGCCACTTTGTCGCGGAAGCGTTGAATATCGGGCTCCGCGAAGCTCTTCCCCCGCCTGCTCTTGAGGAAGATCACCAGCGCCTTCGTGTCGTCGCCGGAGAGTTTGAACTTAGGCATGAACGAGGTGGCCGAGTTCGCCCGCGGATCGACAATCGACTCCCACAGGTAATCGAGCTTGAACTTGTGCCCGGCCTCGCTCAGGTCCGGTCCCAGCGTGCCGTCGCTCAGGCCTTCCACGCGATGGCAGCCGTAACAGTTGGTGGAGAAGAACAGCTCGCGTCCGCGCTCCACCCACTTCGTGCCCGCGAAGCCCTTCTCGGTATGGCACTGTGCGCAGTTCGCCTCGATGTACTCCTTGCCCTTCAGATTCGGCAGGAACTCCTTGCGCCAACCCGCCTGCGTCGTGTAGCCGATGAGCGGGTCCGGCCAATAGTGATCCTCGCCGTGGCTGTAGTGCGGATCGAGCCCGCGCCCCTGCCCGTCGTGGCAGATGGTGCAGCCGAAGTCGGCGAACTTGTGTTTCCG
Organism: Bryobacteraceae bacterium; assembly: GCA_031969915.1. Taxonomy (GTDB): domain Bacteria; phylum Acidobacteriota; class Terriglobia; order Bryobacterales; family Bryobacteraceae; genus DALYJJ01. The sequence continues at coordinate 52,290 of DALYJJ010000007.1, read as the reverse complement.
TTCCCACTTCCCGTTCTTCTGGAAGTCGCCCATGGAGGCGGAGTAGGGGTGCGATTTGAGCGGGTTCGCGTATTTCTCAAACCGCGGATCGTCGGCCGCAATATGGCAGGTGCCGCAGCGGTCCACGCGCCGTTCGCCGAAGCTGGTGACGATGAATTGCTCGATGCGCGGGCGGCGCCCGGAGACGGCGGCGCGCTCCGCGTCGGTCTTGGCCAGGCCGCGAGCCTGGTCGAAGTAACCGACCTGATGCCGCTCCCAGTCGTGGAAGAACTGCTGGTAGAACACGAGCCCGTGCACGACGAAGATCAGGAGACTTCCGATAGCCAGTGCGAGTCTCATATTCGTTTACCAGGGAGTCACAAAGGCCCAGTTCGGGCCCCGGAAGAGTGTGCCGATGATGACCAGAATCACGTTCACCACCACGAACGTCAGAAAGACCGTATTCGCCAGCAGGCGTTCGCGGGCGAACCATACGCCCACGCCCTTTGTGCCGCGGTCCATGTAGGGAACCAACATCAGCCCGATCACAAAAAGGGTGGGAATGCCCACGCCGCCCCAGAAAGCCGAGTAGCTGACCATCTCCTGCAGGCCGAGGAAGTACCACGGAGCCTTGGCCGGGTTGGGCGGGTGCATAACGTTTACCGGCTCTTCGAGCGGCGCGTTGAAGAACAAGGAGAGCACCAGGATCACGGAGAGCGTCACGACGAAGGTGAATAGCTCAGCGATCAGCAGGTGCGGCCAGGAGAACACGGAGTTGTCGGGGATGTTCCCCACCTTGGTGAGCGGCCCGCGCACCAGGCCTTGCAGCCCGTAGGTCTTGCGCGGTTCGAGTTCCACCGCCTTCACGCTCACCGAGACCGGAGCGCCCGCCGCCTGTGTCGCCGCCAGTTGCAGGGGCGGGGCTTCGGAAACCGGATCGGCCGGCCGCGAGAGCCCGCCGTCCTTGCGGATGCGCCAGAAGTGGATCGCGATGAGCAGCGTCAGGATCGCGGGTAGCACGGCCACGTGCAGAACGTAGAATCGCAGCAGCGCCTCCTGCCCCACGTTGGCGTCGCCCAACAGCAGGAAGCGGACGTCGTTGCCGACCACCGGCGCGTAACCTGCAATGGCGGCGCCCACGGTGATCGCCCAGAAGGCCAATTGGTCCCAAGGCAGCAGGTAGCCCGTGAAGCTCATTCCGAACGTGAGCAGCATCAGCACCACGCCCAAAACCCAATTGAACTCGCGCGGCTTCTTGTAGGAGCCGGTGAAAAACACCCGGCACATATGGAGAAAGACCAGGGCCACCATGCCGTGGGCCGCCCACCGGTGCATGTTCCGAAGCAACGTTCCGAAGGCGACCGACCCGCGCAGGTCGAGCATCCGGTCGTACGCCTGTTCGGTGGAAGGCACGTAGTAAAACATCAGCAGAATGCCGGTGACCACCAGGATCACGAACAGGAAGAAGGACATCAGCCCAAGCCCGAACGTGTAGGCGGGCCGCAGCGTGTTCCGGTGGACTTTCACCGGATGGATATGAAGGAAGAAGTTGGTGAAGCTGGTGGCCGAGCGCTCAACGTCGTTCGAGGGCAGCGGATTGCGGAAGATCGAATGCCAGACCATGTCCGGCAGATCGCGCACCCAGCCGAGGAGCGACTGCTTCTCCGGCTTGGGCGGCGTGGGCTTGGCGGGCGGCGCGGCGGGCGTCATACGTTGATGTAGCTCCCCTGCGGTACTTCCTGGTCCTTGTCGACCTCGATCTCCCCGTTGGGCGCCAGCGTCACCTTGTACCAGGGCAGCGGCCGCGGCGCGGGACCGCCGGTCACATTTCCGTCCTGGTCGAAGCGCGACCCGTGGCACGGACACGCAAAGCCCGTTTCACTCAGCCCGATAATGCAGCCCAGGTGCGTGCACGTGGTGGAGATGGCGGCGAGTTTGCCGCCGTCGCGCACAATGCACACACGCTGTGCTTCCAGCGTCATTCGCGAACCCGCCGGATAATCCTCCGGCTTCCCCACGCTGAACCGCTGCGGGTCGCCGTAGGTGGCCCGCGGCTTGATGAAAACGAAATTCGAGAACGCCGTCAGCACGCCGGACCCGGCCAGCCCCAACGACGTCAGCCATCCCAGGAACCGCCGCCGCGTTCCCGCTTCGGCCTCCCCGGTGTTCGCGCTACTCTTACGTTTCAAGTTCATTCGGGTCTCTTACTCCCTTTGGTGTCCGCGGAAGGGCTGTCCACCAGCTCTTCCAAGTCCGACCAAAACACCTGGTACTTCGTGTCTTCAAGGTTGCGGAACCAGTCCTTCCGGACCGCGTAGACAAACAGGCAGGCGGCCCCGGCGCCCATGCACAGACTGGCTGCGATGGCCACCCAGGTCAATTCCACGGCGACACCTCCACCTGCGTCAGCCCTTTGCGCTGGAACGAATCCCGCGCGAGCTGAGCCATGGTAGCGCCGGTGAGCACCTGTGCCATCGCTGCTTGGGCATTCTTCCACAAATCATGCCCCGCGCACCACCACCTCCTGCCGCACTGAGGATCCTGCGCCAGGCAAACGTTCAATTGCAGCGGCCCCTCGATCGCTTCGAGCACATGCAGCGCTGTGATTTCCGCCCCATCCCGCGCCAACGCAAACCCCCCGCGCATGCCGCGATGCGACTGGATCAGCCGCGCGCGCGTCAGCGCCTGCAGGACTTTACTCAGGAACTCGCTCGGCGCCTCGGTCCACTGCGCCAGCGTTTCCCGGCTGGTCCGCGCCCCGGGCGGCTGACCAGCCAGGTGGATCATGACGCGTAAAGCGTAGTCCGCGCTGCGGGTGATCTGCATACCGGAGAAACTGGACAGCGATTGTCCGGATCATTGCGTTTGCAAACGGCATGCCAACGCGGAGCTCTTGATTCCGTGGGCGTTCGGGCGAACTCTGCAAGAGGGTGGGGCCTTTCCCCCAGCGCGGCTGGGTGAAAACGCTGGCCTTCCCGCGGGAAGCGCGCCCGCTGAAAGCCTACTTCACTTTCCACTCATTGAGCCCCGCCGACCACCGCGGCTGCATGGTCACCTCCATGCGCAGTCCGGTGGTTGTGACCGGCTTGAAGGTCACCCGATTGTACCGGTCCTTCTCCACGCCGTAAGGACCCTCCGCCTCCACCGGCTTCCACTGGTCCCCGTCGCGGTAGAGCAGCCGCCAGGACGCCGGCACCTTCACTTCGCCCCGCCCCGTGTCGTCGAACCAGTAGACCTCGCTCTGGGAAACCGCCGAGGGCTGGGCGAAGGCCATCTCCACCCACTCCGTGGTTCCCTTGGTCGGCCACCAGTCGAAGTACGAGGAGTTGTCGATCGAGCTCGCCGGCTCCTCGCCGTCGTTGATGCCTCGCGGATTCTTGCGGCCTGAGGTGGTGACCGTCGCGGTGGTCGCCACAGTGGGAAACGCTACCGGCTTCGCGTACTCTTCCGAGGCGGGGAGCCACACCGCCATTTGCCCGCGGCCCCGGTTGGCCCAGGCATAGTAGGGGATCGCTGTAAACTCCTGCTCCGTCTTCTGCACGGCGCCCTTCGCATCGAACGACAGCGCCACCGCCTTGCTCCGCAGCACCATCACGCCGTTCAGCAGGTCCGCGCGCCACTCCGGGGTGAGCTTCGCGGAGGCCGGGAGCACCAGGTTGCGCACCCGTCCGCCGGGATTGTCCACCCACTCCGCGGCGTACACCAGCGGTCCGCGCTCAATGGCCAGGCGACCCTTGTCCGCGGCCACGCTCTCATGCGCCGCCACCCGCCGCACCGGCATGGGTAGCGACAGTTCAACCACGTCGCCCTTCTTCCAGGCGCGGTCAATCGCCACGAAGCCGCGATCCAACTTCATGGGAACCGGCTTGCCGTTGACCTTGATGGACGCGGTCTCCGTCGACTGGCCGTCGTACCGGTAGAGATCGCTCGGAACCACTTCTCCGCGCGCCCAGCCCGGAATGCGGACGCTGAGTGCGAAGCGTCCCGGCTTCTCCGGCGAAACAGTCATCTTCACGGCGCCGTCCCAGGGGTACCTGGTAGCCTGCGCGATCTCCACCTTCCGGCCGCCGTCGAGTTCCACCTTCGCCGTGCCCGCCGCGAACAGATTCACGTAAACGGTCCCCGCCCTCCGCGCGTACATGTAGCCGGGGAAGGACGCCAGGAAGCGCGTGACGTTGCTCGGGCAGCAGGATACGCCGAACCAGGGACTACGCGCGTGCTGGCCGTTGGATTCGAGCGGATTCGGATAGAAGAAGGTTTTTCCGTCCAGCGCCACGCCGGAGATCAGTCCGTTGTAGAGGGTGCGCTCCATCACGTCGAGGTACTTGCCGTCGCCCGTCAGCAGGAACAGGCGGTGATTCCAGTAATCGTTGCCGATCGCCGCGCAGGTTTCGTTGTAAGCGGTCATGTTCGGCAATTCGTAATCCTTGCCGAACGCCTCTCCGCTGCCTGTGGCCCCGATGCCGCCGGTGAGGTACAGTTTCTTCGCGACCAGGTTGCCCCAGATGCGGTCCATCGCAGCGATGTAACCCGGATCGCCGGTCAGTGCGGCCACGTCCGCGATGCCCGAATACATATACGTCGCGCGGACCGCGTGTCCCACCGCCTCACTTTGTTCAACGATCTTCACATGCGACTGGTTGTATTGGCGTCCCGCGCCGCGATCTCCGTCCGGGCCGCGCACATCCAGGATGAACTTCGCCAGGTTCAGGAAGCGCGTATCCCCGGTTACTCTGTATAACTTCACTAATCCCATCTCGGTAATCTGATGGCCGGGCCAGATGGACGCTTTTCCCGGACCGAAGGACCGGTCCAGTAACTCGGCGGTTTTCAGCGCGACGTCAAGCAGAGTCCGCTTGCCCGTTGCCTGATAGTGAGCGACTGCCGCCTCGTAGAGGTGCCCGAGATTGTAGAGCTCGTGGCTGTCGTCCTTCTCCAGTTCCCACCGTTTCTTGCCCGCCCAGCGGTGCGGGTTGATGGGGTCGATGGTGCGAGTCGTGTAGAGATAGCCGTCCGGCTCCTGCGCGGCGGCGATCTTGGCGATCAGGCCGTCGATGTAACCCTCCAGCTTCGGATCGGGCTTCACCGCCAACGTGTAGGATGCACCCTCGATCACCTTATAGGGGTCTGTGTCGTCGAACGGATACCCGGGGGGCTTCTTGTCGGTGATGGTCTCGCCGCGCAACACCGCGGCGGCGCGCTCAAAGTTATACATGCGCCCGTTGCGTTCGCACTGTTCGAAGGCGAAGGGAATGGTAACCGCCCGGTTCACTTCTATCCGCGGGGCCCAGAATCCGTCACTGACCTGCACGGCCGTGAAGGGGACCGGCTGCACCGGATAATCCTTCTGCAACGCCTGCTGCGGCGAACCCACAGCCGCGAAGGCAAGAATCCACATCAGTCGCTTCATCGCTTGGTCCTTAATCGAATTACCGACAACGAATAGGCAGGCAATCGCAACCGCCGCGTGTCCGTCAGGGCCCGCGTCGCGGGGGCGACCTTGCCGGGCACGTCGAAGCTGTTCTCGTCGCCAGGCGAGCCGGAGGTCAACGTGGTCACCGTTCCGCGCGTAACCATCGCGCCGGAGACCTCCAGTTCCGTGATGGCTTCCTCTACGGAAGTGTTCACCGCCTTGACCACAATGTCTCCGCTGCGGTCTTCGCGCCCGGCAATCGCCAGCACGCGATCCACGCGCGGGTAATCCCGCTCCAGCAGCAACGCACCATCCAGGTAGCAGCGCACGTTGCGGCCGTTCGCCTCCAGCTTCACGTCGTACCAGCGGCCTGCTTCGACACTGCCGGGGATCTGCTTTCCGATAATGCCATCTCCCGCCTGCAAGGCATGCTGACGGTTGCCCCAGCCGCCGATGTTGCACTGGGCCCGCCGGCCATCGGCGAAACCCACGGAGAGCGCGAACCCTTCGGCGCCGGAGATCTTCCGGGCCTTCGCCTGCAGCGTGAGCGCGCTCCATGTATCTTCGCCGAAGTAAGTCCAGGAGGTGTCCCGCTCGGTCTGCCGGTACGCACCGTCCACCACAGTCCAGGCGGAGGAAGCGCGCCGCCCGCGTTGCTCGGCGGCCCAGCCCTCCGCGCCTTTCGAGGCGAAAGCAGATTCATACAGCGCACGGCCGCCAGCCTCGACGCGAACGTCCTTGAACTCGGCCGAGGTTCCAAACGTTCCCAACCCGATCTTTCCGCGAATGGGCGCGCCGGCGGCCGGCTTCCACTCCACCACGGCGGCCAAATTCACGTCCGGCCGGTTTTCGCCGAACAGCCTGCAGGCGTGGTAGGAAGCCCGGCCGTAGGCACGGCTGCTGTCAAAGTGGATCAGGTTCACGGGCCAGTCCCGCTTGTTGACGTTCTCCAGCAGCGGCGCATAGCTCCCCATCTTTACCAGGTCCGAGTTCTTTTCCATGGACATCATGTACGCCGCGTCGTTCAGCGCGGCCAGGAGATTGCCGCGGCCCACGCCCGCGTTGGTGGCGAACTCGCCGATGTATAAGTCCCACTTACCTCGCTCGTAACTGGCGAAGCTATCGAAATTCTCAACCGGCCAGTGCACCGCCTTGTACGCATGCTCATCCACAATGTCGATCTTGCCCGCTGCGTCGATCGCCCGCTGATCGATGCCCGCGATCCACGAGCTCAGGGCCACTTGGATTTGGGGATACTTGCTCTTTATGGCCGCGTAGAACTTCTTCACGCGCTCGCCATACCGCGGTCCGGATTGCTCATTGCCCACCTCCAGATACTTCAGCGGGAATGGTCGCGGGTGCCCGTTTCGCGCGCGAAGTGCGCCCCACTTGGACGTCACCGGCCCAATCGCGTACTCAATCGCCGCGAGCGTGTCCTCGATCAGCTCCGGCAGGTGGCCATCGTCCAGGTACGTGCCGCTGCGGAATGCGCAGGAGACACCCGCGTTGACCACATAAAGCGCGTCCGCGCCCAGGTCCTCACTGAACTGTAGGAACTCGTGGTAACCAAAGCCGTCCGTCGACCAGTAACCCCACGGGCTGTAAGTGCCGGGCCTTTCGTGAAGCGGCCCCAGCGTACGCTTCCACTGCGCCCGCGTTTCGACGGTGATTCCCTCGACAAAACAGCCGCCCGGCCAGCGCACGAAAGCGGGCTTCATCGCCGCGATCATCTCCGCCAGGTCGGCGCGCATGCCGTTCGGCCGGTTCCGGAACGTCCTAGTGGGGAAGAGCGAGACGAAGTCGAGGTTTGCCGGTCCGGCGCCGTCGTAAGTCAACGAGAGCCGCGCCTTCGCCTCCGGCGCCGCCGCCTTCATCGTCACCTCGTGGCGCGTCCAATCGCTCCCGCCGCGCAAGCGCAGTTCTGCCAAGGCAAGCGCCTTCCCCTCCCTGCCCTCCAGCGCGGCGCGGATGCGCCCTGGGCCGCCGCGCGTCCAGAGGCTCAGCCGGTACGTCTCGCCCGCTTTCAGCCCGATTCCCCAGTGGCCCTCATTCCAGATCGTCGCCCCGCTCTGGATCTCCAGCGAGTGCGGGGTAGCCGCATGGAGCGGGGCGCTGTCCGTTAGGCGCGCGGCGCCCTTCACCGTCCAACCCGGCCAATCGCCGCTCACGGTCCACGGCATCGTCCAGTCACTGATGCGGCCGTTCCAGAAATGCGGCGTTCGCGGCGGGACGATCTTCTTGCCATCTAGCGTACAGGCGGGCGGCAGGTTCGCGTCTTCAAACCCGCGGTTCTGGATCAGCTCCGCGTACAGTCCGCCATCGCCGGCATGGTTGATCTCCTCAAAGAAAATGCCGTAGAGCGACGAGGGAATCCGCGCTCCAGGCCGGTCTGCGTCAACGCGGATGCGGGCTTCACCCGCGGACAGCGGGCTGAGCGCAAGCAGAAGTAGCCACGGGGCCGCCGATCTGCAATCTATCATCTGGTGTAAGCTTATACATCCATTGTGAGGCAGCGCAACATGCGGTACGCCCTATTCATTCTCGTCTTCGCGACCGCGCTGAGCGCCGAGTCGCGGTTCGCCGTGCAGTTCGACAAAGCGGGCATTAAGAGCTTGCAGCGCAGCGGGGACAAGTATCCGACCGAGTACATCGCGCCGGGCCGGACCTTGGGCCACGTGGTGGTCCGCTACAAGTTCGGAGACGCCGAGTGGCGTGAGTTCCGCACCGCGGACCCGGCCCACAAACACCAGGCCCTCCGCCCGAATCCCGCGGACTCGGCTGCGCAGCACACCTTCATTTACAACCCTTCCGGCTGGAATGACTATTACGCGGACCTGGAGCTAACCGAGCGATTTCGCGTGGATAACGACTCGCTTTACTGGAGTCTTCACTTCCGGAACCCAACCCACAAACCCATCGAACTGGGTGACATCAAGATCCTGCTTCCGTTCAACATGGAACGCCGCTACGACAAGACCGTCGCCTACACCGAGCGGCTGGTCCAACACCGCTTCGTCTCCGGACATGCTTCGTTCATTTACTGGATGCGCCCTAACGGGGAAGGCCCCTACTTACTCATGTTTCCGGTTGCCGAGTGTCCGCCGTACGAGCCCTCGAACGCGGAGCGCGACTTCACGCCCGCAAAGCTCGAGTACTTCGACCAGGACGGAGTCTACATCCACGCGGCACGCTCGGTCGATTTGGCGTCGAAGCGGGGCGGCAACTGGAGGCAGCCGGTCACCAGCCACACACTTTCTCCGCGCTTCTCGCGCAACGGCCGGCTGACATACGCTTTCAAGTTCCGCTGGGCGAACGATTATGCGGACGTGCGCCGGATTCTGGCCGGCGAAGGGCTTCTCGACGTCGAGGCGGTGCCGGGCATGACGGTCCCGCGAAATGCCGAGGTCCGCGTCTCGATCCGGTCCAGGGCCCGCATCCACGAGGTGGCCCCGGAGCACCCGAACGAGACGCGGATCCAGCGGAGCGGCGACATCTATCTGGTCACGTTCCAGAAGGAAGGTGAGAACAAGTTATCGGTCCGCTTCGGAAAGAACCAATCCGCCGTACTTGAGTTTTTCGTCACGCAGCCCATCGGGGAACTAATCCGGAAGCGGTCGAGGTTTCTCGCCGCCCGCCATCAGCACCGTGACCCCGCCAAGTGGTACAACGGCCTCTACTCGGAGTGGGACATGAGGACCAAAGTGCTCCGCAGTCCCGACGATACCGGCGGACTTCTGGATTACATCGTCGCGAGCGACGATCCGGGGCTTTCAAAAGCGCCATTCATCGCAGCCAAGAACGTCGAGTACCCAGACGCGGAAGAAATCGCTTCGGTTGAGTATTACCTGAAGAACTATGTCTGGGGCAAGTTGCAGCAAACCACGGATGAGAAGTACGCCTATGCGATCTACGGCATCGACAACTGGAAGGTGAACCGGGAAAGTAAGCCGCTCGACCGCAACGGTTGGACGGAGCACATCTGGCGGCCCTTTGACTATCCGCACGTCGTCCATCTGTACTGGAACATGTACCGCATCGCGAAGTTCTACCCTGGGCTCACGCGATACCTCAGCGCGGACGGTTACCTGGAGCGCGCCTACGGCACGGCGCGCGCTTACTACACCGTGCCCTGGTTGGTCGCCCGCTGGTCGACCGAAGAAGTGGGCCACTACGACGAACTCGTCATTCTCGACCTCATCCGGGAGCTTCGCGGCAAAGGATGGACGGCGAAGGCGGACGAACTGGCGCGCTACTGGGACAGCAAAGTCCGGCACTTCATCAAGGATCGTCCGAACCTGTTTCTCTCCGAGTACCCGTTCGACCCGACGGGTTTCGAATCGCACCACGCCTTCGCGCGGTACGCGCTTCGCCAGAAGGACTCACCGTTTACTCTGCAGGAGCGGAGGGAATTTCTGGACGAGGCGATCGCAGGGAACATCGCCACGCGCGGTTGGGTCGAAGCTTCCTACTGGCAGTTGGGCAGCGAGGGATCTCTGCGGTACATGTCGCAGATGGGCGGCTGGGCGGTGCTCGACTTCGGGCTTCACTTCGCGGCTGATCCGTTTCCCTATCTTCGCCTCGGGTACGCGTCTCTGTTGAGCTCCTGGGCGCTGATGAACACCGGTTACTGGTACCCCGGCGCGGAGAACGACGGCGGGGCGGGCAGCGCTTTTGTGCCGCAGGCGTACGGCCGCAGTTGGGTGGGCATCGAGCAGCCGCGCGGACCTTGGCCTTATAGCGCCGAGATCGATCTCGGGTTCGGCGGCGCGGTGCGGTCCGCGGCGACGGTGGCCGCGAACGACCCGCTCTTTGGATGGTTCGCCTACGGCGGCCGTCTGACCCGCGGCGGCGGCCGCTTCCGCGTCACGCTGGAGGACGGCGTGAACCGGCGATTCCACGCCGTCACGGCCCCGGACCGCCGCCTGCACGCGGTGATCGACCGCGACGAGATGCAAGACGTGGAGTGCGCCGAAGACCTCAGCTACTGCCGCTTCCGCTTGAAGAATCGCACGCCCGCCGCGCCCCACGAGACCGAGTTGTCCGTTGAAGCGGCGCCAGCGGGCGCATACGAAGTCACCATCGACCAGCGCCGCACCGGCTCCGTCGAAGCGGCGCCCGGCGGACTCCCGATCAAACTGCCGATCGCCGGATCGCCGGCGGTGGTGGAGATCCGCCGCGTCCAGTGATTGCTGGCTCCGAAGATAGAAAAGGCCGGAGCCGCGTTCCCGCGTTCCGGCCTGGTAGGTTTAGCTGGCGGCAGTTAGAACACGACGCGCATCGAGATCTGCGCGCGCCGTGCATTGGTGCCGTCGGGGAAGCCGCCGGACGCCGTGCCCGTTCCTACTCCGGCCACCGGGCGGATCACGCCGGAGATGGCCTGGAACGCCTGGCTATTGACCACGGTGTTGCTCACCCGGTTAAAGGTGTTGAACACTTCGAAGTTGAACATCACCTGGACACGCTCTTTGATCTCCACGGATTTGGTCAAGCGTGTATCCCAGCGGTTAATGGCGTCGATCGGAATCGACTGGCGCGACAGGAAGGGAACCTGGGAGCTGCCCCCGAACCCGTTCAGCGTGTTGTTGAACGCCATTCCCGGGAACTGCGCGCCGGAGACCAGCACGGTCGGCGTCGTGTACTGAGCGGAAGCGAAGGTGCTCAGGACCGCGATCTGCCAACCGTTCAGAATCCGGTTGGCGAAGCCGCTCCCGAAGTCCTTCTTCGGCGGTGAGAGCAGCGCCGTGACCACGGCCCGGTGCCGTTGGTCGAGGGTGGATGTGCCCTTTTCGCGATTATAGTCGCCGTTCACCAGCGTGCCCGGAGGGTCGGTGAGAAACACGTTGTTGTTACCGCCGCCGGTGTTCAAATCGCGGGCGTGCGACCACGTGTAGGAGAGCGTGCCTTCCAGCCACTTGGCAGCCCGGCGGCGGAACTGCACGGCCAGGCCGTCGTACCATAGGCGTCCGCCGTTGTCCACGAGATTCACGCGTTGATAGCGCGGGTCGACGCGATTGGCGGTGAGATAGGTCGGCGTGGTGAAGGTACCGGTCTGATTGCCGGCCGCATCCAGGATCCGGTAGGTGAAGCTGCCCGTAGCAGCGCCGATGTTCAGGTCGCGCCGGGTGATCCCCCGGAACCCGCGGTTCCACAGGTACGAAACGGTGATGCCCATGTTCCGGGTGATCTCGCGTTCAATCGCGATGTCGCCTTGCTGGGTGTAGGGCGATGCCAGATCGGGATCGGCGAAGGTGATGGCCACCGTTCCGGCGGGAGGATTGCGATCCAGGTTGGCCAACCGGTTCGGGAAGGTGGGGCCGACGGCGAGGTCAGCCGCGACGTTGCCCTGGAGTGTCAGCGCCCGCTGAACGCGGCCGTTTAGCTGGTGCAGGCGCGCGATCGTCGCCGAGGGGAATCGCGCATAGAAGAGGCCGTAGCCGGCGCGAATCACGGTCTTGTCGTTCAGGCTGAAAGCCAGGCCCAGGCGGGGCGCGAAGTTACGGCCCGGCTGGTTGATCTGGCCGGTTTGCGGGTAATCGGGGTTGGAGACCGTGGGCTGCGCGAACTGCGCGTACTCGTACCGCACGCCGTAGTTGAACGTGAGCTTGTTCGTCAGGCGCCACTGGTCCTGGAAATAGAAGTTGAAATCGCGGGTGAAGACCGAGGTCTGGAACGGGCCGAAGGCCTGGCTGAAGTTCTGCCACCGCTTGCCGCCGTCCAGGTTCGTCAGGTCCAGAGCGAAGTTGGTGATCGTTCCGTAGGTGAACGAACCCACGCCATTGAAGAGCGCATCTTCGACATCGCGTGTGTGGGCGATGTCGGCGCCGAACTTGAACTGGTGCCGGCCGACGGTCATGGAGAGGTTGTCGACGAACTGGTACCGGTCCTCGGTCGGCTGCACGCGCGGCAGGTAATTGGGCACGCCGAGGTTGGCCTGGCCCTGCACGGTGACGGCGGAGCGAACGCCCGGAGGCGCGAGCGTGTAATTCGGCTCATCCGCCAACCGGTCCTTGAACCAGCCGAAACGGAACTCGTTGACCACGGTCGAGCTCGCCACCGCGGTGTGGGAGAGCTTCGCCCACCGGGTACGGACCGTCGACAGACCGTTATTGCCGATCGCGCCCGCGTTGGTCAGAGCGGCCGCGGTCTGAATGCCGTTCGGCGACTCCCAGTTCAACAGGTTGAAACTCGCGCTGATCGACTGCCGGTCCGTGGGACGCCAGTCCAGCTTCAGGAATCCCAGGTTCTGCGAGACGTTGCGATCCACGGTGCCGAAGAAGCGGCGGAAGTAGTTCACCGCGTTCTCGCACTGCTGCGGGGTCGCCGGCGAACCGCACGTCCCGATGAACGTGCCCCCGGCGTTGAAGAACTGCGGATTGAGGATCGAACTGATCACGGGGAAGTCGCGCCGCGTCACTTCGAAATTCCCGAAGTAGAACAGCTTGTCCTTCTTAATCGGGCCGCCGATGCTGCCGCCCCCCTGGTGCCGCGACTCCTGCGGATTGATCGACGCATAGCGGTCGCGGGCGTTGAAGTCCTGGTTGCGGAAGAACCAGTAGCCGGTGCCGTGCACGCCATTGGTGCCGCTCTTGGTGACGGTGTTCACCACGCCGCCCACGGCACGGCCGAACTCCGCGCTGTAGCCCGAGGAGAGCACCTGGAACTCCTGCACGGAGTCCTGGCTGATGTTGGAGCTGATGCGCGTGCGGCCCGCGTTCTCGTTGTAGAACTGATTCGTGGTGTCGTTGCCGTCCTGCAGGAATGCGTTGCCGCCGGGCATGCCGCGAAAGCTCAGCAGGCCGAAGGTGCCGTCCGCCGTGACCCCGGGCGAGAGCAGCACGAAGCTGTCCACGCGCCGGCCGTTGATCGGCAGGTTCAGTATCTGCGAGCTGTTCACCACTTGCGAAACGCCGGTTTTGGCGGACTCGACAATCGGTGTGCTCTCTTCCACGGTGACCGTCTGCGCCTGCTGAGCCACGGTCAGTTGCACGTTCAAAGCGACGTTCTGGCCCACCTGCAACACCACCGACTTCGCCTCATAAGTCGCGAAGCCCTCTTTTTCGATCTTCACCTCATAGCCGGGTCCCGGCTGGAGCGAAGGGGCGATGAAATAGCCGGAATCGTTTGTGACCAGACGGCGAAGGAGGCCGGTGTTGGGGTTTGTTACGGCAACGCGGGCCCCGGGTACGGGTGCGTTGGTTGCGTCGATGACCGTACCGCTGACCGCGCCGAGTCCCGCCAGGGATTGCCCGGCGGCGGGCAGAGTAAGGACACACAACGACAAAGCGAGTGAAGCAATAGTTCGATTGTTCATCGGTTGATACTGTCTAGTGTAACAACCGAGAGTTCACAACCGATGACGACTCCGCGAACCCGTCTTCACCGTTTCTTCGTCTTGGGGAGTTGCACCGGGGTGATCGGCTCGAACAGCGCGAAGGCGTGGATCGCCGTCGCCGAGGCGATCGCGACGTACTGTTTGCCGTCCACCGCGAAGCTCACCGGCGACGCCGAAAGTGGTTCACCCAGGTTGTAGTGCCAAAGGTGCCGGCCCGTGCTCGCGTCCAACGCCACCAGGTGCCCGTCGTCGTCGCCGCTGAACACCACCCCGCCCGCCGTCGAAACCACACCCGTCCAACTGTTCGTATCGCCGGTCATCGGATACTCCCACACACGGCGCCCCGTGGCCGGCTCGAGCGCCCGGAGGATGAACTGCCCGCCCACCTGCGTTGCGCCGCCGCCCTGAAAGTTCTTCATCGGCACGGGCTCCTGCTGCGAACTGGAAAACAGCCCGCACTGCTCCAGCGTGAGGACGTACAGCAGACCGGTCCCCGGGTGGTAGCTCTGGCCCATCCAGTTGGTCGCGCCCTTGACGCTGGGACACACCATCACGCCCTCGGGCGTCGGGTCCATGCCGGGGATTTCAATCGGCCGGCCTTTCGCGTCCACCCCCTCGGCCCACGTCAGCTTGTCCACCAGCTTTGTGGCATGCAGGAACTCGCCCGTGGCTCGGTCCAGCACATAGTAGAAGCCGTTGCGATTGGCGTGCACCACCACCTTCCGCCGCTCGCCCTTCACCACGGCTTCCAGCAGCACCGGCCAACTCTGCGCGTCCCAATCGTGTGTGTCGTGCGGTGTGAATTGGAAATGCCATTTGCGCGCGCCGGTCTCGAGATCGAGCGCCAGCAGTGAGCATGTATAGAGGTTGTCCCCCTGGCGGGACGTGCCCGTGAAGTCGGGCCACGGATTCCCGGTTGTCCAATAGAGCGTCTTCGTCTCCGGATCGTAGGTCCCGCTGAGCCACGTCGCCCCGCCGCCCCACTCAATCAGATCGCCCCAGGTCTCCGCGCCCGGTTCCCCTTTGGCGGGCACGGTGAAGGTGCGCCACAATTCCTCTCCCGTCCTGGCCGAGAGCGCCGCGACAAAGCCGCGCATGCCTGTGTCCCCGCCCGCGCTGCCGACGATCACCTTACCCTCGGCGATGACGGGCGCGGAGGTCGAGGTAATCCCTTTCTCCGGGTCGGCGAACTGCCGGCTGAAGATCAGCGCGCCGGTCTGCCGGTCGAGCGCCACCAGGCGGTTGTCCGCGGTGGTGAAATAGACCCGCTCCTCCCAGATGGCGGCTCCGCGATTCACTCCTTTGCGCGTCGCCTTGGTGTCCACGTAGCGCCAGATCAGCCGCCCCGTCTTCGCATCCAGTGCATAGATGGCATTGGTGTCTGTCGCGTAGAGAACACCTCGGGCGACGATCGGAGAAGTCCGCAGCCCCGCCGCGTTGGGCACGCGATACGTCCATTGGGAGACCATGTGGCCGGCGTTCTCGGGAGTCACCTGGCGCAGGGAACTGAAGCGCCAGCCCTGGTAGTTGCCCGCGTACGTGAGCCAATCGGCGCCCGCCCCCGCCACCTGCGCCGCGGCACAGGCACTCCAGGCCGCCATCAGTACAAAAAGCCGAATCATTGAGACTCCCGCACCGCCAGCCGGGCCAGGTAAGCGATCAGATCCTCGAGTTCCTTCCTGGACAGACGCTTCCCGTAGTCCGCCGGCATCGGCGATTTCTCAGCGATCTCCAACTCCGCCACGTCCCGCATCCCAATCAGATGCAGGGCGCCGCCGCGATCCAAAACCTGCAGCGAATAGTTGTTCCGGTTCCGGGCCACACCTTCGACCGTGCGCCCGTCGCGCAGGGTCACGGTCACGCCCTCGTTCCCCCACGGAGGGTCCTTGGACGGATCGACAATCGACTCCCGCAGCAGCGCCAGGGGCTGCCGCCCGCCGATACCGGTGAGGTCCGGCCCCATGCGGCCGCCCCGCCCGGCGATGGAGTGACAGGCGGAGCAACCGGTCTTCTCACCCCAGAACAAGGCCTCGCCGGCAACCGGATCTCCGGGTGCACCCACGCTCACCGCGGGTGCGGTCATGGAATGCACAAACGCCACCAGGGCCCACGTCTCGTCGTCGGATAGCTTGGTGGGCGGCATGTCCGCTCCTGGAACGCCGTGGCGAATCACTTTGAAGATGCCGTCGTTGTCCAGCGGATGCCAGTTCGAGCGGCGCACCAGGTTCGGCCCGCGAGCGCCGGTCCCATCCGGACCGTGACACCCCGCGCACGACCGCGCGTACAACTTCTTACCCGCGGCGACGGCTTCGCGGTTCCCGATCGCCGGATGCGTCTTCTTAGCGTCTCTCGGGTCCTGATCGACGTGCTGCGCGGCGAGCACACCCACTGCCAGACCGAACATCCCCCAGAGGCGCATCCTTCGATTATCGGCGATACGCGGGCCCGGAGCGCGCGCCGGTCGGCTCGCCGGAGCTAACTGCCGCGGAAAGGGTGCGAACACGCGACCGAGATGCCGCGGCCCTGATCTTTCGAGACCGCACAATAGAAGTGGTAGAGGCGTCCGCGGTGCGCGATCATCGAGGGCTTATGGGCGTACTGCGAATCGATTGAGCCCGGAGCGCCGACGTCGATCAGCGGCGCGTCGCACTTCTCCGTGCTCTTCAGATCCGGCGAGACCGCCAGCAGATCCCGGGCGACGCCCCTCGTGTCCAGACCGAAGTAGAAGATCAGCCATTGGTTGCGGTGCCGCAACACACAGGGATCGCTGGCGAAGATCTCGTCGGGCGCTCCGGGACCGCCGTTTCGCAGGATCGGGTTTCCCTCAAACCGTTGCCATTGCTTGAGGTCCTTCGACATGACCACACCCGTCTGTTCTTTCCACCGCCTGGCTTGGTTCTTGGCGTTGTAGAGCATGTAGTACAAGCCATTGTGCTCGAGCAGGCATGCCTTATAGAGGCCGCCGCGCTCCCACTCCGCGCCGTCTTCCGCGCGCAGGAATGGCCGGTCCAACTGCCAGTCGCGCAGGTTCTTCGTCCAGCACAAGCCGATGACCGCCGGTCCGACCTCGTAACCGGGCTTGGGGTACGCGTGATACACGCCGACGTAGCGGCCCTGGACCTTGCGAAGCCTGCCGGGGGAGAACAGGCCGTTCTCGCGCAGGATCCAGGAGAGCGCCACGTTGTAGCGCGTAATCTCCGACGACGGGTCGCGCTTGAGGATCATGCCCTCGCGCTTCCACTCCAGAAGATCAGGGGACGAAGCGAGGCCCGTCTGGTAACCGGTTCCGTCGAAGCCGACGTAGGTCATCCAGAAGCGGCCTTCGTGGCGGAAAGCGAAAGGGACGTCGGCGCCCTTCGCGTCAAACTCTCCGGCTGGCCCCGGTGGGATGACGAAGCGGCCCAGCTTGTGAGGAGTCTTGAGGGCGTCTGGAATCGGGTTAGCGCCCGCGCGCTCGGCGATTGCGGCGGAGGCGAGTGCGGCGAGCACTTCTCGGCGTCCGACGGTGCGTACGAGTGCCATCGCGCACTGCTAGTTACGCCACTTCACTGGAAACATCTTACCGGCGTCCTCCGGCGAGAGCTTGATGCCGAAGGAGGCGGCAGCCTTGGCAAGCACCGGATCGCGGTGTGTCGCAAGGTCGGTGGGTGTAGGCAGGATGAGTTCATCCGGCTGCACGCCGATATGCTCGAGCGGCTTGCCGTCCTTCATGAAGATGTCGGCGTTGGTGACGCTGACGCTGTAATAGAAGACCGTGTCGGCGCCCATCTTGTCCTCGTGCTGCCGGCTCTGGCGGACGGACCCGGCGCTGCGGTCGCCATAAACCCTCCCGCGGCCTTCGATCTGAACGGCACGGGCAAGCAGTTCGGAGGCAGAAGCGGACTCGCTGTCAATCAGGATGGCGAGCTTACCATCGTACGGCTTGCCCACGCGGGCGGCCTTCATCGGCTTCTCTTCCTTGCGTCCTTTGCGTTCGGCAATAACCGTGTCGCGCGGCAGCAGGTACCCGGCCAGGCGCTCGAGGGTGGAGACCGCTCCGCCCTGGTTTCCGCGCAGATCGATGATCAGGTTCGGGTATTCGCGGACTTTGTCGATGACCCGGTCGATGAGCTCGGTCTGGACGCTAAAGGTGGGCATTTTGTAAATGATCAGCTCTTTCCCGACGTTGTAGTAGATATGCTCGCGTAGCTTGCCTTCGGCCTGCGCTTCGCGCAGCATCTCGTAGTAATCGTCTCCCTCACGGCCGGTAAGGTCGACCACGGCTTTGCCCTGCCGGATTGACGCTGCGGCCTCCACCTGCCGCATCTCGCCGTTTGGAGCGCGCAGTTCGAAACGCAGGCTGGCCTGAGGCTGCAGCACGTAATACATGTACTTCATCTTCCAGAGGATGTTGCGGTCAGGCCGGAAGCCCTGCATGGTGAGCACTTCATCCCCCGGCGCCAGACCCCGCTGTTCGGCGTCGCTCCCCGGTTTGACGGAGGTGATGAAGCATCGGTTGCCGACCATAGCCAACTGCCAGCCATACCGCACGGTGGATGCCCGCGAGGGAGGGATGAAGAAGGTATGTGAGTCGTTGAGGGTGGTGAGTGCCTGCGCGATGATGCCGAAGGTGTGGCCGGCGGACTGCGCTTCGGCCATTTGGCGTTCGGCCTTCTCGAACGCGGCCTTCATGTCCACACCGCCATAGGTGGGATCGAAGTAGTTGTTCTCGACGTGCTTGCGGACCGTGGAAAGCATATCCTTACCGCGGCCTCGAACGATGTTGAGGGTGGCCTGGGCGGACATGCTGTCGAGGAGGAGCGTAATTGAGATTACAAAGCCGGCGCAGAAGGTTCGGACCATACGGCAATGTTAATGAGATATTCGGGTCTGTTTCAAGCCCTAGGCATCGCAGGAACAGGGGTGTTTGACGCCCTTGCCAACCTCCGATAGACTGGAGATTCTGTAGGTTCCCGTCTGGTCCCGCCGGTTGTCCCTGGACGCTGGGTGACATCTAGAGGAGTCGAGCAGGCGGATTTCTCGCGTCTAGGAGGAAAATCGAAAGTGGCAGAAGGGCTCAGGCATATCTTCACGTCGGAATCGGTCACGGAAGGCCATCCCGACAAAATGGCGGATCAGATTTCGGACTCGGTTCTGGACGCGGTCCTGGCCGACGATCCGACCGGCCGCGTGGCGTGCGAGGTTCTGGTCACCACGGGCATCTGCGTAGTGGCCGGTGAGATCACGACCAAGACCTATGTAGACGTGCCCACGCTGGCCCGCAAGGTGATCGCGGATATCGGCTACACGGACGCCGCCTACGGCTTCGACGCGAAGACGTGCGGGGTTCTGAACACCATCCAGGCGCAATCCCCCGACATCGCGATGGGCGTGGACACGGGCGGAGCGGGCGACCAGGGCCTGATGTTCGGTTACGCCTGCGACGAGACCGCCGAGCTGATGCCGCTGCCGATTATTCTGGCGCACAAGCTGGTGCGGCGGCTGAGCGACGCGCGGCGGAGCGGAGAAGTGAACTTCCTGCGTCCGGACGGCAAGAGCCAGGTGAGCGTCGAGTACGTGAACGGCAAGCCGGCGCGCGTGGACGCGGTGGTGATCTCCACGCAGCACCACGATTCGGTCTCGACCGAGGATCTCCGCAAGTCGGTGCGGGAGGCGATCATCGACCCGGTGATTCCGGGCGCCATGGTGGACGACAACACGAAGTACCACATCAACCCGACGGGACGTTTCGTGATCGGCGGTCCGCACGGCGACACGGGGCTCACGGGCCGGAAGATCATCGTCGACACCTACGGCGGCATGGGCCGTCACGGGGGCGGGGCATTCTCCGGCAAGGACCCGACGAAGGTCGACCGCTCGGCCGCCTACATGGCGCGCTACGTGGCGAAGAACCTGGTGGCCGCCGGGTTCGCCAAACGCTGCGAAGTGCAGCTCGCCTACGCGATCGGCGTTGCGCGCCCGGTGTCCATCAATGTGAACACCTTCGGTACGGGCGTGGTGGACGAGGAGCGCATGGTGGAACTGGTGCGCGCCCACTTCCCGCTGACGCCGAAGGGCATGATCCAGCACCTGCAGCTTCGGCGCCCGATCTATCGCGCCACGGCCGCTTTCGGGCACTTCGGGCGGACCGAAGACAGCTTCGCGTGGGAGAAGACGGACAAGGCCGAATCGTTGCGCGAGGACGCACGGATCACGGCCGCGGCGCGCGGCTAGCCGGCAATCGCGGATCGCGCGAGCAACGAAACGCCAGTCGAAACCCGGCGCCCGGCGGAAGAGCCCGGCGCCGGGTTTTTTCTGAGCGGTGCGAGAATGAAAACGAGTTACCACCATGCCACTGATTGAAGGATGCCGTCACGGCCTCGATGTCGAGGTGCCCGTGCAGGAGATTGACCAGGAGACCGAGCGCGTCGTCGAGGAAATCCGTAAGAAGGTGAAGCTTCCCGGCTTCCGCCCGGGCAAAGCACCCGCGAGCCTGATCCGCCAGCGGTTCGACAGCGATATCCGCCAGGAGGTGCTGGAGAAACTGGTGCCCAAGGCCCTCCAGCGGCACTTCGAAGACGAGCACCTGAACGTGGTCGGCTCGCCGAATATCAAAGACGTGCACTTCCATAAGGGCGAGCCGCTCCGCTTCAAGGCCGAATTCGAAGTGGCGCCCCAGGTGGAACTGGGCCAATACCGGGGGATCTCGGTCCCTTACAAAGAGCCCGAAGTGACGGATGCCGACGTTGAGGAGCGTTTGAACGGACTACGCGACCAGAAGGCGGAGTACATCAACATCGACCCGCGTCCCGCCGAAGCGGGGGATTTCGCCGTGGTTTCCCTGGAGAGCATCGCGGGCGTCGAGGGTGAGCCCATCAAGCAGGACGAGATCATGCTCGACCTGGGCGGCGAGCAGACCCTGGCGGCCTTCAAAGAGAACCTCCTGGGTGTGTCGCCCGGCGAGGAGAAGGAGTTCGACGCCACCTACCCGGAGGATTACGGCCATGAGCGGCTTTCCGGCAAGACGGTGCGCTTTCACGCGAAGTTGAAAGGCCTGCGGCGCAAGGAGCTGCCGGAGTTGACCGACGACTTTGCCAAGGACCTGGGCGATTTCGCAGACCTGGCCGATCTCAGGGAGAACATCCGCAAAGCGATCTTCCGCGAACGCGAGCACGAGGCGCAGGAGGCGGCGAAGGGGAAACTGGTGGATGCGCTGGTGGACACCCACGACTTCCCGGTCCCCGAAGCCTACGTGGAGCGCCAGATCGAACTGGCGGTGGAGCAGAAGCTTCGGCAGTTCCAGGCGGCGGGCGTGGACGTGCGCAACCTGCAACTGGATTGGGAGAAGGTCAAGTCCTCGCAACGGGACAAGGCCGTGCGCGACGTGAAAGCCACGTTGCTGCTGGACAAGGTAGCGCTGACCGAGGGGATCGACCCGACCCAGGACGAAGTCGACCGGGAGGTGCACCGTGCGGCCAAACAGGAGCGCCAGCCGGCGGCCGCCGTCCGGATGCGGATGGAAAAAGACGGAACGCTGCGGCGGATCGCCTCGAGCATTCGCACCGCGAAGACCTTGAACTTCCTGTTCGAGCAGGCCACGAAGACCACCGAATAGGCTCTCAAACGCCCAAAACCAGGGTCGGCCGGGGAGGATCGCCTCAGATTCTCGCTCTCCGCGCCTTTTTTGCAACCGCTACCATTCCCACGCATCGGTTTACGTGATACGATGAAAGGGCTTCATGGACCGTCTCGCCTGTCATAGGTCCGAATCCCGCAACGGAGTGAACTACCCTTCAGAATGAGTTCCACTGTTTTTCTTGGAAATCTCCCCTCGTGGGTGACCGCGGACGATATCCGTTCGTGGCTCGCCGCCGAGAACCTCGTAGCCGACAACATCAAAGTCATTCGCAACCCCGAAACCCAGGAATCCAAGGGCTTCGCCTTCATTGAGGCGCCCAACACCGAAGAGATGAACTCGATCATCAAGCGGTTCGATCGGGCCCCGCTGGAGGACCGAATCCTCCGCGCCAACCCCGCACAGCCGCCGAAGTCGAAGACCGCGGTCCCGGCCGGTCCGAGGGGCCCGGTTGCAGGAATCGCGGCTGTCCGCACCGATGCCGACGCCCAGCGTTCCCGCCGCGGTGGCAAGAAGCACAAGCGTCCCGATAGCCGTCCCCAGACTGCGTTTGCCGAAGAGTTAGCCAAGGCCCTGTAGCCCGCTCCGGTTTCAGGCCGGAGCGGTTCCCTACCCGCACTCATACCTCACCGCACCAAACACCCCATCCGGAGACGGATGGTCGTGTCCCTTCCCGAAGGCGTCCCACCACATTCCGGTGTTATACTTAGGCCGGAAATCCGCCCACGGGCGGAGATTGACAACGCGCAATCATTTTGTTGCGGCGCTGCCGGATCCAGGGGCGGCCCGAGAGAGGTCTCTTTTGCCCCGGCAGAGAGCCGAGGTGCCTCGTGAACGACCTCTTGGTTCTTCGGGTGTTATTCGTCCTTCTACTCGCGGTTGCCGCCTACTTCCTGCAGCCGCTATCCCTAACACAACCTTTCGCCGCCGGGGTCGGTGCAGCCCTGGGTCTGGCCATCGTTTTTTTTGAAGTCCGCTTGAAGCAGGTGAGCTTGAAGCGGTTGATCGGGGCGGCGATCGGTTCGGTATTGGGTATCCTCGGCGCTTACCTCATTTCGCTCGTCATCGGCCAGGCCGCGCCGGCCAACGTGACCACTTCGTTCCTGCAGATCTCAGTCCTCCTCTTCATGACCTACGTCGGCCTGGTGGTCGGGGCGAGCAAAGGCGACATGCTGAACCTCGCCGCGCTCGGCGGGTTGTTCGGCGGCGAGAAGGCGCAGAAGCACTCGTTCAAGATCCTGGACACGAGCGTCATCATCGACGGCCGAATCGCCGACGTCGCCGAGACGGGGTTCCTGGACGGAACGCTGGTGGTCCCGCAGTTTGTGTTGCGTGAGCTCCAACTGGTGGCCGATTCGGCCGACTCGATGAAGCGCAATCGCGGACGCCGCGGCCTGGATATTCTCCAGCGCATCCAGAAGATGGCCACGCTGAACGTGCAGATCCTGGAGGACGACTTCCCGCAGGTGCGCGACGTCGACATGAAGCTCATCGAGCTGGCCAAGGTCTACGATTGCAAGATCGTGACCAACGATTTCAATCTCAACAAGGTCGCGCAACTGCACGGAGTCGAGGTCCTGAATATCAACGAGCTGGCCAATGCTCTGAAGCCCATCGTGCTGCCCGGCGAGACCATGCGGGTCTTCATCCTCAAGGAAGGGAAAGAGTACAACCAGGGCGTGGCGTACCTGGACGACGGCACGATGGTGGTGGTGGACAACGCGAAGAAGATGATCTCCAAGACCATCGACATCGCCGTGACCAGCGTGTTGCAGACCACGGCGGGCAAGATGATCTTCGGCCGTTTCGACGAACGCCAGCACACGGTGCACGATTCCGGGAAGGGCCACGCGCCGGCCCGTGACGCCGCCGCGGGCGGCCACGGGCACAAGGAACAACAGGCTCCGGCCGCCGCGGGAAGCCCGCCGCAGGGCAGTTGATACAATCATTCTTGCGATGAAAGTCTCCGTCATCCTGCCCGCCGCCGGCCTGGGCACCCGCATGGCGCGCTCCGCGCCCGAGAAGCGTGGCACCAGCCGGAAGCAGTTCATGCTGCTCGATGGCTCCCCGATCCTGATGCACACCATCCGGCGCTTCGCGGGATGCGCGGCGATTACGGAAATCGTCGTTGCCCTGCGCGCCGACGACATCGTGTGGGTGGAGGAATTGCTCGGGAAGGAGAAATTCGCCAAGCCGGTCCGGCTGGTGGTGGGCGGCGACAGCCGGCAGCATTCGGTGGAAAATGCGATCGCCTCGCTCGCACCGGACACGGACATGGTGGCGGTGCACGACGCGGTGCGCCCGTTCATCGACGAGGGGACGATCGCCAAGGTGGTGGCCGAAGCCGAGGCATCGGGCGCGGCGATTGTCGGGATCGTGCCCGTGGACACTGTGAAGCAGGTGCACCGCAACAAGATCCGGGGCACACTGAACCGCGACCGCCTGGTGCTGGCGCAGACTCCCCAGGTCTTCCGCTATGGCCTGCTGCGGCAAGCCTTCGCCAAGGCACGTGAGGATGGTTTCACAGGGACCGACGAATCGAGCCTGGTGGAGCGCCTGGAAGTGGAGGTGAGCGTGGTGCCCGGCAGCGACCGCAACATCAAGATCACCAAGCCGTCGGACATGGAGCTGGCGCGGCTCTTCCTGGATGAAGAGTCCGGGGGCCGCAAGGCGTCGTGAACGGGCCGGAGATCCGCACCGGTCTGGGATGGGATAACCATCGCATCGCCACCGGGCGGCCGCTGATCCTGGGCGGCATCGTGATCGAGAGCGACTTCGGCTTGGAAGGCCACTCCGACGCCGACGTGCTGGCGCACGCGATCACCGACGCTCTGCTGGGGGCAGTCGCGTTGGGCGACATCGGCATGCACTTCCCGGACACCGACCCCCAATGGAAAGGCGTGGGAAGCCTGCTCTTCCTGGCGCACGCCGCCCAACTGGTGCGCGAGGCCGGCTACGAGATTGGGAACATCGATTCGACGGTCATCCTGGAGCGCCCGAAACTGAAGGACTACCGGCTGGCGATCCGTGAAACACTGGCCGCCGCGCTGGCGCTCCCGGTGGACCGCGTGTCGGTGAAGTTCAAGACCAGCGAGAAGGTGGGGCCGGTCGGCGAGGGGCGCTCGGCCGAAGCGCAGGCCGTGGCGACCGTCGTGCGCGGACGCTGACAGCGGACCCCCCTGCGGAGCTTGCCCCGGGGACGGTAGGCGGCGCATAATAACCGCACTGGGGCTAATCGTGTACCGCGCCGTTCTCTTTGCGATTTGTCTGAGCGCCGCCGCCGGAACGGCGGGCGCGCAGCCGACATTCTCCAAGGAAGTCTCCCGCATCCTCCAGGCCAAGTGCCAGAACTGCCACCGGCCGAAGGACATCGCCCCCTTCGCGCTACTCACGTACGGCGATGCCTCCACCTGGGCCGCCGATATCGCGCGCGTGGTCCGCGAGGGCATCATGCCGCCCTGGAAGCCGGTGCCCGGACACGGCGAGTTCCGCGACAGCTTTGGGCTCACCGACGAGGAGCGCGAAACGCTGATTCGCTGGGCCGAAGGCGGAGCGCCCGAGGGCGATCCCGCGGACCTGCCCGAACCGATGGCCGAGCGCGGCGAGTGGGCGCTGGGCGAGCCGGACCTGGTGCTGACCATGGCTGAGGCCTACACGCCGCCTCGCGGCAAGGACATGTACCGCTGCTTCGTGCTGCCCACGCCGTACGACTCGGACCGCTGGGTCACGGCCGTGGACGTGCTGCCCGGCGACCGCAGCGTGGTGCACCACGCGATCCTCTACCTGGATACAACCGGCGAGGCCGAGCGGCTGGACGCCGCCGAAGAGGGACCCGGCTACACCTGCTACGGGGGGCCGGGGACGCCGATCTTCAGCGATGCCCGCGCGCTGGCGGCGGGCGGCACACTGGGCGGGTGGGCGCCCGGGGCGAGGCCCCATCACCTGCCCGAAGGCATCGGCATGACGCTGCCCGCCGGGGCGCGCATCGTCCTTCAGCTTCACTACTATTCGACACGCGTTACCGCGGAGGACCAGACCCGCATCGGCCTGTACTTTGCGAAGACCGACGTGGAGCGGCGCCTCACATTCCTGCCCATCGTGCCGCTGGACAGCCGTGGCCGGGTGCGCATGGAGATCCCAGCGGGCGCCGAACGCCACGAAGTGCAGGCCACCTTTGCGACGCCGCCCCTCGCCCTCTTCAACCTCCGAGCGATTCACGTCTTCCCCCACATGCACCTGCTCGGCAAGGAGATCCGGCTCGACGTTCGGCGCAACGGCGAGTGGGAACCGATGATCCTCATCGACAAATGGGACTTCAACTGGCAGGGTTCGTACACCTACCAGTCGCCGGTCTCCGTGCCGGGCGGCGCCACGCTGCGGCTGCGCTGCACCTACGACAACTCGACCAACAACCCGCGCAATCCGAACGCAGTGCCCAAGCTGGTGACCTGGGGCGAGGGCACCGAGGATGAGATGTGCCTCGCGTTCCTGGGCGTGGTCTTCGAACGCAGTTTCTTTTAGCCCGGATTTTCTCGCTGGTTTCTGTACCCTTTACGTGGTTCGGCCGATCTAACGTTGTAGAGGGCTCGCGCGTGGAACGAATGGACAGAGTGATCGCGAACCTGCTCGGTGGAGATTCCGGGCAGGGCGTTGTCGTGAACGGCGAAGGGAATCGCATCGTGCTCGACTTTCCGAGCTTGCAGTCGGCGTTTCAGATGTTGCAGCCCTGGTCGGGCAAGGAGAAACGCGCGGAGTTGTTCAACCGGCTACATGAGGCGCTTCGCATGGCCGGGCTGAGCCTGGTGGTCCAGGTGAAGGGCCGGATCATGGCCGAACTCGGCGCGGACGCCAAGGGCGGGCCGGTCCTCAAACTCCTCGGCGTCGCGTAAGTCAGCCCCGGGCCCGAGCCGCGGTCCTACTTGCGGGCGAACTCGTCCCCCGGCAGCCAGGACGGCATCTTCGGATCGTTGGCGGTGCGCATCCCCAGGACGAAGCCGAATCGCGCCATCTGCTCCATGCCGGCGAAGTCCCAATCCTCCCGATACTCGTCCGACGGTTGATGGTAGTTCCTGGCGTTGTACTCCTGGAAGAACTTCGTGCCGAAGTCCGCGGGCTTCCCAAGGAACTCGTTGCCACCCTTGATGGAGAACGCCGGGATCCCCACCTTCGCCAGCGAGAAGTGGTCAGAACGGTAGAACGAGCCCTGCTCCGGCCGGGGATCGGGCTTGATGGCGAGTTGGAACTGTTTGGCCACCTCCTGCACCGCCGGCCACAACGTGGTCCGCTCGGCGCCTGTCACCACCACGTCCGCCGTCTTGCCAAACGGATAGAAGGCGTCGTAGTTGAGGTTGACCGCCGTCTTCGCGGCCGGTATCACGGGCGAGACGCCATAGTACTGCGACCCGCGCAGCCCGCCCTCTTCCGCGGTCACGAACAGGAACAAAGCCGACCGGCGTGGCTTGGTCTGTAAGGAAGCCCAGGAGCGCGCGATCTCAAGAACCATGGCGCAGCCGGTGGCGTTGTCCACGGCGCCGTTGTAGATCCCATCGCCGGCCACCGGTGCGGCCACGCCCAGGTGGTCCCAATGCGCGCTGAAGATCACCGCCTCGTCCTTCAGCTTCGGGTCGCTACCTTCCACGCGGCCCACCACGTTGCGGCTGTCGATCTTCCGGATCTTGCTTTGGATGCCACCCGATGCGCGCAAGCCCAGCGGGAACGCCTGGAAGCCCCGCTTGTCCGCGGCAGCCAACAGCTCATCGGCTTTCCGCCCGGCCAGGCCGGCCAGCTTCTGCGAAGCCTGCTGGCTCAACCATCCGGCCAGGGCGAGACCGGGCTGGCCGGAGGGCAGTTGCACCTGCGTGTCCTCGCGGCCCCACGAGCTCTTCACCACATCCCAGCCGTAGCCCGCGGTCGGCGTAGTGTGCAGAATCAGCACCGCCGCCGCGCCGTGGCGCGTGGCATTCTCGTACTTGTACGTCCACCGCCCGTAGTAGGTGAGCGCGCGGCCGCCGAAGAAGCTGGGGTCTTCGGAGGGCGGCTCATTGGTGAACAAAGCAACCACCTTCCCTTTGACATCGACGCCGCGATAGTCGTCCCAGCCGAACTCCGGAGCGGTGATGCCGTGGCCGGCGAAGACGACCTCGGCGTCGAAGCTGGCCTGGGGCTGCTGCTGGTAGTTCGTGCCCACGAAATCCTCAAGCCACTGGAACACCACGCGAGCGCCGTCGGGGCCTGTGGCAGAGAGACGGGAACTGCTCCCGGTGGTCACTCCCACCAGGGGCACGCGCTGGAAATAGGTGCCCTGATCGCCCGCCGGCTTCACGCCCGCCAGGGCAAGCTGAGTGGCCAGATAATCGGTAGCCAGCCGTTCCCCGCGGACGCCCACGCCGCGGCCTTCCAATTCGTCGCTCGACAGGAACTTGGTGTGGGCGCGGATGCGCTCGCTCAGGATCTCTTCGCCGAAAACGGCGGTGGCGGCAAGCACAAGGAAAGCGAACTGGCGTCTCATGGCGGTTAGACACCAGTGTATGACGGGTGCTGCTAGTGCGCGCCGCCGGCGGACCCAGCGCCGTGGGCCGGCGCCGCGGGGTGTGCGTCCTTGCCGGGCGCGGCGGCGTGGGCCGCCGGCGCTTCCGGCGCGGCCGGTTTCGCCCCTTCCGGCACTTCGGCGTACTGCACCAGCACGGAGATCCGCCGGTTGGTGGTGTGTTCCGGTTCTTTGGGCGTGCGGAGCCGCTGGTCGGCGAAGCCCCGAACCTGAGTGATCTGGTCGTCTCTGACGCCGCTCGCCTGCATCAGCCGCCGGGCCGCGTTGGCCCGGTCGGCGGAGAGTTCCCAATTGCTGTACACGCCGCCATGAGCGTAGGGCTTGGCGTCGGTGTGCCCCTCGATGAGCAGCTTGTTCGGCAGGGCGCCCAACTCCCGCGCCAGCAGCACCAACATCTCCTTGCCGGTCCCGGTGGGCTCTCCGCTCCCGCTCTCGAAAAACATACCGCCCTGCGTTTCGAGCAGTTCGATCCGCAGTCCTTCGCCGGTCATCACCAGGTCCACCTGGTCCTTCATCTTGTCGAAGTTGGGCATCTCCGCCATGGCCCGCTGGAGCATCTGCTTCACCTGGGACAGATCGGCTTTGCTGACGGAGAGCGACGGCCCAGAACCGGCCATGTTCGTTCCCATCAGGTTGCCGTCGCCCGAGGGGTCCTGAAAGTAGCCGCCCACGGCTTTTTTCACCTTCTCATCGCTCGACAGCAGCCAGAGCACGATGAACAAGGCCATCATGGCAGTGACGAAATCGGCGTAGGCGACCTTCCAGGCGCCGCCGTGATGTCCGCCATGGCTCTTTTTCTTACGGACGATGATAATCGGGGGCGGCTGCTGCGGGCTGGGCGTCATGCCGCTTTGCCTCCCGCTTGCGCTGCCGCGCCGGCCGCCGCGGCCGCGCCGCCGCCCTTGCAGAACGTCTCCATCTCCTTGAACGAGGGCCGGATCTCATGGGGGATCGCACGGCGCGCGAACTCGATGGCCAGAATCGGCGCATTCCCTCGCACCGTCGCCAGCAGGGCCGCCCGCATCACGCCGTAGTAGGCATGATCCGCCTCGTTCTGCTTGGTCATGTTGGAGGCAAGCGGAGCGAAGAAGCCGTAGCACATCAGAATTCCCAAGAACGTACCCACCAGCGCCGCCGCGACTTTGTGGCCGATCTCCTCCGGAGGTCCGCCCAGGGCTCCCATGGTGATCACCACACCCAACACCGCCGCCACGATGCCCAAGCCGGGGAGAGAATCCGCCACGGTGGTCAACGCCGCTACCGGCTCATTCGCCTCCTGGTGATGCACGTCCAGGTCGGTTTCCATGAGCGTGTCGATTTCAATCGTTCCCACACTCCCCGCGATCGACATCCGCAGCGTGTCGCAGAAGAAATCCAGCGCGTGGTGGTCCTTGAGGAACGCGGGGTAGTTCTTGAAGAGCGCACTCTTGTGGGGCTCTTCAATGTCCACCTCCATCTTCTGGGTGCCGTTCTTCCGCATGTAGTTGAAGATGTCGTTCAACATCTTCAACTGTTCCAGGTAGAACTTCTTCGTGTAACGGCTCGGTTTCATTACGCCGATCAGGCCCGCCACCATGCGTTTGATCACGGGTAAGGGGTTGGCGATAAAGACCGTTCCCAGAGCCGCCCCCCCGATGATCACCAACTCTGCTGGCTGGAAAAGTACGAGAAGTTTCCCGTGCTCCATCAGGTATCCGCCGATGATGGAACCGATCACGACCAAGATGCCGATGATTGCAAACATGTGCCCGCCGCCAAGAGGCTTATCGGCCGCGTTCGGGCGGTCTATGAGGCGCTATGTACGTAGTATCTATCTACGCAGTGTCAGCTTCTCCGCCAACCATGTTTCCCGGTCCGTAACCGCCTTTTGATCCAACCCGTGCCCGCCCTCGTACCAACGGATCTCTTTGGGCTCCGCGGCCTTCTCGAAAAACAACTGGGCGCGCTCCACCGGAACATGGAAGTCGCGGTGAGCGAACTGAAACAGAACGGGCGACGGCGCGGCCCGCGCGATGTGGTGGATGGGGTCGAGCGGAGCCAGCTCGTCGATGAACTTCCGGCGGGCCTCGCCTTCCAGCCGGGGCTGCCCGTACAGGAACCAATCGCTGAACCGGGTGGTCCCCGCCTGGAGTGCCCATGCATGGATCCGCTTCCCCTCCAGGCTCGCCAGCACGGCGCCGTACATGGCGCCAAAATCGTGGCCGACGTAGGCGATGCGGCGCGGGTCCACGTCGGGCTGCGCGGTCAGAAGGTCCAAGGCGCGGCGCAACTCTTTCACCTGCTGCACGGAGATGGCGAAGTCGTTCTCCCGCTTGCGCTGCGCGAACCACTTCGGCTCGGACCACATGGTTTCGACGAGCAGCGAAACGGCTCCCTTCCGCGCAAGTTCGGCCGCCTCCTCCACGAACTGAGTTCGGTTAGAGGTGGGCTTCTCCGGCTCGTACCAGTGCACGTAGAGGATGCCGGGACCCTTTTCCGGCCGCGCCGCCGGCCGGATCAGGTACGCCGCCGTCCGCCCGCCAGTGGTGTTGGCGAACGTGAGATCTTCCACCACCACGTTTGCTCGCTCTTCGGCGCCGATCCGGCGAACATCGAAAGGACGCCGGCGATCATACTCGAAGTCCGGAACGGCGCCCGCCGCCGCCCCGGCAAGCGCTATGCACAGTGCCGCGCGAAACATGCGCCCATTGTGCCAGAGTGCCAGAGCGCCCGGCGCGGCCGCGAAGCGCGCGACACGGAATGTTATACTTACCACAGGCCTGCCCTCGCTGGGAGGTCGTCTAATGGTAAGACTGCAGACTCTGGATCTGCGTATCGGGGTTCGAGTCCCTGCCTCCCAGCCACGTCTTAAATTGGGCTCTCCGCGCGCCACAAAGACTGGAGACGGGGCTAAGATGAGAGGAATGGGCCTGGACGACTATAAGGTCGTGCTGTACCGCAACCATCCCGATGGATGGGTAGCGGAGGTACCCGCCATCCCAGGCTGCCACGCGCTTATGTCCACGCGGGAATCCGCACTGGCGGAACTCGCTGCGGTTTTCGAGATGATCGCTGCGGAGTACCTTGAGCGCGGCCAGTCCCTTCCAGCAGATACTACCGCCATTGTGAATGCCTAGCGCGCGAGCCGACGACTTCCGGCCCCGATGCGACAGTTGGCGCTATAATAAGCGACAAGATGGCGAGCGAACTCCACGCTGTGATTGAAGAACTCGGTGGCGAGTCGGTTCTGGGCCGATCCCTTCGAACCGAGACTGATCTCCAAGCCGCCATTCGGGAAGGCTTCCCCCAAATGGTCGTGGAAGAGGTGATGCACGCGGCCGGGCTCACCCTGAAGGAACTCGCGACCAGTCTCGACCTCTCACCTCGTAGCCTTCAACGCCGGCGCCGGGAGGGGCGGCTGGCTCGATATGAATCGGATCGCCTCTACCGGCTGGCGCGCATCGTTGCTCTGGCGAAGCATTACCTCGGCGACGATGACGTGGCAACGCGCTGGCTGCGACGACCGAACCGCGCGCTCGGAGGCAGTACTCCGCTCCAGGTCATCGATACCGAACTCGGGGCCCGAGCGGTGGAGAACGTGCTTGGACGCATTGCCTACGGCGGCGTCAGTTGATTCCGGTCTACCGAATCCTTCGAAAGCCGTATGCGAAGAAGCCGCTTGACGGGGAGGGATCTTATCGATTCGGCGGTCGTTGGTCGAGCACCGGTACACGTCTCGCGTACACTGCCGAGCATCTCTCGCTGGCGATGATCGAGTACTTCATCCACATCGATGCGGACGATCCGCCGAAAGATCTCGTCGCGGTAACGGTTGAGATTCCGGACAGCGTCTCCCGGACCTCGGTTTCACCGAAGCAACTGCCGGCGAATTGGCGTCAGAGTCCGTCACCGCCAGAGATCGCCGAGATCGGCGATCGTTTTATCCGCGAAAGGAAGGCGGCGATTCTCATCGTTCCTTCTGTTCTTGCGCCGGCTGAATCCAACTGGCTGATCAACCCGCAGCATCCGGAATTCTCCAGGATCCGGCTGCGCTCTACGGAAGCTTTCGACTACGATTCCCGGTTTTTCAAATGACCCTCAGGATCTCCGGCCTTGTATACTGCCCACAAGGAACTGGGGCATGAACAGACTCTCTCTCTTCTTGGCGGCGGCGCTCTCCGTATCGGCGGCGGAGAACTGGCCGCAGTGGCGCGGGCCGTACCTGGATGGCCGCAGCGGCGAGACGAACCTGCCGGTCACCTGGAGCCCAACCGAAAACGTCGCCTGGAAACTGCAACTGCCTGCCTGGAGCGGCGCGACCCCCATCATCTTCGGCTCGCACATCTTTCTGAATGTCGCCGAGGGCGACGGCCTCTCCCTGTGGGCCGTCAACCGCGCGGACGGCACAGTGCTCTGGAAACGCCCCATGGGCGGCGGCAACGTCAAGATGCGAAAGCAGAACATGTCGTCGCCTTCGCCCGTCACCGACGGCAAGACCGTCTGGGCGCTCACCGGCACGGGCAGCCTCAAGGCCTTCGACTACAAAGGCCACGAACTGTGGGCCCGCGACATCCCGAAAGACTACGGCGCGTTCGGCCTGAACCACGGCTACGCGTCCTCGCCGCTCCTGCATGAGGGCATGCTCTATGTCCAGGTCCTCCACGGCATGAAGACCGATGAGCCCTCCTATGTGCTCAAGATCGACGGCAAAAGCGGCAAGACGATCTGGCGCGTAGAGCGCCCCACCGCGGCCATCAGCGAATCGCCCGATTCCTACGCCACGCCCACGTTGCTCGCGAACGGCAAGCAACTGGAACTGGTGGTTCTCGGCGGCGATTGCATCACCGGACACGACCTGGCCACCGGCAAGGAGCTCTGGCGCGGCGGCGGACTGAATCCCGACAACAACCCCTTCTACCGCATGATCGCCTCTCCCGTTGTCTTCGACGGCGTGGTCTACGCGCCCACCCGCGTCAAGCCGATGACCGCCTTCCGGGGCGGCGGCCGCGGCGACATCACCACATCGCACCGCCTGTGGCAATTTCAGAGCGGACCCGACGTCCCCACGCCCGTCACCGACGGGAAGCTGCTCTACGTGGTCCGCGACAATGGCGCGATGTTTTGTTTGGACGCCAAGACCGGCGCCGAGATCTACGGCGGCAAGCGCCTGCGCGCCGGAACCTACAGCGCCTCGCCCACTCTCGCCGACGGCAAGATCTACATCACCAGCGAGGAAGGCGTCTCGAGCGTCGTGAAGGCCGGACCCGAATTCGAGATCCTCGCCGAGAACGCCATGAACGAATACACGCTGAGCACCGTCGCCGTCTCCGGCGGCCAGCTCTTCCTGCGAACCGACAAGTTTCTGTATGCCATCGGCAAGGCCGCCCGCTGAGCCGCTATCCTGAAGCGGTGAGGCGCTTCGCGGTATGAGGCTGGGTGTCGATTTCGGGACCACGCGGATCGTGGTCGCCGTAGCGGACCGGGGCAATTACCCGGTGGTCACGTTCGAGGCTCCGGACGGGACGACGTGGGATTGGTTTCCCCCGCTCGCGGCGGCCCACGAAGGCCGGCGGTTGTTCGGTTGGGAAGCCTGGGCCGTTCAGGGAGAATCGCAGGCCACTGTCCTTCGCTCCCTCAAACGCTCCCTCCAGGAGGCGGGCCCTTGCTCGGTTCTCGACGTGGGCGGCGTCGAAGCCCCGCTGCTCGAGTGGTTAGTCGCGCTCGCCGCGGCGCTCCGCCGGGACCTACTCGAGAAATCGAGCCTTCGCCCGCGCGAAGGCGAGCCCCTCGAAGTGATGCTCGGCGTGCCGGCCAACGCCAACAGCAACCAGCGCTTCCTCACCAGCGAATCGTTCCGGCTCGCCGGCTTCGACGTGCTCGGCCTGCTCAATGAGCCGTCGGCCGCCAGCATCGAGTTCGGACACAAGCAGCGCGAAGCCGGCGCCGCGGGCGAACAACTCCTTGTCTATGACCTCGGCGGCGGCACGTTCGACGCGTCCCTGGTGCAGGTCAGTGAGAGGACCCACTCCGTCGTCGCCTCCGAAGGCGCGTCGACCCTCGGGGGCGACGATTTCGACGAGGCGCTCGCGGAGCTCGCCCTCGATCCCGGCCGCTACGACACGCTCTCCCAGGCCGAGCATTTCCGCCTCCTCGAAGAGTGCCGCGAGAAGAAGGAAGCCATCCACCCCAATACCCGCCGCATCGTCGTCGATCTCGAACGTGTGCGCGACGGCTGGGGCCAGGTCACCGTGCCCGTCGCCGACTACTATGAGCGCTGCCGCCCCCTGGTGGACGAAACCGTGCGCGTGGTCGGGGACCTGCTCGCCAGGGCCGGCGGCGTTCTCGATGCCCTCTATGTCACCGGCGGCGGCAGCGAACTCCCCCTTGTGGCCCGCGTCCTTCGGGATGAGTACGGCCGACGCGTCAAGCGTTCCGCCCACACCCGCTCGGCCACCGCCATCGGCCTCGCCATTCAGGCCGACACCCAGTCCGGCTATCTGCTGCGCGAGCAGTTCACCCGGAACTTCGGTGTTTGGAGAGAAACGGATGCCGGCCGCGCCGTGGTCTTCGATCCGCTGTTCGCAAAGGGCACCCCGCTCCCCGCCGCGGGCGAGCCGCCCCTGGAACGCGCGCGCACGTATTCGCCCGTCCATAACGTCGGCCACTTCCGCTACCTCGAGTGCTCCCAGCGCAGCGACGACGGCCAGCCCGTCGGCGACATCACGAGTTGGGACGAAGTCCGTTTCCCGTTCGATCCGTCGCTCGAGCGGGAGGCCCGCCTGGAACTCGTCGGCGTGGAACGCACCGCCGCCGCCGCCGGTCAGGAGATCGAAGAGCGGTACCGCTGCGATTCGAGCGGCACGGTCACCGTGACCATCGCCAACCGCACCGCCGGCTACAGCCGCAGTTACCGCCTCGGCCGCTGGGCCGGAGAAGACACCCGCGTCGCCCCGGCGCGCAAGAAACGGATCCGCAAGAACTGAACCTCTCCATGAAGAACCTGCTGAAGCCCTCGCTCAACTGGCTGCTCGTGTTTGTGCCCATCGCCGTGGGCCTCGAATTCACCGCGCCCGAGTCGCACACCCTGATCTTCGTCTCCGCCTGCCTGGCCATCATTCCGCTGGCCGGTTGGCTGGGACATGCCACCGAGCATCTGGCCGAACGAACCAGCGAGGGCGTCGGCGGCCTCCTCAACGCAACCTTCGGCAACGCCGCGGAGCTGATTATCGCTCTTGTGGCCCTGAACAAAGGTCTCTATGGCGTGGTCAAGGCCTCGCTCACCGGTTCCATCATCGGCAACGTGCTGCTCGTCCTCGGCGCCGCGGTGTTCGCCGGCGGCCTCAAGTTCA
>DALYJJ010000007.1:0-17066 GCA_031969915.1 Bryobacteraceae bacterium | reverse complement strand
TCTCCGAGGGCAACGCGGGCGGCGTCGGCGGCGCGCTCGGCGGCTTCCTGTCGCGCAAGAACCCGCTGCTAGGCGTCGTCGCCGGCGGCCTCAAGTTCAAGGAGCAGCGGTTTAACGCCCAGGGCGCGCGTTCGCAGTCCACCATGCTCACGCTCGCCGCCACCGCCCTGCTCCTCCCCGCCGCGTTCCACGCCCTGGCCGGTCCCAAGGGATGGCCGAGCGAGATCGACATCAGCGTTGAGATCTCCATCGTCCTGCTCCTCACCTACCTCGCCAGTCTCTGGTTCACGCTCAAAACGCATAAGCACTTCTTTGTCAGCCCGCCGCCCGAAACGGCCGAAGTGCGCGAGGAGGAGCAGCATCAGTCCTGGAGCCTCGGCCGCTCCGTCGCCGTGCTCGGCGTCTCCACCGCTCTCATCGCCTGGGTCAGCGAGATCCTTGTGGGCAGCGTGGAAGCCACCGCAAAGACGTTCGGCATGACCGAGGTCTTCGTCGGCGTCTTCGTTGTGGCCATCGTCGGCAACGCCGCCGAACACAGCACCGCGATCCTGGTGGCCATGAAGAACCGCATGGATCTCAGCCTCACCATCGCAGCCGGGAGCAGCCTCCAGATCGCCCTCTTCATCGCGCCCATCCTGGTGCTCGCCAGCCTGGTCATCGGTCCGCAGCCGATGGACCTCGTATTCACGCCCGCCGAGGTGCTGGCGGTCATCATCGCCGTGGTCATCGCCGGCCAGATCTCGAGCGACGGCGAATCGAACTGGCTCGAGGGGCTCCAACTCCTCGTCGTCTACGCGATTCTCGGTATCATCTTCTACTTTCTCCCCGAGGCCGGCTCTCACGCCCCCGCCGCGGCACCGGGACATTAGGGGCGGCCCCGCAACTCCCTTCGGGAGTGTTACCCTGCGGGCACGTATGCGCATCCTCCGTTTACTGCTGTTAACCGGGGCGCTCGGCGCCTCCGCGGCGCTGGCCCAGATGACCGCCGACCAGAAAGCGGCCGACTTTACTTCCCTCAGCCAGTTCTACGTGCGCCACTACACGCCCGCGAATTGGAAGATCGAACAGTTCGGCTTCGATCTCGCCAACATCGGGCCCTGGCTCACCCGCGTGCGCGCCACCCGCAACGATCTCGAATACTACGACCTCGTCATTGAGTATCTCGCCAGCCTCAAGGACGGCCACATCCGCTACACGCTTCCTTCGAACTTCCAGGCCTATCTTCGCTTCGATCTCGACATCTATGACGGCAAGACGCTGATTGAGTTCATCTCGCCCGCGTTCGCGCGCAACCGTTTCCCGATCGAGATCGGCGATGAAGTGGTCTCGGTCGATGGCGTCACCTCAGAGGAATGGATCCGCCGGCTCTCCAAGTACGGCGAAGGCGCCAACGACAGCGCCACGCGCCGCCGCGCCGCCGACTTCATCACGTTCCGCCCACAGTCGGCCATCCCCTGGGCCGCCAATATCGGCGAGACCGCCAGCGTAGTCGTCCGTAAGCCCAGCGGCGCCGAAGCCACCTACGACATCCCCTGGGCCAAGTTCGCCACGCCGATCGTGAATCTGCCCCCGGTCAGCGGCCCGCGCCTCAGCGCCGCGGCCAAGCCCACTCTGATCCGCGACCGCTCGGCCCGCTATGAAGACATCGCTCGCAACTGGGGCCTCTGGACCGGACCGCGCCCCACCCCGGAGGAGCCCCTCACCCCTTCGGAAAAGCTAATCGCTGAGACGCAGATCGCCGAAGCGCACCCCGCCGATGTGGCCCTCATCGGCCTCGGCCAGCCCACCCCTCTCTACAACCCGCCGCCCGGCTTCCGCCTCCGCCTCGGGGCACGGTCGACCGACCAGTTCGTCTCCGGCACGTTCCCTGTGGACGGGCAGACCATCGGCTGGATTCGCATCTTTACCTTCAGCCCTTCCAACTCCGCCCTTGCGCTCAGCCAGTTCCGCCAGGAAATCACCGAGCTGCAGCAGAGCACGTCCGCCCTGGTGATCGACGTGATGCACAACCCCGGCGGCAGCGCCTGCTACGCTCTCGAACTGCTCCGCTTCCTCGTGCCGCAGCCGTTCTGGGGCGTCGGCTACTGGATCAAGCCCACCCAAACCTGGAAGACCTACTTCGAGGCGCGCGCCCTCAACGCCGCCGGTCCCAACGTCGCCCAGTGGGAGCGCGAAGTGCTCCAGCAGTACTACAACGTCGTCTCCGCGGCGTACGAGAAGGGCGAGGAAACCGGCGTCTTCCCGATCTGCTCCTCCTCACTCACCGCATTCCCTCAGGATGTTGTCTACACCAAGCCGGTCATCCTGCTCACCAACGAGTTCAGCGTTTCCGCCGGCGACATCTTCCCGGCACTCTTCCAGGATGCCAATCGCGGCAAGATCGCCGGCATCCGAACCGGAGGCTTAGGCGGCAACGTGAACGATTACTTCCACACCGGTGTCATTGAAGCGAACCTGCGCATCACCCGGTCACTGTTCGTGCGTGAGCGCGCCTACGCCAGCCCCACCGGCCCCACGAGCCTAATTGAGAACGCCGGCGTTCAGCCCGACGTGCCGCTTAGCATCATGACCCGCGAGAACCTGGTCACCGGCGGCCAACCGTTCGTTAACGCCATGATCGACGAGGTCCGCAGAATCCTGCCCGCGCGCCCCTGAACGCCGCGCGGCCGCACACACACCCAGGGGGGCGCGCTGCTCTCCCGGCGGCCTGTCCGCCCCCCCGGATGGCGCGTTCCGCCTACCTGTTATCGCACTGTGATACTATCCTGACTTCGGACCGACACCAGCGCCACACAGCGCGCTGACCAGCCTGCAAGGCGAAGGCGCGGGCGCTGGAGCCGCTCCCGTTACAACACGGTTAGGAGTGAGCGTGAAAGTCTACGAAACAAAAGACATCCGAAATGTTGCCCTGGTGGGGCACGGCAAGTCGGGTAAGACCTCGGTCGCCGCCGGTATGCTCTATACCACCGGCGTCACCAACCGCCTGACCCGCTCCGACGAGGGCAACACCGTCACCGATTTCGACGAAGAAGAGATCGCCCGGAAGTTTACTATCTCCTCGGCGCTGTCCTACGCCGAGTGGAAGAAGGCGAAGCTGAATCTGATCGACACGCCTGGCTTCAATATCTTCCTCAATGACACCCGTTCCACGCTCGCCGCCGCCGATTCCTGCTATGTGATGGTCGACGGTGTGGCGGGGGTCGAGGTCAGCACGGAGAAAGTCTGGGAATACGCCGCCGAGTTCGGCCTTCCGCGCGCTCTGGTGATCAACAAGCTGGATCGGGAACGGTCCAGTTTCGAACGCGCCCTCGAGAGCATCCACGAGTTCTTCGGACGCCACGCCGTCCCCATCCACCTGCCCATCGGATCGGAAAAAGACTTCAAGGGTGTCGTCGACCTGGTTCGCATGAAGGCCTTCGTCTATACGCCGGACGGCGACGGCAAGGCCAAGGAAGTGCCCATCCCCGGCGACATGGCGGAAGCCGCCCAGAAGGCCCATGAGAGCCTGGTGGAGGCCGTCGCCGAGGGCGAAGACGACCTCATGGAGGAGTTCTTCGCCGAAGGCACGCTGCCCGCCGAGCACATCATCGATGGCCTCCGCCGCGAGATGCGCGAACTGAAGGTCTTCCCGGTGCTATGCCTCTCGGCGCTCCACAACATCGGAACCGATCTGCTGCTCGACTTCGCCCTGGAAGTGCTGCCCGCCCCCAACGAACGCGGGCCGGCCAAGGGCCTCTCCAACGGGGAACCGGCCGCGCGCGGCGTCGCCGATAGCGAACATCCCGCCGTGTTCGTCTTCAAGACCGTCGTGGACCCGTTCGCCGGCCGCCTGTCGTACTTCAAAGTGATGTCGGGCGTGGTGAAGAACGACGCCACTCTTCAGAACATGCGCGCCGGCGCCCCCGAGCGCCTCTCTCACATCAGCGTGCTTTCGGGTAAGACCCTGGCCCCGGTCACGGACCTCCACGCGGGCGACATCGGCGCGGTAGCGAAGCTCAAGGACACTCTTACCGGCGACACGCTTTCCGATAAGGCGACTCCCATCGTTTACCCGGCCGTGAAGGTGCCGGAGCCCTCCATCGCCTACGCCGTCGCCGCCAAGTCCCGCAACGACGAAGACCGCATGGGCAACGCCATCCACCGCATCATGGAAGAGGACACCAGCCTGCGGTTCTATCGCGACCCGCAGACCAAGGAGTTCCTGCTCGCCGGCGCCGGACAACAGCACGTCGAGATCGTCGTCAGCCGCCTGAAGAAACGCTACAGCGTGGACGTCGAACTGCACGCTCCGAAGATCCCCTATCGGGAGACCATTCGCGGCCGCGCCGAGGTGCAGGGGCGCCACAAGAAACAGACCGGCGGACACGGCCAGTTCGGCGATTGCTGGATTCGCATGGAACCTCTCGACCGCGGAGCGGGTTTTGAGTTCGGCAACGAAATCTTCGGCGGCTCGATCCCTCGTCAGTACGTGCCCGCGATTGAGAAGGGCATCCTGGAAGCCGCTGAGCGCGGCTACCTGGCCGGCTACCCCGTGGTGGACTTCAAAGTGGTGGTCTACGACGGTTCCTATCACGACGTCGACTCCTCGGAAATGTCGTTCAAGCTCGCCGCCCGGAAGGCCTTCAAGGCGGCGATGGAGATCGCCAAGCCGACCCTCCTCGAACCCGTCATGAACGTCGAGGTGCAGGCCCCCGTCGAGTACGCCGGCGACCTGATGTCCGACTTCAACTCCCGTCGCGGACGCGTCCAGGGCATGGATACCAAGGGCCAGACCCAGATCATCCGCGCCCAGGTTCCCATGTCGGAGATGCTCTCCTATCAGAGCGATCTCACCTCCATGACCCAGGGCCGCGCCTCATTCACCATGGAGTTCTCCCACTACGATTTCGTGCCGGCGCTCCAGGCCGAGAAGATCATCAACGCCGCCCGGGCAGCCAGGGCGGGCGAGGAAGAGGAAGAAGAGTAGCCTCGCGGGTTCCCCTCGCACCGGACGGCCCTCGGGTGAGGCATGCAGTGAGAGTGTGTCCGCAGAATCCGATGAGATCGAGGCTTGGGGTGGAGAACGCGGTAAACTAAAGAGTTTTGGTCTCCGTTCACCACCATGAGTAACGTTATCGT
Source organism: Bryobacteraceae bacterium (assembly GCA_031969915.1). Classification (GTDB taxonomy): domain Bacteria; phylum Acidobacteriota; class Terriglobia; order Bryobacterales; family Bryobacteraceae; genus DALYJJ01. The sequence continues at coordinate 11,948 of DALYJJ010000007.1, read as the reverse complement.
TTTGGGCGCCCAGTGGGGCGACGAGGGCAAAGGCAAGATCGTCGACCTGTTCTCCGACCGCTTCGACATCGTGGCGCGCTATCAAGGCGGGCACAACGCCGGGCACACGGTGCAGATCGGGGATCGCAAGTTCGTCCTCAAGCTGATCCCGAGCGGCGTGCTTCGGCCCGGCGTGCTGGCGGTCATCGGCAACGGCGTGGTTGTGGATCCGGTGGCGCTGAACGAGGAGATGAAGTCGCTCGAATCGGCGGGCATCGACGTTTCCGGCCAGCTCCGCATTTCCAACCGCGCCCACGTCATCTTTCCGTTCCACCGCCTGATCGAGAACATCTCGGAGAAGCGCAAGGACCGCGAGGCCATCGGCACCACCTCGCGCGGCATCGGGCCCTGCTACGAAGACAAGATCGGCCGGCGCGGTATTCGTATCGCGGACCTGATGGACGACGATGCGTTTCGCGCACTCTATAACGACGTAGCGCAGGACAAGCAGACCATCGCGGGCGCGTTTCACCTGGCCGGCGAGATCGACTTCGCGGGCATCTGCGAGCAGTACCGCGAACTGGCGGCGCGCATCCGCCCGATGGTGTGCGACACCGCGATCCTGCTCCATCAGGCCATCCGGGGCGGCAAACGAGTGCTGTTCGAAGGCGCCCAGGGGACGATGCTCGACATCGACCACGGAACCTACCCGTTCGTTACGTCGTCCAGCGCGGCGGCGGGCGGCGCGTGCACCGGCACGGGTGTGCCGCCGACGGCCATCGACGGGATCGTGGGCGTCTCCAAGGCGTACATCACGCGGGTGGGAGGCGGGCCGTTCCCGTCTGAGGCGCTGGGCTCCGTGGGCGATAGCATTCGCAACGCGGGCAACGAGTTCGGCTCCGTCACCGGCCGGCCGCGGCGCTGCGGGTTTTTCGATGTGCCGCTGCTGCGGTACACGGCGGCCGTGAACGGCTTCGATTCCCTCATCATCACCAAGCTCGATGTGCTCGACCACCTCGCGGAGATCCCGGTGTGCACGGGCTACAAGCTGAAGGGCGAGGTGATCGAGGCAATGCCCGCGCGGCGCGCCGACATGGAGGCCATCGAGGCGGTCTATGAGACGCTGCCCGGCTGGGCGACGCCGACCAAGGGCGTGACGCGCTACCAGGATCTTCCGGAGAACGCGCGCCGGTACGTCGATTTCCTGGAGCAGCGCTCGGGAGTGGAAGTGGGGTGCGTTTCGACGGGCCCCGAGCGCAGCCAGACGATTGTGCGCGCCGGCTCGAAACTCGAGAAGCTGTTCGCTTAGGGAAAAGAAAGACCGGGCAGCCGCCGGGTGGAGGTTCCGGCTGCCCGGTTCGCCGAAGGTCCGGCGAGAGCTTCTTACTTCCGCGTCACCGTGATCGCCCGCCAGGCGATGTTGCCGGCGGCGTCCTTGGCCCGCACGGTGATGCGGTTTGTACCCACCAGCAAAGGGACCGTGGCGGGCCCCCAGGAAGTGGTTCCCGGAGCCGTGCCGCGCGCGCCGGTGGAGCTTTCCCACGTAACTTCCACCACACCCACGTCATCACGCGCCGTGCCGCGAATGGCGATGGAAGCGTCGCTGGTGCTGGTGGAGGCGCCGGACGGGGCAATCACGGTCAGCGAGGGCGCCGTGGTGTCTCGCGTGACCAGTTCCATGGTCAGTACCGCCGACTTGGTAGCGCCCGCGATCGCGTACGCGGTCACCGTGAGGCGGTTCAATCCCGGCTGCAGAGTGATCGCGGGCACGCGCCAGGACGTTGTGCCCGACGCCTGACCCGAACCCCCACGGTCGTTCACCCACAACACGCGCCCGATGCCCGAGGAGTGTGCCGCCGTCCCTTCCAAAGTAATGGCGGGGGTGGAGACGCGCCCCGCCACGGTGGCGATCCGGAGCACCGGCGGTTCCGGCGGCGCTTCTTCTCTCGTCACCAGGAACTCCCTGGCCACTCGCGCGGCGGCGCCATCCGTCGCGACCACCGAGATCCGGTTCAATCCGACGGCCAGGGGAACGCTGTCAAAACGCCACAAGCGAGTGCCTGCCGCAACCGGCAGATCCAGCCAACCAGTGCCCCCGCGGTCGCTCACCCACGTCACGCGCACGCTGCCGCTGCCGCCGGCCGCTGACCCCTGCACGACGACGGAGGCCAGACGCACGGGGCTTGCGGGCGGCGTCACGGTCAGCGCCAACGGGGCGGAGGGCGCGGGTGGGGGCGGCTGCGGAGGCGGCTCCGAAGGGTTCGTTTCGCGCGCCGCGTACAGCGTTCGAATCGCCGCAATGTCCTCCGCGGTCAGGCCCGCGGCTTGCCGGTAGTACGGGTACATCACCGCGCCCGGCCGGTCCGAGTGGCCCAGACCAAGCGCGTGCCCCAGTTCGTGCAAGGCCACGCTAAACAGGTCCACGTCGGCGCCGGCGCGCCACGGCTCGGCGCCGTCCAGGTGCATGTCCCCGGCGATTGGCTCCGGGTTTGGCGGCGCGGGAAAGAACGTGTGCGCCAGGCCGCGGCCGGGGCCGTCGAACGGGTAGCCATCGCCGTGGTCGCCTTCCCCGAACAGGATCGCGATGGACCGCTGGAGCCCGGTTCCTGTCGCCTCCTGAAAGTCGATCGCGGCCACCGACGACCACGCGTCGAAGGCGCGGCGGATCTCCGACTTGCTCTGCTCCGCGCTCAGCCTGTCCGTCAAGGGGCCGAAGACGAAGGAAAGCGCCGCCGCTCCACGCCCCGGCCCGTCCCAACCGTCGCCCACCGTGGCCACGTACTGGCCCACCGGACCCACAGCCGTAATCGCGCTGGCGCACGCATGAACCGCTTCGCCGCCGGCCAATTCCGGCGACACCGGATACACGTACGCCGTCTCGTCCAACTCCGCCAGCCGCCAGATCTGATCCGGCTCGCCAGTGACGATGAGATGACCGGCGGCCAGGTCCGGGTGTTCCCGAATCGCCAGCCCAAGCCCCACCGCGCGAGTCCGCGCCAACTCAATGTCGACGTCCGGGTGGAACTCGGCCACCACGGTCATGGCGCCGGCGTACACCAGTTCGCCGCTCAGCTTCCAACCCGACCGCAACTCACCTGCCCACGCCACCGGCAGGCCGTCCAGCGGGATGGCCTCTTCGGTCCACACCAGTGCCGCGCCGTCGGGCACATAGGCCACCACGCGAGCGCCCCGGCGGATGAGTTCGTCCAGGGCCTCCTTCAGATCCGCATGTTCTTCCATCTGCACGATGGTATGAGTCCCGGCCTTCAGCGCCTCGGCCCCTCCCAGCGCGGAAGGCTCCTGCATGTCCGCCTTGGCTCCGATCCCTTTCAACCGCAGCACCGGCTGCGCCAGCAGCGAATGCGCCGCCACCAGCAGCGCGAGAAACGCGAGCCGCCAAGGCTTCATGACTCTCTCTTCGTCGCGGCTGAGAGATTGGGTCCGGAGGGCGCACTTACTTCTTGAGGGAAAGGAATGTAGTGCACCGAAGCGCCGCGACTACAGTGCTTTTCGTATGCCTCGCCGCCGAGGCGTCTACGGGTTTTCGCGCAGAACCTTTCGCCGGCGGGTACTACTCCGGGGACGGCGGGCCCGCCACGGCCGCACCGCTTGCCTCCGTGCAGGGGATCGCGTTCTCGCCGGACGGCGACCTCTATTTCGCAGACGCGGCCGACCATCGCCTGCGGCGGATCGACAAGAAAGGCACCATCACGACCATCGCCGGCGACGGACGGCCGGGCTTCTCGGGCGATGGCGGGCCGGCGCAGAAAGCGCGCGTGAACGCACCCTACGGGGTGGCGTTGGGGGCGGACGGGGCGGTCTACTTTTGCGATTTGGGCAACGCGCGGGTCCGGCGCATCGATCCCTCGGGGATCGTAGAAACCATTGCCGGGGGCGGCCAGGCCACACCCGGAGTCGAGCCGGTGCTCGCCATCGAAGCCAAGCTCGCCGGTCCCCGCAACGTTCTGCTGCATCCCTCCGGCGATCTTCTGGTGACCGATTTCTACGCGCATCGCGTGTATCGCATTTCGCCCACCGGGTGGCTCGCGACGGCAACCGATGGCGAACTGAAGAACCCGGGGGGCCTGACTCGCGACGGAGCGGGCGCCGTGTTCATCGCCGACAGCGGCAGCCGCCGGGTGCTGCGATTGTGGGGCGGCGTGCTGACGCCGCTCGCGGGACTGTCCGGCGCGCTCGCGTTCAAGCTGCCGACGGGTGTGGCGATCGACCGCGACGGCCGCTATCACGTGGCCGACGGCAACGACCCGGCTTGGTTTCCGGCAGGTTCACCGGTGCGCGCGCACGCCGCGCAGGAAGTGGCGGCGGCCCCGGACGGGACGATCTACCTGGCCCGCGGCGGCTTTCTTTTCCGTCTGGACCGCGATGGCATTCTGCGCCATGTGGCGGGCAGCGGCGATTGGGGCGTGCGCGGCGACGGCGGCCCGCGTCTGGAGGCCCATCTGCAAGCGCCCGCCGCCCTGGCCGCGACCGCCGGCGGAGCCGTATACATTGCCGATGCACAAACCTCGCGCCTGCGGCTGGCGGGCGTCGATGGAACGCTATCCGCCATCGGGGCCGGCCCCACGGAGTCCTGGCTGAGCGCCCCCGCGGGTCTCGCCGTGCACCCGCTCACCGGCGACCTTTACATCGCCGACACGGGCAACAACCGCATCCAGATTCTCCAGGCCGATCGGGGACGGAGGACGCTCATAGCCTCCGCCGGGCCCGGCAAACTGGCCTTCGACGAAAGCGGAGGGCTCTACGTCACCGAAGCGGGTGCGGGCCGGGTGCTGCAGCAATTGCCGCTGGGTCACTGGCGGGTCGTCGCTGGCGGACTCGACCGCCCCCGCGCGGTGGCCGTGGCGGCGAACGGCGCCGTCTATATCGGAGAAGCGGGCGCCAACCGGGTGCAGCGGATTGCCCGGGACGGCGCTCGCCAGAGTATCCCCGCCCGGGCGCCGCTTGCGCTGGCTTTGTTGGGCGACCGTCTCTTTATCGCCGAAGAGGGCTATCCGGGCCTGCTCGAGATCGCTCCGGGAAGCGCCCCGCGGCGGCATTTGGCCGACGTGCTGGAAGCGCCCCTCGATGTGATTGCGATGAGCGACGGCACGCTGCTCGCCGCGGATGCGGTTTCCCGCCGCGTGTGGCGGCTGACGCCGGAGGTCCTGCCTCCGCCCCAGGTCACCCGCCTTCGGGTCCTGCACGCCGCCACCGGCGAGGAAGGGCCTTTCGCGCCCGGCCAGTTGGTGGCGCTGCCCGATGCACCGCCGGGCGAGTTTCGCGTCAACGGCCAGCCGCAGCCGGCTTCTGTCCTGCCCGGGACGCTCCCGCCCGGCTCCACGGCGCGGATCGATGTCGCGGTGGGCGGCGAAGTAGTGGCGGAGGCGGCGGTCGAGATCGTTGAAGCCGCGCCCGGCCTCTTCCAGGAAGGCGGCATTCTGCAGGCGACCAACGAGGACGGCACGCCCAACGGCCCCGACCAACCGGCGCGGCGGGGCGCGGAAATCGCCTTCTTCGCCACCGGTACCGGCGTAGCTCACGGCTTGCCGCTGGGGCTCGAAATCGCCGGCCGGCCCGCCGAGATCCTCTCTTTCGGTCCCGCGCCGGACCTGCCGGGCGTGGTCCGGTTAGTCGCGCGGGTGCCCAACGGCTTTTTCGGCGCCGGGCGGCAGGCGGTGACGCTCCGCGTGGGAGCCGCGCGCAGCCAAAACGGCGTGGCCGTGTTCGTGCGGTAAGCGGCCGCGATCGCCGACCCCCTTCCCTCCGCCGAAAAACAGTGCTACGGATACGGCAGGAGAACGTATGCACCCCGAATTGTCGGAAGCGGAGTGGGCGTTAGTCCTCGAGCTGTTGCAGGAAGAGCGCCGGGACTTGCCGGCGGAGATTCGCCACACGGCCACGAGTCACTACAAGGACCAACTCAACGCGCGGCTCCTGATGGTGGATGCTCTGTTGAAACGGCTCATGGAGGCGCACCAGCCGGCCTATTAGTTGTCACCAGCGGCCAGTGTCACGCGCCGCGGAGAGCGGACAGGATCTCTTTGTTCGCCGCGAGCCGGGCGGGGAAAAATCCGCCCGCGGCGCCCATCAGTCCCGCGAAGATCACGCCCGCGGCCATGATCTGCGGCGTCACATCGAATTGGAAGACCATCTCCGAGAACGTCACCATGCTGCCGATGCCGGTGGAGAACGAATTCAACGGCAACACCAGCAGGCAGCCCAGTATGCCGCCCAGCAACGAAAGCGCCACCGATTCAATAAAGAAGCTCCACAGAATCGAACCCCGCGAGAACCCGAGCACGCGCAGGGTGCCGATCTCCGCGGAACGCCGGGCGATGGCCGCGTACATGGTGTTCATCGCGGCAAAGCTGCTGCCGATGGCGAGGACGGCGGCGATAAATGTACCCAGGAACTGAATGGGTGCGGCGGAGACCATTTGCGCCTCGTAGTAGGCGCGCTCGGTTTTCGCCTCCACGGTGAGGCGGGCATCGTTCACCATGTCGTTTTCCAATGCGCGGAGAGAGACTTCGTCGGCGGCGCGCAGCAGCACGGAACTGACCGCCTGCGCGCGCTGGTAGTCGCCCGCCACCTGGTTCAGATCGCCGAGCACCTCGCTGTTGATGGCCGCGCGGCCGCCGTCGACGATGCCGACCACCAGCCATTCGCCCCGGCCGAACTTCAGCTTCTGGCCGAGGCGCGCCGCGGGGTACTTGGACGCGATGCCTTTTCCGACCACCACTTCGCGCTGCCCGGCGCGGAACGCGCGCGCATCTCAAAGCCGAGCGTGGTGAGGCCGCGCAGGGTCACGTTCATGCCCCCGGGCTGGTCTTCGTTCTCGAGGTTGATGCCGGTGACCAACTCGAGCGACGCCATCGCTTCTCCCGACGCGGCGCGCGCGATCCCCGGCTTCGAACGGATGGTCTGGAACGTCTCCGGGGACATCACGCTGGTGAGCTCGGCGGTGGCGCCCTTGCGCATCACCAGCAAGTGAAGGGGATGTCCGCCGGCGACGAACGACGCACGCAGGCCTTCCACCAGCGCGAGCACGGCGAGCAGCACGGCCACGGTGAGGGCGATGCCGAGCGCGGTCATGGCCGTGGTGGCCTTTCGCACGGCGAGGTTCCGAAGGTTGTAGCTGAGCGGGATCTGCATAGCGGCCTCAGTCGTTGAACTTGATCGCCTCGACGATGGGCCGCCGGGCCGCGCTCCAGGCCGGGATCAGGCAACTGACCATGCCGATCACCACGGCCGTGGCCAGGCACGCCACCGCCACCACCCAGTTCAAGCCCACCGTCTTGAGATCGACGAAGAGAATCGGCATGGTGCGCAGGAAGCCGCAGATCCCTTCGGCCAGCAGCAAGCCGAGCATCCCGCCGATGAGCGCGATGATCACCGACTCGGAGAGCAGGATGCCAAGGATGGTGTGCGCCTCGTAGCCGATCGATTTCAGAATGCCCATCTCGCGAATCCGTTCGCGCACGGACATCGCCATGGTGTTGGCCGAAACCAGCAGGATGGTGAAGGTCAGGGCGCCGCTTACCGACAACAGGAAGAGTTTCACGTTGCCCAGGTAGGAGAGAAAGCTCATCTCAAAGGCCCGTTCGGTGTCGGTCTTGGTTTCAAACTGCGAGTTCCGGAACATCTCGTCGATGGTTCGCGCCACGGGCGTCAACAGATCCGGACGTTCCACCCGGGCGACGTACAGGGCGGCGACGTCGCGCCATTCCCGGGGCAGCGCCTCGCGCAGGTAGGTGTCATGGAAGAAGAGGTTCTCATTGTCGCGGCGGGCCGTATAGATGGCCCGCACCGTGAGTTCGAGGTTGGCCGGGAAAATGTCGCCCTGCAGCAGAATCCGGTCGCCGATCTTGAAGCCCATCCGGTCGGCCAGCGGTTTGCCCACCACGCAGCCGGTGCGGTCGCGCAGGAAGGCCTGTTTCTGGTCAGGCGGGACTTCGTATTCCGGGTACAGCTCGAACACCGACTCGGCGTCCACGCTGAATCGCGGGAAGATGTTCTTCATGTCCCGGGAATCCTTGTAAGTGCCCCCGAACCACTGAAACACGGAGACTACCTGGACGCCCGGTACCTTGATGATCTTTTCCCGGTAGGACACGGGCAGTGGCGTCATCAGGGAGACGCGGTTGCGAGTGATCAGCCGCAGCGATTGCGCCTCACTGGATTCGCGCAGAAAGAAGTTGTGGTAGAGCGCGAGCAAGGTTCCCAGCAGGCAGAGCGATGCGGCGATGCTGAGCACGGTGAGCGCCGTCCGGCGCCGGTTCCGTGTGGCGTTACGCACAATGAGCGGAAAGTGCCGCAACATAGGTTCGCTTTCAACCTACCAGATGCGGTGTGCCCGGGGACGGACGGTGTCAGAAGGTAAACGAAAAGACGGCGGCGACGTTCGACCAGCGGTCCCGGGTTTCCACGGGGGGAAGGCCGGCGATGGAGTCGCCGTCGGTGGTGGCGCGGTACATCCGCGCGCGCACGCCCAGGCGGAAGAGGCGGTTGCGGTCAAGCGCCACATTGAAGCCGGCTTGGGCGTAGGTGCCCCAGCCGGAGCGGCTCGAGCACGGCGGGCAGGCAATGCGTACGAAATCCGAAGGCTGCCGGAGCAGCTCGGTGTAGCGGACATACGCCCCGCCTCCGCCGCCGTAGATCTGAATGCGCTCGTTCCAGAGCGGCAGAACGGCGCGGCCGCCCATCGGGATAAAGAAAGCGTAGTCGCGGATGCGGAGGGGGCCGAAGTTGGTCTCCAGGAAGTCCCGCACGTCGCCCGCGCCGAAGACGGTTTCCAGGCCGCCGTCCACCTGGAAGTACCGTTGGAACCGGTACCCATAGCCCACCTGAAGGGTGGTGGCCGGGCCCAGGAACGGCTTCAATTCGCCGCGAGGCACGGCGGCCCCTAACCCGGCCTCGAAGTTATGCCTTGCATAGCGCTGTCCGAAAGCCGCGGGTGCGCCTAGAACCAGGAAAATGACAGCAGCGTGTGGGAGTCTCACGCCCACTCGGACGTGGAGAGGTCAGGGCCGGTTGCAGTGAACCGCGTATGACGAACGGCCTACAGCACAAATTAGTACCTAGGGGAGGCAACTTCTTGCCCGGCTGCGGGTTTGGGTTGATATAATTTCACCCATCGGCGGTTCCGGGGGGACCGAATGCAACTGAATCGTATTCTACAGATCGCATCGCTCTCATTAGGTCTTGGGGTGGTGGCGGTGGCCCTCCGGCCGGCCGCCGTGGTGGCGGAAGAGCAGGAACCCCAGGGCGAGAACTGCTCGTTCCGCAGCGATCCCGACGAGTTCCTGGCCCGCGAGGGCCGGCTGCGGGAATCGATCTACCGGACCGCGGACAAGATCGGACGGTCGCTCGCGTCGCGCGCCACCCGCTACGCCGTCGCGCCCGGCGAGATGCCTCGCCGTAACTTCATCGACGACGCAGTCTTTGGCAAATTGCAGGAGAAGGGCTTCGCCTCCGCGCCCCTGGCCACGGACGAGGAGTTCCTGCGCCGGATCACGTTGGACATTACGGGCCGGATCCCGGCGCCCCAGGAAATCCGCGACTTTGCGGCCGACAGCGATCCGGCGAAGCGCGACAAGGCGGCCGACCGGCTCCTGTTCTCGCCCGAGTTCAATTACCGCTGGGCGAACTGGTTTGGCGACCTCCTGCAGAACAAGGCGAACACGGCCGTCGGCGCCCGCAGCCAGCAGATCCTCGGGCGCAACGCGTTTCACGATTGGATTTTGAAGTCGGTGGGAGAGCAGAAGAGCTTGCGCGACATCGCTTATGAGACGGTGGTCGGGCGCGGCAACAACTTCACCGCCGACAACGGTCCCGCGAACTGGGTCCTTGGCGCGGCGACCACCATGGGTCCGATTCAGGACACCTACGACACGATGCTGGCGCGCACGGCGGGGACGTTCCTCGGAATCTCCCATTTCGACTGCCTGCTGTGCCACGACGGCCGCGGCCACCTGGACCTGCTGAGCCTCTGGGGCCGGAGCGCCAAGCGCGCCGAGGCGCAGCGCATGGCGGCCTACTTCTCCCGCGTCCGCTTCGTGAATCGGCCGAATCCGCCCGTCGGAGACGGCAGCACGGATGTCAACGATAACCCGACCGGCCAATACGACCTGAACACCACCTCCGGCAACCGCCCCAGCCGCGTGACCATGGACGCCGACGGACGGCGGGTGAACAACTACACGCCGCAGTACCTGTTCACGAAGGCAGCGCCGTCGGCGAACGCGAACTGGCGCACCGCCTTCGCGGACCAGATGGTGGAGGACCCCATGTTCGCCCGCAACTGGGCGAACCGGATCTGGAAACAGATGTTCAACAGCGCGCTGGTGGAGCCCGTGGATACGCTGGACCCGGCGCGGCTCGATTCGAAGAACCCGCCCCCGCTGCCCTGGGAGTTCCAGACGCCGCACGCGGAGTTGCTCGACCGGCTCGCTCAGTGGCTGCGCGACAACAACTTCAACTTCCGCGAGTTCCTGCGATTGATCGTCACGTCGAACGCCTACCAGTTGAGTGCGCGGTATGACGGTGATTGGTCGATCGAATCCGTTCCGTACTTCGCACGCCGCTACCCGCGCCGCCTGGAAGGCGAAGAGGTGCACGACGCGATCGCCAAGGCCACCGGCTTGATGGGCAGCTACACCGTGCAGGGTTGGACGGAACCGGCCCGCTGGGCGATGGAGCTACCCGAGCCGGTGGAGCCGCGCAGCAACGGCGCGGTGAACAACTTCATGAACAACTTCCTCCGGGGCAATCGCGACACGACGTTCCGGAGCCAGTCCGGTTCCATCCAGCAGCAGATGGCCCTGATGAACGACACGTTTGTGATCAACCGGATGCGGGCCAGCGGAAACACCCCCTCGCCGGTGTTGCGCGACCTCGCGGCGATGAGCGACAGCCGCGCGGCGGTGGAGGAGATGTTCCTGCGCTTCCTCTCGCGCCGCCCGACTGAGAGCGAGCTCGCCAAAAGCGTTGCGTTCCTGGCGCGCGCGCGCAACGCCGCGGAGCGCAACACGGCGATTGAAGACATCGCCTGGGCGTGCGTCAACAAAGTCGATTTCCTGTTCAGCTACTAGGAGAGGGAGCCAGCCTGCCATGAAAGACCGCTTCGGCATCGATTGGAGCAACGTAAAGGGCACCCATTTCTGGCGCGGCGCCCACATGGGGCGGCGGATGTTCTTCCGCCACGCGGCGTCGGCGTTGGGAGGGTACTTCCTTCTGCCTTCGCGACCGCAAGGATCGGTGGCGCAAGCGGCCCCGTCGTTGATCGGCACGGCGAAGTACTGCATCTTCGTCCTCATGTCCGGTGCGCCGAGCCACGTCGACACGTTCGATTTCAAGGAAGGCTCCTGGACTCCGGCTTACATGCAGCCGGAATCCTACGACGGCGTGCGCTTCCCGAAGGGGCTCATGCCGAAGCTCGGCGACCAGATGGACAACATCGCGTTCCTGCGGTCCGTGCGGTCGTGGGTGTCGGTGCATGGACTGGGGCAGACCTGGGTGCAGATCGCAAGGAATCCGATCACGGGCCTGGCGCGCATCGCGCCCCATATGGGCTCGGTGGCCTCGTTGGAACTCGCCGGGAAGCCGGAGTCGCAGACGCTGCCCGTGTTCGTCGCACTCAACACCGGCTCCGGTCCGGGTAGCGGGTACTTTGAGCCTAGGCATGCGCCTTTCTATGTGAATCCCAACGGCGCGGGCCTTGCGAACACCACGCACCCCTCGGGCCAGCCGGCCTTCGATCGCCGGTACGGCCTGCTGCTCGACGTCGACTCGGAGATGCGGGCGGCGGAGAACCCGTTGGGCGCTGCGCCGGCGGAGATTGCGACGTTCAGCGGCTCGGCGCGCCGCCTGATGTACAACACAGAAGTGAACGCGGCGTTCACGTTCAGCGCCGACGAGCGCGCGCGCTACGGCAACACCGGGTTCGGCAATGCCTGTATCGCGGCCCGCAA
>DALYJJ010000006.1:6347-78475 GCA_031969915.1 Bryobacteraceae bacterium | reverse complement strand
GTTGCCGCGTGGTGCTTGCCGAAGATGTCCCAGTATTCCTGTTCAATCCCCCAGGCTTCGGCGGCCCGCGCGAGGGCGGACTGGTACGGGGATGGCGGAGAGTGCGCCGGAGTAGTTTGGTCCATGGGCCCCAACTTTTGATTCTAGCGGCCCGCGTGGGATAATCATAAGAAAGCGTATGGAAACTCGAATTCAGTTAGGGGAAGCGCCGGCGGATCTATATACCCGGATCGACTCGGAGAACGTGCAGGATTTCTCCGACAGTCTGGTGCTGACCACGGTCGATAAGGCGATTAACTGGGCCCGCAAGAATTCGATCTGGCCGATGACCTTCGGTCTGGCCTGCTGCGCCATCGAGATGATGGCCATGAGCGCCTCGCGGTTCGATATTTCCCGTTTCGGCGCCGAGGTGTTCCGCGGGTCTCCGCGGCAGTCCGATCTGATGATCATTGCGGGGCGTGTTTCCAATAAGATGGCCCCGGTGGTGCGGCAACTGTACCAGCAGATGCCGGAACCCAAATGGGTGATCTCCATGGGCGCGTGCGCCACCTCAACGGGCGTCTTCAGCAACTATGCGCTCATCCCGGTGAACCAGGTGATCCCGGTGGACGTCTACGTCCCGGGGTGCCCGCCTCGTCCGGAGCAGTTGATCTACTCGATCATGCTGTTGCAGCAGAAGATCGAGAAGGAGCAGGGCACCACGATGAAGGTGCTCAATCTCGCCTAGACCTTCCTCTCCAACTTCACTTCACGTTTTTCCGTACCCGGCCGATCTGTCCTTCAGGAGCTAGCTCCTGCGGAAAGGACTTGAATCATGGAAGTCGGCCCCGTCGACCCCAAAACAAACGTCGCGGCCGCTCCGGTGCAGAACGTGCCGGAGGAAGTCCGCGCCGAACAACGGCAATTGATTCAGGCCGTGAAGGCGGTGAACGAAGCCAACCTCTTTGGGAACTCCAATGAGTTGGCGTTCTCCGTCGATCGCCACACGCGGCGCGTCGTGACGCGGCTTGTGGATGTGAAAACTCGGGAGGTCATCCGCCAGATCCCCGAGGAAGCGGTACTGAACCTCGCTCGCCAACTAAAGGAGACCCAGCAGGAATAGCATGTACGCAAATCCGTATGACTCGTGTATCGAGTCCGCCGTCTTGACGGCCGACCCGATGGAACTGGTGGCCATGCTGCTTGGCGGCGGGCTGGAGGCCGTGCGACGGGCGCGCGCCGCGCTCGTTCGCGGCGATATCGCCGGGCGGTCGAAGGAGATCGTTCGCGCGGTGTCGATCCTCACGGAGTTGTCCCTCTCCGTGGATCGCTCCCGCGGCGGCGAGTTGAGCCGCAATCTGATCGAGTTGTACGACTACATGCAACGGCGCTTGCTGGAAGCCAACGCGCGGCAGGAGGACGCTCCGCTCGCCGAAGTCGAACGGCTGCTCTCCACCGTGCGCGACGGCTGGGAAGAATGCCGCTCGTCGGTGCGCGCGCAGACGCGCGTCGCCCAGTACGAAGCGGTTCGTTTGTCGGCGTAAACGCCGGGTTACCGGATCTGAACGCGGCGGCGGCTGCGAGTAGGTTCGCTGCCTTGCGTGGTGGCGGTGGCTGAGAGGATGGTCGCGCCCGCGGTTCTCGGGGCGTCGATGGTCAGGTCCCACGTGTGCGCGCCCCACGCCGGAAGCGTGTATTCGATCTCCTCCGCGCCGCCGTTTTCGTACGCCAGGCGCAGGCGGCCCTTCTTCTCCAACGGATAGTCGTTCACCATCATCACGGAGTAGGTGCGCCGCGCGCCGGCCGGGACCTCCGGCTGCCAGAAGTTGATGTACACCCCCAGCGGCTTGAACGCTTCGCCCACCCATTCGGCAAACTTGGGTTCGAGTTCCAGGCGCTCCACATCCAGCCAATGGTCGCCCGTCTTCACGTCCGTGTAATCGCAGGTAAGGAAGGTGAAATGGAGCACTCCCGCGAAGTTGCGGTGGGCGCGCCAGAATTCGGTGAGGCCCGCGAGTAGGTAGGCGTAGAGATCGAAGCGCTGGGATGGGGTCGCGTTGGCGCCGAGCAGCCGCTCGTAGACCTTTTCAGTGAGCAGCGCGGGAGTCCCGTCGCGGTGCAGCCAGAGCCAGCCGTATTCGTTGATGATCGTCGCGTGGGCCGACGGATGGCCGGCGTTGGTGGTCTTGGCTCCGGTCATCCGCTCCAGCTCGGGCATCGCGAAGGTGCGGGCCGGATTCTGCAGCGCGCTGAACAGATAGGGATGGTCCTCCACGGGGTCGTCCGGGCCCGAGGGCACGGCGTAGCCGTTGTCCCAGGGACGGTTGGAGAGGTCTAGTTTCCGCACCTGTGGGATCACCCGGTCGCGCAGCAGCGCAAAGTCCGTTTCGTTCGAAGCGTCCCAGATCGCGAGACTGGGATGGTTCCAGTGGTCGCGCATCCAATCGCTGTATTGTGTGAGCAACTCAGCCTCCCGGTACGGCGGCATGTGCGCTCGGCCGTTCCAGATGAAGAACTCGTTCTGGATGAGCAGGCCCGCTTCGTCGGCGATGTCGAACCAGAGGTCGGGCGCCGGGCCGATGCAGAACCGGAAGCTGTTCCAGTTCATCTTCTTCGGCCACTCGACGAGCAGCTTGCGCACCCAGGCCTCGGTCCACGGCAGACGCTTGCATTTCGGATCTTCGAAGAAGCGGTGGAGCGTGATGTTGGAGCCTCGGAGGAAGTAGAGCTTGCCATTGAGGTAGGCGCGCTTGGTGGCGGTATCGAAGCGGAATTCGCGCATGCCGAAGCGGGTTTCGAGCGTATCCTCGCCGGTCGAGCTTTCGACAACGTAGAGGAACGGGTCTTCGGGAGTCCATAGATGCGGCGCGGCGATCCGCACGCGGCCCCGCACGGTTTCCTTCGCGCCCGCCGCGACGGTGAGCGATTGGCTCGCCGGGCGCCCCGCCGGCGCGGTGCTCTTCCACGGGCGGATGGCGTGCCGCAACGTCACGCGCGCCGGCGACGACCCGCGATTCACGATCACCGTTTCGATCTCCGCTTCGCCCGTGGCCAGGCGCGGGGCGACCTGCACCGATTCGATCGCCACGCCGCCCGTGAGGATCAGCTTCACGTCGTCGTAGATACCCGGCGTCCATTTGTACTTCTCGAAATCCGTGCCCGCGGGAGCCCAGTCCGGCAGCGCGGCGGGATGCGCGCCGATGCGGATCACCAGGTCGTTCTCGCCCGTCCAGTCGATCAGACTCGTGATGTCGAAGATCCCCGCGCTGAAGCAGCCCAGGTGTTCGCCGGCGGGCTTTCCGTTCACCCAGACGGCGGTTCCGAACTGCGCTTTGTTGACGCGAAGCAGGGCCACGGTACGGCGCTCCGGGGCCCGGAAACCGCGCCGGTACCAGAAGTAGTTGCGTGCCTGCCGTGATATCCCGGCGTGCGCGACCCGCGCCGACTCCGGCAGTTTCTTCTCCCGAATCGAAGCGTCGATGAACTCGCGGCTGTCAAAACGGTCAACGTCGACGAAGGGCGGCACGGCCAGATTGGCGAGGCCGGGAACCGGCGCAACGCGGTCGAACGAGGCGGGCATCGGCAGGGGCTGCACACTCTCACCCACCCGCCAATCGCCGTTCAATGAGACCGTGAGCCGCGGGCCGGCGGCCAGACAGACCGCGGGAATCACAAGCGATAACAACGTCCGCATACGCCGACAGCGTATCAGTTCAGGAGTAAGAGATCCGGTCTACTTCGCTTCTTTGTCTACTTCGCTTCCTTCGGCGCGGCGTTCAACCCCTGCATCACAAGCGAGCCCAGCCCGAGCCCGCCGCGCGCGGCCAGCACCTGCGCGAACTGCTGCTCGGCGAAATCCACCATCGACGAGCCCGCCTGATCCTCGCCGCTGCCCAGCCATCCCGCGCCGCCACCCGCCTCCCGCATCGACTTGATGAGCTGCCCGATGAGCAGCGCCTCGAACTGGCCCGCCGCCTTCTTCACGGCTTGCGGGTCTTGGGGATGGATCTCCGGACGAAGCTCGGACATCCCGGCCGGGGAAACACCGATCATCAGATCACCTCGATTTCCGCGCTCAGCGCGCCCGAAGCCTTCAGGTTCTGGAGGATCGCGATGATGTCGCGCGCCGTGGACCCGATCGCCGTCAGGGCCTTCACCAGGTCCTCGACCGTCGCGCCCTCCTTCAACACCACGTTGCGCGCCTTCTCTTCCTTGACGCCCACCCCCACTTGCGGGACCACAACCGTTTGCCCCTGCGCCATCGGCGCCGGCTGCGAAACGTCGAATGTGGTCTGGATCTCCACCGACAGCGCCCCATGGAGGATCGCCGCGGGTGCGATCCGCACATCCTTCCCAAGCACGATCGTCCCCGTCCGCTCGTTGATCACGATCCGCGGCGTGGCGTCCGCCTCCACCGTCAGCTTCTCGACCTCCGCCATGAACTCCACGCGGCGCTCCGCCCAGTCCGCGGGCATCGCCACGCTGATCGCCCCGGCGTGTTCGGCCTTCGCCGCCGTCGGGAACTTCTTGTTGATCGCCGCCGAGACGCGCGCCGCGGTGGTGAAATCCGCCTGGCGCAGTTGGAGCCGGAACTGGTTTCCCGGATTCACGGTCGGCGGCGCCTTCTCCACCAGCGCCCCGCCCGGCACCCGCCCCACGGTGGGATGGTTCAGCGAGACCGAGTTTCCCGCGCCGCCCTTGGCGACGAAGCCGCCCGTCACCACCGGTCCCTGCGCCACGGCGTAAACCTGTCCGTCCGCGCCGCGCAGTGGCGTCATCAGCAGGAGCCCGCCCTGCAGGTTTGCCGCGTCGCCGATCGCCGCCACGGTCACGTCCACGCGCGAACCGGTCTGCGCGAACGGCGGCAGCGTTCCGGTGATCATCACCGAAGCCGTGTTTCGCACCAGGATCGCCTGGGGCGCGATCTGCACGCCCATGCGTTCCAGCAGGTTCGCCAGGCTTTGCGCCGAAAAGACGGTCTGGCGCTTGTCGCCCGTGCCCGCCAGCCCGACCACGATGCCGTAGCCAAGTAGCTGGTTGTCGCGCACGCCCTCGACGCCCGCGAGTTCCTTGATCCGGACCGCCGGGAGCCCCGGCAACACGAAGAGTAGAAGCAGCGCGATGATTTTCATGAGCGTCCTCAAAACGGAAGCAACCCCATCAGAATCCGGTACAGGAAGAACGGCCGCTTGATCGCGTCGCCCACCACGCCGCGCCCGTTCACCAGCAGTTCCATCTCCGCCAGCCGGTCGGACCGCACCATGTTGCCCGTCGAAATGTCGTTCCATCGGCACACGCCCCTCACCGTCACCAGTTGACGTTCCGAGTTCACCAGGATCTCCTTGTGCCCTTCGAGCACCAGGTACCCGTTCGGCATCACGTGCGTCACCCGTGCCGACACGGTCGTGGTCAGAACCGTCTCGCGGCTCGTCTCGCCCTGGCCTTGCAGTTGTTGGTTCGAGTTGGTCCCCGCCAGGTTCGCCAGCGGACCCGCCGCCTTTGTGATGCCAAGCGCCTGCGAGATGACGCCGTTCGCGTTCGACTTGCGATTGGTGTTCGTCACTCCGCGCGCGACCGCCGAGGCTTTGTCGCTGACCACGATCGTCACCAGGTCGCCGGGCTGCGACGCCCGCAAGTCGCGCGCCACATCGCCCAGCAGCGAGCGCGACGAATACAGCGAACCCGGGGACGCCGCCGCCCCCGCCGCCGCGGCGTGCGCCTCGGCCTCGGCCACGTAGCGCTCGATCGGCGTGAGCGTCTTCTCTTTCGGCGACTTCGGGCCGCCGAGCAGCAGTCCCGCCGCCGCCAGCAGACTAACGAGATGTCTCATCGCTGACACTCACCTTCCCTTTCCCATCGACCTTCGCCGCGAACGACTTCCCGGAGGCCGGGTTTCGCACCATCACCGTCTCCCCCGCCGATCCTGAACTGAACGCTTTCCCCACAATCCGAACCTCGGCCGATCCCTCACGCGCCGTAACCTCCACCTGGTCTCCGCGCTTGACGTCCGGGGGCGCCGCCAGGTGAGCCGGCAGGAGCGCCTCGCCCGCTTTCAACGAGCGCCGCAGCAGCTTACCCTCCGCCTCCGCGATCGACCGCACGGTTGCCGCCGCCAACGGATGCATCGCGCGCCGCTCAACCTTCAACGTCTCCGCTCCCAGCACCGCCTGCGCGGCCGTGTTCTCTTTCACCACCACCACGTCGCGCCGCACCGCTACTTTGACCCGCGCCCAAACAGGCATCGTCCGGTTGCCCGAGAAGCGCACGCGTCCCCGCCATACCAGGCTCGCGCTCGAAGATCCCACCATCGGGGCCGGCAGCCCGGCCTTTGGGAACTCCAGTTGCCCTTCGGGCACTCGGAACCGCGAGTAGTCGAGGAGCGTCAATTCGAAGTCTTCGCCCTCCAGCGCCGCCCGCAGCGAAGCGAGAATCTGCTCTTGCCGGAGCGTCGCCGCCGGCCGCTCGAAACACACCGGCCGGTACTCGGCCGCCTTCAAGCCGAACCGCGCCGCGATTCGCGCCAGGCTCCCGCCATCGAAGAAGCGCTGCACGCCAAACGCAGGCGCGAGCGCGATCTCCGTCTCCGCGGGCAGCGAAGCGAACCCGGGCGCGGCCGCCGCCAGGTCGCCGGCTCGAATCCGGTCGGACTCCAGCGGCACACACATCGAAGCTGCAAGGAGCCAGATCATCGCGTGAGGTTGTTGATCTGCTGATACATCTCGTCCGCCGCTTTCACGATCTTGGTGTTCGCCTCATAGGCGCGCTGGCTGACGATCAAGTTAATGAACTCCTCCACCACGCTCACGTTCGATTGCTCGACGTAGCCCTGCTGCAGGCTGCCCAGGCCCTCCTGGCCGCCAGGGTTGCCCACCGTCGGATCACCCGAAGCGTCGGTCGGCGTGAAGAGGTTGTGCCCAATGCTGTTCATGCCCGCTGGATTGACGAAGTTCGCAAGCTGGATCTGCCCCGCCACCTGGGCCGCGGTCTGCCCCGCCAGCAGGTAGCTCACTGTCCCGTCGGCGGCGATGGTCACCGACTGCGCTTCGGGTGGGATCGTGATCTGTGGCTCAATGGCGTCGCCGTCCGAGGTCACCATGTTTCCGTCCCGGTCGACGTGGAATTGACCGGCCCTTGTGTAGGCCAGCTCTCCCGTCGGCCGGCGTATCTGGAAAAAGCCTCGCCCCTGGATGACCAGGTCGAAGGGGTTCCCCGTCGAGAGAAAGTTCCCCTGCGCGAAGACGATCTCGTTGGATGACGGCCGCGTGCCCAGACCCAACTGCAGGCCGCTCGGCACCGTGGTCTGCGAGCCCGCCGCCGCCCCCGGCTGAATCATGTTCTGATACAGCAGATCCTGGAACTGCGTGCGCCGCATCTTGAACCCGACCGTGTTGGCGTTCGCGAGGTTGTGCGCGATGTTGTCGACGCTCAACTGCTGCGCCGACATCCCGCTTCCCGCACTGTACAAAGCTCTGATCATGAGTAACTCCTAGACCTTGGCGACTTCCTCGACCGCCTTCCGGTTCATTTCTCCGCCCAGGGTCACCGCTTTCTGCAGCATCTCGAACTGGCGGAGCACATTCACCATGCGTACGGCCGCTTCCGCCGACCCCGCATTCGCCTCTTCCAACCGCCCCTGGTGGATCTCTGCCCGAGACGGTGAGACGCCCGCCGCCGGACCCGCCCAACTGAAATAGGTACTGCCCATCTTTTCCAACTGCTGCGGCTTCTCGAAGCGGACTACCTTGAGGCGTTCCACCTCTGCGCCGTCCTGCAGAACCACGCCGTCCTTCGTAATCTCGAAGGGCCGCGAGGCTTCGATCCGGAGAGGCCGGCCGCTAACCGTGGCCACCGGGTGTCCGCCCGCCGACTCGATCAGGCCGTCCTTGTTGATCTGGAAACTGCCGCTGCGGGTGTAGAGCGGCCCTTCCTTGCTGTTCACCACGAAGAACCCTTCTCCGCTCAGCGCGAGGTCCAAGGGATTTGCAGTATGCCGCAATGTACCTTGGGAGTAGTCCGTCCATCGGCCTTCGACCAAAGGCAGCCGCGGCGAGGGCAACTTTCCCTCCGCCGCATCGGGCGACAGGTAGAGGTTGTAGAACTCGCGGTCCGCTTTGTACCCCGCGGTTCCCGCATTGGCGATGTTGTTCGCGAGCAGTTCGAGGGTGTCGATGCGGGCTCGCATTCCACTGGCGGCTGCGGCGGTAAGGGCGTCCATCGTCGTTCTCCGTGCTGGCAGTTGCACGTAGCGTGCCTCTTTTCTCAAACATCGAAGGACACGTCCGATAAGCGCAATGAGGGAAGTGCGCCCGGCGCGCCAAGATCTTGGCGAATCGGACGCCGCGGCAGAATCTTGCCGCCATACCGTCGTGTTCGCTCCTTGGAAATAGAGCCACTTAGCGAGCGGCTTCCAACGTGCTTCATCTGCGGTTGTGACGCCGCTGTTCTTCGCACCTTCCTTGCTCGAGTTCGTTGCACCGCCTGCCTCCGCAGCCGGCGCGCAGCCCGGGCCGCCGTTTGTCGACCTCGTCGCGGAGTTCGTTTCTGGATCACCGGATGCCGGATCGGAACAGACCGCGAACCAAAACGAACCATCGGGACGCCAGGCATTCGCCGGTCACTTTCGGTCAATGGAAGAGGAAAGCCCCGATCATCTTGAGGACGCCCCCGTAACTCACCTCTTAGTAGCGACGCTCCTATTTGCGCCGCCGCCCGCCCCGCCGCCCGCGATCTGCCTGGAGTTTGGGCTCCCGCCGGCGACGCCCCCCGGCGTAACCACCCCTGCGCTCGAAGCCGCGCCGCCGGCCGGCGGTGAACCGCCGGCGGACTCAGAGTTGGATTCGGTGCCGGCACTCAGGATCCAGGCGCCCCCAGAACCTGATTACCCCCGAGCGGCGATATGGGGAGAGCAATCGGCCCCGGTGAGCACTATCTTCGAGAACCCTTCTCCCAACGCCGCCCCATCGCGGCCGCCGGAGTTCGCGGACCTGGAGGAGACTGAACCGTTGGAGCGCGCCAGCAAACCCGAGGACATCGCGCCGGCGCCCGCGCTCGCGCCGCGGCCGGCGGACCCTGTCGCAGCAGCAGCCGTCCCTTCGGACCTGCTGCCGGCGCCGCCGCCTCCCACCCTTGCGCATGATCGGACGGCTCAGGAAGCGGGACCGCAAGGCACCCCGCGGGCGGAACCGCACGCCGCGCCGATCCCAGTTGCGCCGCGGGTAACGGTCGCCGAACAGGCCGCGCCGCGCCCAGCGGAGACCACGGCCTTCGGCGTCGCGATCGAACCCACGAGGCCCACTGTTCCCGAGGCGCAACCGTCGGCCTCGGCCGCGACCCCGGAAAATGCGCCGCCGCTTCGGAAGACGAGCCCTCAGCTACCGGTTCACGCGGCAATCTCCGCGGGTTCTCGTCAAGCGGACGCGGCGCGAAGCGTACGGCCGATCGAGTCCGGACCGGACCAACAGCCCCAGCCCGGATTCCATCAACCACCGGCGCGCCAGGTAGAGCCGCGGGAGAAACGACAGGCGCTGGAGACCCACGACCCGGCGCCCCTGGTTCCGAAGCCGGAGGCGCTCCCGTTTGGCGCCCACGCCGCGGCTGCCGCAACCGGGTCCGCCGTGGCATACGAGGGTCGCCCCACGCCGCTATCGTCCCGTACCGAGGCCCCCCTGACCACCACGATTGAGGCCGCCGCGCCGGCCGCTGCCATCGCGGCGCCGCCCGCTCCGAGAGCCGCCGGGCCCGCGGAGATCGCGTTGCGCCTGGGTGGCCCGCGCGATCAGGAAATCGAGATCCGGGTGCGGGAGAACGCCTCCGCCGTGGATGTCGTCGTCCGCGGCCGCGACCCCGAACTGACGAAAGACTTGCGGAGCCAACTGGGCGACCTGGTGGCCCGTCTCGAAGACCGCGGCTACGAGGCGAAGACCTGGATTCCCGGCGAGCCCGCGCGCGCGGAACTGCGAGCGGAAAAGCCCGCCGCCGAGCTCGCGTCCGGCGGACGCGACGATTCTCCGAATTCCCGCCACGAACAACAAGGACAACCGGGCGGCCGCCGCGACCGCGAGCAACGCCAGCCGCGACCGCACTGGCTGGAGCGTTTCGAACACACCTTCCGGGAGGAGGCACGACAATGAATGTTCTGGGTATCCGATCCGAGCCGCCGCAGGAGGGCGCCGCCGCCAAAACCCCGGCACCCGAGGGAATAGCGGACAAAACGGCCTTCCTGACTCTTCTGGTCGCACAAATCCGCCACCAGGATCCGCTCAACCCGGCCGACGGCGTCGAATTCCTGACCCAGCTCACGCAGTTCACGACGCTCGAACAGACCATGGGAATGAAGTCCGAGCTCGAAAAGATCCGCGAACTGCTCGCCCGCAAGGAGGTGTGGTTCCAGCGCGGGCCGGTGGACGCCGCGATCCGCGAACTGCTCGCCGCCCAGCAACCGGCGCCCGTGGAGGGGAGCGGAGACTAACGTGGACGGCCCGTCGCCCATCGAGCAGATCGGTCACCTGGCGGACGTCCCGGTGGACGTCAACCTGGAACTCGACCGTAAGCCGATGCGGCTTCGGGAAGTGCTCGAACTCGACGTGGGCAGCGTGATCCGCATGACGCGATCGGCGGGCGAGAACATCGACATCGTGATCGGCGGGGCGCTGGTGGGCTTCGGCGAGATCGTGATCATCGAAGACGCGATGGGTGTCCGGATCACAGATTTCAACGTGGAGGAATGATGGTTTCGAAGATCGTCGACTGGGTGAGGGCGCAGGCGCAGCCGCTGGTGCGCGCGGCCGGGCGGCGGCGCACATTGGAATCGGTCGACAAGTTGCGCCTCAGCCCCCACCACGTACTCCACCTGGTTCGCGCCCGCGGGCGCCTGCTCCTGGTGTCCGTTCATCCGCAGGGCTCCGCGCTGGTCGCCGACCTCGGCGCGACGGGCGGCAAGCGGACCCGGCGGGGAAGGGCGCGTTCGTGATTCCCCTGGTGCTGGCGCTGGCGGCGGACCCCTTTCTCGGTGTCACGTTCACACCCGGCAAGGATGGCGCGTCCCTCTCAGTACCGGTACAGATCGCCGTCCTGTTGACGCTGTTGGCTCTGTTGCCGGCGGCGCTGATGACCGTGACTCCGTTCCTGCGGATCGCCGTCGTGCTGCATTTTCTGCGGCAGGCGCTCGGCACACAGTCCACGCCTTCGAACCAGGTGTTGGTAGGCCTGGCGCTGTTCCTCAGCCTGCTGATCATGAAACCGGTGCTCGGTGAGATGTACACCAAGGGCTGGGAGCCCTTGGAAAAGGGTCAACTCTCGACAGCCCAGGCGTTGGACGCGGCCTCCGGGCCGCTCAAGACATTCCTTACCCGTTTTGTGCGGGAGAAGGACGCCGCCCTCTTCCTCGAGATCTCTAAGACGCCCCCGCCCGCCAAAGCCGCGGACCTCGATCTGCGCATTCTGATTCCCGCCTATATCCTCTCTGAACTGAAGACGGCGTTCCAGATCGGAGCGGTGCTTTTCCTGCCTTTTCTGGTCATCGACCTGGTTGTCGCGTCGGTCACGTTGTCCATCGGCATGGTGCAACTCCCGCCGGTCATGCTCTCAGCCCCGCTCAAGGTTCTTCTCTTTGTGCTGGTCGACGGATGGAACCTCGTGGTCGGGTCGCTGGTGAAGAGCTTCTACTGAGGAACGCCAATGAGTGAAGCAGCGGTGGTGGATCTCCTTCGGCAAGCGCTCATGGCCGCTTTCTGGCTCAGCCTGCCGCTTCTCGCCATCGGGTTCATCGCGGGCATCGTGGTGTCCCTGGTGCAGATCGTCACCTCGATGCAGGACTCTGCCTTCGCCACCGTTCCGAAACTCGGGGCCTTCCTGGCCGGGCTCCTTCTGCTGCTCCCCTGGATGGTCCTGCGGCTGGTCTCCTATACCACGCAACTGTTCGGCGACTTTTCGAAGTATGCGCGCTAACCTCCAGTTCAACCTGGCCGCGCTTATGAGCTTTCTGCTCGTTCTCTCCCGTGTGTCCGGGGTCTTCGCCCTCGTCCCCATCCCCGGATTCCGCAACGCACCGGCGTTGCCCCGCGTGGTGCTCACGGTGGCCCTGACGTTTGCCCTGATGCCCGTCTGGCCCGCCACGCCGGAAGTGGCCTTCACGGCCGGCTCGATGATCCGCCTGGCCGGTGGGGAACTCCTCTTCGGACTGGGCATCGGCGTCGCGGTTTCGGTGCTTACGGAGTTTGTGCTGCTCGCGATGCAGGTCCTTGGGCTCCAGGCCGGCTATTCCTACGCGTCCACGATTGACCCCAACACCCAGGCCGACGCAGGCATCCTTCAGGTGATCGGCCAGTTGGCGGCCAACCTGCTGTTCTTTGCCGCCGGGTTTGACCGCCAGGTGATCGCCGCGCTCGCCGCGAGCTTCGCGGCGCAGCCTGCGGGCGCCATCGGCGCCCATCCGGAATGGGGCCAGAACCTGATCCGCCTCACCTCCGATATCTTCACGCTGGGCCTGCGGCTTGCGATGCCGGTGGTCGCGCTGCTTCTGCTCGTCGACTTCGCGCTCGCGCTCATGGGACGCGTAAACGCGCAACTGCAGTTACTCTCGCTGGCCTTTCCCGTGAAGATGCTCGGGGCGCTGGTATTTCTTGCCGCCACCGCGGCCACGCTTCCCGTTCTGTACCAGGCGGCCGCGCGCAACGTGGCCGAACTCCTCCAAGGCTGGGTGCGGAACTGATGTCGGACCAGAAGACCGAACAACCGACTCAGCAACGCCTCAACAAAGCGCGCAAGGAGGGCCGCTACCCGACGAGTAAGGAGTTCGTCGGCGGCCTGCAGTTCTTCGTGGTCATGATGCTGGCCGCTTCCGGCGCCGGGGCCTGGTTCGCCGCGACCCGCGGCGCGATGCGGCACGTCCTGGAGCGCGCCGTGGACTTTGAAGTGACGCCGCAGTCGGTCCCGCTGCTCCTCCAGCACGCGCTCTTTCCGACGGCCGTTCCCCTATTCTGGCTGGCGGCCTCGCTGATGGCCATCTCGCTCGCCGCCCAACTGGCCACCACCGGAATGGGCTTCTCGCTCAGCCGGATCACAGTGGACCTCAAACGGCTCAACCCCGCCGCGCACCTCAAGGAACTGCCGCGCCGCAACCTCCCCGCGCTGGGTTACGCGCTGCTTCTACTGCCCCTCTTCCTTGCCGTCGCGTGGATGGTGGTGCGCGACAACCTGAGCCTCTTCGCTCGTCTGCCGCTGTTCCCCCTCGAAGCGTCAGTGGCACGCGTCGCCGAAGCCCTCGAGCAGCTTCTGTGGAAGGCCGCCGGCGTCTTCCTGGTTCTCGGAGTGGCTGACCTCTTCCTGAAGCGCCGCCGGTATCAGAAGGACTTGCGGATGTCGAAGCAGGAGATCCGCGACGAGATGAAGGAGTCCGAGGGTAACCCGCAGGTGAAGGGCCGCATCCGCCGCCTCCAGCGCGAGCTGTTACGCCGGAAGATGATGAGCCAGGTCCCGCAGGCCTCCGCCGTGGTCGTCAACCCGACTCACTTCGCAGTGGCCATCAAGTACGAACCCGAATCCATGGCCGCGCCAAAGGTGGTGGCGAAAGGAAAGAACTACCTGGCCCTGCGCATCCGCAAGGTGGCCGTGGAACATCAGGTGCCGATTGTCGAGAATCCCCCACTCGCTCAGGCACTCTACAAATCGGTGGAGGTGGGTGAGGATATTCCGGTCCAGCTCTACCGCGCGGTCGCCGAGGTGTTGGCATACATCTTCCGGCTGATGAACAGGCGAGTGTAACGCATGGCCACATCCACCAGCTCCGTCGCGCCGCTCGGACCCCAGACGCCCCGGGATCCGATGCCCGCCTCGCACCCGGGCGGCGGCGTGAAGGCGGCCTCCAAGGCGCCGCAGGGCGACAGCGTGGTGCTCACCCTCAGCCGGCTGCCGTGGAAGGACATGGCCGTCCCCCTGGCCGTGCTGTCCATCGTCCTGGCGATGATTACGCCGCTGCCGGCCTTCCTGGTGGACGTTCTGATCAGCGCGAACATCACGCTTTCGGTGATCGTGCTGCTGGTGTCGATGTACATCACCAGATCCTCGGAATTCAATGTCTTCCCCACCACTCTGCTGCTGCTCACCCTCTTCCGGCTGGCGCTCAACATTTCCTCGTCGCGCCTGATTCTGCTCAACGGCAACACCGGCACGGCGGCCGCCGGGCACGTCATTGAGGCTTTCGGCACCTTCGTGGTCGGCGGCAACTACATCATCGGCACGGTCATCTTCCTGGTGTTGATCGCCATTCAGTACGTGGTGATCAACCACGGCGCGGTGCGCATCTCTGAGGTCACGGCGCGGTTCACCCTCGACGCGCTGCCCGGCAAGCAGATGTCCATCGACTCCGACCTCAACGCCGGGCTGATCGACGAAACCGAAGCCCGCACGCGGCGCAAGCAACTGGCTGCCGAAGCCGAATTTTACGGCGCCATGGACGGCGCCTCCCGATTCACACAGCGCGACGCGATCGCCAGCATTCTGATCACCGCCATCAACATCGTCGCGGGGTTCCTGATCGGCGTCCTTCAACACGGCATGGAGCTGAGGCGGGCGCTCGAAACGTACACCGTGCTCACCATCGGCGACGGCCTGGTGACCGTGATTCCCGCGCTGATGATCTCCGTGTCGGGCGGCCTGATCGTCACGCGCACGGGCAGCGAAGAGCGTCTCGGCTCGGACCTCCGCACGCAGATGTTCGGCACCTCGCAGCCGCTGCTGCTGGCCGCGGGCGTGTTGATCGCCATGGCGGCGTTTCCGGGGCTACCCAAGATCCCATTCCTCGTCCTGGGCGGCGGCGTCGGCTATGCCGGATGGCGGCTGCGGCGCAGGGAAACCACTCCCGCGGGCCGTGGCGGCGGCGAGGCCGGCGGATTGACCGCGGCCGGAGCGTCCGCGCCCGCGAAGGAGAACCTCGACACCCTGCTCAAAGTAGAGCCGCTCGCCATCGAAGTGGGCCTTGGGCTGGTGAAGCTCGTCGAAGGCGGCGCCAACTCGCCTCTGCTTCGGCGCATTGCGGGCATCCGCCGGCAGCTTGCCTCCGATCTCGGCTACCTGTTGCCGCCCGTGCGCGTGACGGACAACCTGCAACTCCGGGCGGGCGAATACACCATCCACGTCAAGGGCGTGGAGGTCTCGCGCTTCGACCTGCCGCAAGGCTTCGAACTGGCCATCGCCTCGGGGCGCGCCTCGGAAGGCGTGCCGGGTACGCCCACCAGGGACCCGGCCTTCGGTCTGCCCGCGTTCTGGATCGGCGCCGAGTCGGTGGAGCAGGCCCGGCGCTCCGGCTACACGGTAGTGGACGGCATCAGCGTTCTCACCACACACCTCGGCGAGGTCATCCGCCGCCACGCGCACGAGATCTTCTCGCGCCAGGACGCCAAGAAGGTGCTCGATCGCGTCTCGGAGGAGAACCCGCGCGCGGTGGAGGATCTGGTTCCCAAGCTGCTTTCGCTGGCCGTGGTGCAGAAGGTCTTGCAGAACCTGCTCCGCGAACGTGCTTCCATTCGCGACGCGACTTCGATTCTGGAGGCTCTGGGCGAAGCCGCCAACGTGACGCGCAATCCCATTCTGCTTACGGAATTCGTGCGCCAGTCCATTCGCCGCATGATCGTGAAACCCTATCTCAACCCGGGCGGCGACCTGCCGGCCTGGTTCCTCGATGCGCCCCTGGAACGCGAAGTCGAATCCGGGGTCGAGCACACAGAGAACGTCAGCCACCTGAACATGCCGCCGCAGCGGATGCGCGAGCTGGTGGACAAGATCTCCCAGGCGGTGGGCCCGGGAGAAACCACCGCCGTTCTGCTGGCAAGCTCCGGCGCGCGTTTCTTTCTCCGGCAGATGGTCGAGCCCTCGTTACCCGGCCTGGTCGTTCTCGCTCACAACGAAATCCCACCCGGCGTCAAGGTCCTGGCGCTGGGGATTGTTCGATAGGTGGACTCAAGGATGAAGCTCAAGACGTACTACTCGGGGTCAGTGGAAGCGGCGATGGAACTCGCCCGTGAGGAGCTCGGACCGGAGGCGATGATCGTCTACTCCCGTAAGTCGGACCCGGGTAACCGCCAGCTCGGCGAATACGAGGTGGTCTTCGCGACCGACGAACCGTCCGCCGCGGCGCCGCCGGCCGAGCCCGCGGGCCCCGCCATGCCCCCGGCGAGCCTGGCCGTCGAAATCCCCGCGCCGTGGACCAGTATGTCCGCCGAAATCGGCGATCTCCGCCGTCAGCTCGAACGCCTCACGGGCATCGTTTCGCGCACGGCGATGCCCGCCACTACGGCGCCTCCGGAGTTTGCCCGGATCGCAGCGCTGCTCATCGAAGAAGGCTTCGACGCGGAACTGGTGCAGGACCTCACGCGCGACGCTGCGTCGCTCACCAGTCTGGTGGGCGCCGGCGCCGACCCGGTTCACGCCGCCATGGAGGCCGCCTTCACACGACGCCTCCGGCCCGCCCCGCCGGTGATCGAAAACGACGATCAGCGTAAGGTCGCCGCCTTCGTCGGACCGGCAGGCGGGGGCAAGACCAGCGTGCTCGCCAAGTTCGCTGCCGCCTACGGCCTCGCCGCCCGGCGGCCCGCGTTTATTGTCTCCGCCGACACGCTCCGCGTGGCCGCCACGGAACAGCTTCGCACTTACGCTTCCATCCTGGGCATCGGATTCGCGGTCGCGGAGACGCCCCGCGCCCTGAGTCAAATCCTCGAAGAATTACGCGGAAAATCCTTAGTGCTAATCGACACGCCGGGATATTCCCCTAGCGAAATGGATGAAGCCGAGCTGCTTTCCCGGTGTTTTGCCTGTATCCCCAACCTCGAAGTTCACCTAGTACTAACGGCCACCAGCAAAACATCCGATCTAACGCGTGCGATGGATCGATTCGGCATCTTCACCCCGAACCAACTGGTGCTGACCCGGATCGATGAAACCACGTCGTACGGGTCGGCCTTGAGCGCGGCGATGCGGTCGGGCATTCCCGTCGGCCATCTCAGCGCGGGACCGGGAGTGCCGGAAGATTTGCGGCCAGTGACCGTTTTCGATCTGGCCGGGCTGGCGTTGCCACCCAAGGCAGGAGGCGCCGCCGCTGCGGCGTAAGGAAGCAATGACACCAGCACATGCCGCGCCCTGGGGAGACCGCAAGAACCCCTACCAGACCTCGGAACGCCTCACGGCGGACGAACGGGAACGGCTGATCCTCGAGCACTTGCCGCAGGTCCGCCTGATTGCGCGCCGAATTCACGAGCGCCTCCCGGAAAGCGTCAGCCTGGAGGATCTCGTATCCACGGGCGTCGTCGGCCTCATCGCCGCCATCGACCGCTTCGACCCGTCCCATAACGTAAAGCTGCGCACCTACGCCGAGTACAAGATCCGCGGTGCGATCCTCGACAGCCTGCGGGGCCTTGATTGGGCGCCGCGGCAGCAGCGGAAGCGAACGAAACAGATTGAGGCGGCGATCTCCGCCGCGGAGCAGAAGCTGCACCGGATGCCCACAGAAGATGAGATCGCCGCCGAGCTCCAACTCACGATGGAGGAGTATCACGAGTGGCTGGTGGACGTTCAGGGTGTCAACATCGGCAGCCTGGAGTCGGCGTCTTCGGAAGAGGACCGGCGCGACTTGCTGCGCTTCGTTTCCGATCGGGAGGATAACTGGCCCTCCCGCCTTTTGGAGCGCGCCGAACTGGAGCGCCTCCTCGCCAAGGCCATTGAGAAGATGCCCAACATCGAGCGCACCGTGCTCAGCCTCTACTACAAAGAGGAGCTCACGCTTCGGGAAATCGCAAAGATCGTCAACCTGCACGAGTCACGGGTGTCGCAACTGAAATCGCAGGCCATTATGCGTCTGCGCTCCTACCTGGAGCGGCAGTGGCCCACTGAGAGGGGCCTCTAAAGGATCGTTATGGGCGGCGCGGCGAACTGGTTTACGTCGGAGTGGGCGGAACGGCTTCGCCAATCGATCGAAGCGATGACCGGCGAATCGCCGGTCGTCGAGCCCGTTCCGGTCCCCGCCGGCCGCGAGGAAAACTGCCTCTGGTGGGTGCAGCCGCTCAGCGCCGGTACCGGCGCGGCCCTCGCCGTCGGCGCTACCGCCGCGGCGTGGCGGGAGATCGGAGGCCGGACACTCCGCGCCGCGGGGATCGACCAGGCCGATGACGCCGACCTCGAAGGCACCTACCGGGAAGTCTTGTCCCAGGCGCTGTCCGGGCTCTGCCAGGGACTCGGCAAGCGGCTGGGCAGAGAAGTGACCTGCGGCCCCGGCGCCACCGCGCCCCAGGCCCCGGAACTCGAACGTACGGCGTTCCAGATCGTGTTCGGCGGGGGGCAGCCCGCCCTCATGTACGCGGCGCCAAACTCCGCGCTGCTCGGAGCGCTCGATTCGCAATCGGCGGGCGGCGCGCACACGGAGACGGCGGTCGCGCGGCAGGAAGCCGCCGCCGTGCCGGGCGTCGCTTCGCGCAATCTGGACCTCCTCCTCGAAGTCGAGTTGCCGGTCAGCGTGTCGTTCGGCCGCGCCCAGTTGCGCCTCAGGGACGCCATCAAGCTCACCACGGGTTCCATTGTCGAACTCAACCGGTCGATTCTCGAACCGGTGGAAGTCATCGTGAACAACTGCGTGATCGCCCGCGGAGAAGTGGTCGTGATCGAAGGGTATTACGGAGTCCGCATCCAGCAGATCGTAAGCAAGCAGGAGCGGCTCCGAACGCTAGCGTGAAGCCGGGAGAATTGCCATGGATGGTTTGACGGTCATCGGCCCCTATCTGCTGTTGACGATTGGTCTCTGCGCGAGTCTGTATCAGTTCGTCACCGTGAAACGCGAACTGTGGAAGGAGCGCCGCGTCAACGACGAGGAGCGCACGCGCTTCCAGGATTCGCTGCTCAAGCTGCAGATGGAGCTGGAGTCCCTCAAGACCACCGGCCCCGTGGCTGCTCCGGCGGACGCCGAACGGGCCGCGGCCGGCGCGCCGCTCACCGCCGGCATGAACCTCAACAAACGCCACCACGTCCTGCGGATGTACCGCCGCGGCGACCGTCCCGATCAGATCGCCGCCGCGCTCAGTCTGCCCCAAAACGAAGTGGACCTTCTGTTGAAGGTCCACCGCGTCACGATTCAGAATTCCGGGGCCGCGCCCACAGCCGCGGCAGCCGCCGCCGGTGCAGGTCCGGGCGCCGTCCCTACAGTTTGATCCGCTGGGCGTTGCCGGGGGCTGGGGGCGTCGTGTCGTTGCCCAGATCCACGTTCAACGTCATCTCCCGCTTCTCGCGAACCACCTGGAGCGACACGTTTCGCTTCTCACGCAGCGACCGCAACGCCGCCGTCACCTCGCGCGGCGACGAAACCGCCTGCCCGTCTACCTTCGTGATCACGTCGCCCGCCTTCACGCCCGCCTTCGCCGCCGGCGATTCCTTCACGACACTCCGCACCAACACGCCTTCCTTCACGCCGAAGAACTCGGCCAACTGCGCATCCAACGTCTCGGCCTCCACGCCCAGCCGCGAACTGCGCCACGACATGAACGCCTTCGGCACATCGGGCATCACGAGTTCGGGCATCTCAAAGCGGGGGACGGTCATGCGCCATTCGTTGTCGCCCGGCCGCAATACCACCCCCATCGACTTCCGCTCCGCGATGGTCGCCGCGATGGTCTGATACTGCCCGCTACGCACGACGCCGATTTTCGCCGCCCGGCCCGACGGCGTTTCCCGCACCAGGCGGATAAACTGCTCGGTCCCCTCGACGCGCTGCCCCTGATATTCGAGCACCACGTCCCCCACCTTCAAGCCCGCCTTCTCGGCCGGGCTATCGGCTTCCACGCGGGTGATCTCCACGCCCCGCTCCTCTTTCAAGTTCAGCGCCCTGGCGCGCTCGGCGGTCACTTCCACCACGTTCACGCCCAGGAAACTCGGGCCCGCGCCGGCCCGCAACAACATCGGCTGCTGTCCCTCGACGGGGATCTGTCCGATGAAGACATCCTGCGCCAACACCGGCGCCGCCAGCGCCACCGCCAGCGGCAGGCTACGAAATCCGTTCCACATATCGCTTTCCTCGAGACTCTTATTTTTTCCGGCGCAGATACACCGTGCCGCCGGTGGCGGACACGCGCAGCAGCGGCCCTCCACCGTTGATCGCGCCCTCGGCCACGGTCGGCTTCAGACACGGAGAATCCACTTTCCGGGTCCTGATTTCCGGGAAGTCCGACACCACGCGCCCGCCGCTGCACGACGAATCGCTTTGTGCCCAAACTCTCATCGCAAGGTTAGACGGGATGGTCACGATAACGTCACCCGCGCTCGTCGAGAGGACCGAATCGAGCAGCCGGTCGTTGCTTAACTCGGCGAAAATCGCGCCGAAGCCCGTCGCGGCCCGCAGCGCTCCCCACGCGCCGCGCAAGCGGATCGGTCCGGCGACGGACTCGCAGCTCACGTTCTCCGCCCGCCCGATCTGAATCGATCCTCCCGAGGTCTCGGCGGTCACCGGACCCGCCGCCTCGCGCACGTCGATCAGCCCGCCGCCCGAGTTCGCCGTCACGGACCGCGCCGCGCGTTCCACCAGAATGTTGCCCACCGTCGAAACCTTGATGGGGCCGAACGCCTCGCGAATGACAATCTCGCCGCCCGCCGTCTCAAACACCGTTTCGCCGCCTACGCTCTCGGCTCGAATCGCCCCGCCGCCGGAGAACACCCGGGCCGCCGCCAGCAGCCGCCCCAATTGCACATCGCCGCCGCCCGTGCGCGCCCAGACATCCGCGCCGATGCGGTCGATGGTCACCCGCCCGCCGATCGTCTCGGTCTTCAACTCGCCATCCAGCTCACGCGCATCGATCGCGCCGCCGCGGTTCTCCACCACCACTTGTTTCAAGGAACGAGGAATGCGAATCTCCAGCTCCGGGCTGGGAATGTTGATGTCCGGCGTCATCACCGTAAGGTAGGTCCATTCGCCGGCCGTCTTGGTCTTCACGGCGAACGTCTGGAAGACCTTCACCGCCTCCGGCTCGCTCATCGCCTTGGCGCGCTTTTTCAGCCGGAAGTACAGGTCGCCGCGGCCCTCGCCGCGCACCGCCACCGCGCCGCGCGTCGCGATCTTCAGCCGCCCGGCCGCCGGAACCGTCACCGCTCCGGTCAGGGCCTGCACCCAGTACTCGCCCTCACGCTGCAAGCGGCTGACCTCTCCCCCCGCGAGCGGCGCCACCAGGGCCGCCGGCGCCAGAAGGAGAAGCAGTCCGCCGGTCTTCATCGTTAGAAAGACTCCACGGAAGCGTTCATGTCCCGCAGCGCACGCTGCCCGCGCAGCCGGATATAGTCGTTTGACTCCCGCCGCATCAGCTCCTGCAGCACGCTCACCGTGTCCACGCTCTTCTGCTGCACCAGCAGATCCACCGCCTGCGCCCGCACCCCGGGGTTCTCATCGGAGAGCAGTACCCGCGCCAGCGCCTTCCTGGTCTCCGGATCGCCCGCGAACGGCTTCAGCCCTTCGAGCGCCTTCAGACGCACGCCCACGTTCGAGTCGCTCTGCAAAGCATGCAGCAGCGCCGACCGCACCTCTTCGTTCTCGCTGCCCCGCTTGCACAGAAAATCCATCGTCTCGACCCGCAGCCCCGGATTCGCCGGATCCTTCGCCGCCTCCAGCAACAGCCCCCGAATCCGGTCGTCGTCGAGCGACCCGGTCAGGGTCCGCTGCCGCGTCTCATCCACCACCAGCCGCACGCTGCCGTCGGGCTCGGT
The DNA here is from genome assembly GCA_031969915.1 of Bryobacteraceae bacterium. GTDB lineage: Bacteria > Acidobacteriota > Terriglobia > Bryobacterales > Bryobacteraceae > DALYJJ01. The sequence continues at coordinate 56,773 of DALYJJ010000006.1, read as the reverse complement.
CGAAAGATAACGAACCTTCGCCGCGGGCGACTCCGCCTGCACGCCGGGAATCGAGTTAGGGAGGAACTTCGCACCCAGGAAACCCACCGCCACCAGCGCCAGCGCGCCCGCCGGCTTCAACACCGGACCCAGCACCAACGGCGCATCCAACAGCCGGCGCCAGAGGGACTTCCGAACCGGCGCCGCCGCAGCCTTCAACGAAGTGCGCAGCCCGCCCCGGCACGTAACCAGCAGCCCCGCCGGAACCTCGGCCTCCACGCGGTCCATTTCGCGATGCAGCGCCTGCTCGCCCGCCAGCGCCGCCTGGCAGCCGGCGCAGGTCTCCAAGTGCTGCTGGAGCGACCCCTCTTCCTCCAACGTCAGCTCGTCGTACAGGAACAGGCTCAGATTCCGACGGACATCTTCACAATTCATACGAAGTCTCCCAACGCCGCCCGCATCTTCTGGGTCGCCCGGAACAGGCAGTTCTTCGCGGCTTCCTCGGTCGTTCCCAACACGTCGCCGATCGCCCGGAGCCGCATCCCCTGATAATGCCTCATCTCAAACACCATGCGCTCCCGCGGCGTCAGTTCGCCCAGCACGTTCTGGATGCGGTCCCGCAGTTGATGGCTCAGCAGCTTCCGCTGCGGGTCGCCGTCCACCCGCTCCTCCGGGACGGTGGTCATCCGGTCCAGCGGTCCTTCGGAGGTCTCCACCACCGTCGATTCCTCTTTCCGGACCTTTCGCTTGCGCAGATGATCCAGGCACAGGTTGGTCACGATGCGATACAGCCAAGTGTGGAAGCTGCAATCGAACCGGAAATTTCCAAGATTCTTGTATACGCGGAGGAAGGCTTCCTGATAGACGTCATAGGCGTCCTCGGCGGAGCGAAGCAGATTCATCGCCAGCCGGAGGACGTTCTGATCGTAGGAGCGAACCAGTTGCTCGAAGGCCTCCTGGTCGCCCTGCTGGGCCGCCCTGATGAGCGCGGTCTCATCCATCGGTTCGGCCAATTTTACTCCCGCGATGGTCCGGGTTGCTTCACTGGTCACCTTGGCACATCCACGCGTGGGTTTTCTCCACTGGAAACTGACGTGCCTCGGCGCAAAAGGTACCGAAAGTGCTAAGCGGTTCGGTTACTCGGCTAACTCCAGGTCAATTCGCTTGTTGGCGGGATCCAGGCCGGCGATCCGGAAGTTCCGCACCTGGCCCGGACGGACGCCGCCCGGGGTGCCGCCTCCCGAACCGGCGGCGGGACTTCGGCCGCCCTTCCAACTCGCGGCCAGCATGGCGCTCAGGTCGCCGACGCTCGCTTTCGGTCCTTCGGGAACGGCCGCCGACGCGGCTTCCTTCTTCGCCTCTCCAAAGCGGCACCAGGCGTGGACGCCTTCTCCCAGTTCCACCTTCGCCCGGCCCTGGTGCACTTCCACCACCCGCCCGGTCACCGTGTCGCCCGGCTTGTGCTCGGCCATGAAGTGGTCGGCCTGGGTCGGCTCCAGTTGCTTCATTCCCAGACGAAGGCGCCGCCGCTCGCGATCGATCTCCAGCACCTGCGCCTTCACCACCTGGCCGGTGGACAGCATCTCGCGCGGGTGATCCAAGCGCTTCTCGCGGCTGATATCGCCGATGTGGATCATGCCTTCGATCCCATCGCCGAGTTCCACGAACGCGCCGAACGGCGCCAGGTTCTTCACCGGCCCTTCCACCACCGCGCCCACCGGATACTTGGCCGGGACTTCGTCCCACGGATCGCCCAACGCCTGCTTCAGGCCCAGAGAGATCCGCTTCTCCGCGGGGCTCACGCCGAGCACCACGACGTCCACCGATTCGCCCGTCTTCAACACGTCCGCCGGCTTGCGAATCTTCTTCGACCAGGACATCTCGCTCACGTGAATGAGGCCGTCGACACCCGGAAGCAACTCGACGAACGCGCCGAAGTCCGCCAACCGCGCCACGGTACCCTTCACCCGATCCCCCACCTTGAGCGTCGCCACCGCCTGTGACCACGGGTCCGGCTGAAGCTGCTTCATGCCCAGGGAGATCTTCTTGGTGTCCGGGTTGATCTTGAGGATCTTGACGTCCACCTGGTCGCCCACCGAAACCAGGTCCGCCGGCTTGCCCACACGCCCCCACGACATGTCGGTGACGTGCAGCAGACCATCCACGCCGCCCAGGTCGACGAATGCCCCGAACTCGGTGATGCTGCGCACCGTCCCGCGGACCACCTGTCCCTCGGCCAATGTGGAGAACGCCTGCTCCCGCGCCTGCTTGGCCTCTTCCTCGAGCACTACGCGGCGGTCCACCACCACGTCTTCCTTCTCCACGTCGAGCTTCGTGATCCGGCAGCGGATTTCCTGCCCGACCAGTTTCTCCATGTCGGGCACATCGCGCGCGCCGCTGCGCGAGGCGGGCATGAAGGCGCGCACGCCGATGTCCACGCGCAGTCCGCCCTTCACCACTTCCTCCACCTGGCCCGCGATCACCCGTTTCTCGGCGAACGCGGTTTGCAGCCCGCTCCAATCCTTGGGCCGCTCCACCCGCACCGTGGACAATTGGTAGTTGCCTTCGGGCGTGAGGCCCGTGATGTTCACAAGCAGCACGTCGCCCGGCTTCAGAGGCGGCTCGCCGGCCGGCAGCCGGAGGCTCTCTAACGGAATCACGCCCTCCATCTTCCGCCCGACGTCGACAAACACGGCTTCGGCGGTGACGGCGATCACGCGGCCCTCCAGGGCCTTCGGTCCGCCGGCTTCGCCGTGCGCCTTGTGAGCTTCTTCGTATTCGGAAAGGATGTCGCCGAACGAGGGCTCCTCGACGGCGGTGGTCTCCGCTTGCGCGCCAGTGGTTGGGTTGTTCGAATCCGCTTCGGGCACGGCGCTATCTGCGGGAGCGAGATTCGGGAGGCTGGGATGACTCATGAAACGACAGGCTAGAATCTCATTGTGGCACAGTCGCACCCGCACTCGGGGGAGGTGTAGCGCATCGACGCCGTACTCCTCCGCCGCCTCCTACGCCCGCAGGATCTCGTCTGGCTGCTCCTGTTCTCAGCCCTGGCGCTGGTCAGCCCGCGGCAAAGCCCGGCAGAGATTGAAATGCTCACCGCGCTGGCCCTGCTGCAGGTGCTCGAACCGCGAATTCCCTACTTCAACACCCCTCGCGGAAACCTCGTCTCGATCGCCGTCAAGTTGCTCCTCGGCTACCTGTTGATCGGCGTCACGGGGACCATCTTCAGTTCCTACTACGCCATCCTGCTGCTCCCCGTGGTCTCGGCCGGAACCACGCTGGGCCCTCTGGGCACGCTCGTCTTCACCCTGCTCGCCTGCGCCGGGTACCTTTCGTTCCTGCTCTTTGTCCCGCAGTTCGAATACGAGATCCCACCCAGCGAGTTGCGGGAGGTCATCGTGCGGGTGATGTTCCTGCCGGTGGTCGGCTACCTCACCTACCGGCTCTCGCACGCCAACCGCGTCGAGGCCAAACGCTACCAGGCCGCCGCCCTGCAATTGGAAAAGGCGAACTCGGACCTGCGGGCCGCGGAGGAAGCGGTACGCCGCTCGGACCGCCTGGCCGCGCTCGGACAACTCACCGCCGGCCTCGCGCACGAGTTGCGAAATCCGCTGGGCACGATCAAGGCGTCCGCGGAGATGCTCGGCAAGTCCCTTCCCCACGACGAGGTCTCCCGGGAATTGGTAGGCTTCATCTCCTCCGAAGTCGATCGCACCAATTCGTTGATCACCCGCTTCCTGCAATTTGCCCGCCCGTTGTCGCTTGCCCTCAAGCCCTGTGACCTGCACGAGATCATCGACGCGGCGGTGGAACAGGTGAAGCGCCACCAACCGCCGCTCCCCGTGGCGATCTACAAGAATTACAGTCCCGAGGTCCGCCCCGTGCCCGCGGACCGGGAGTTGATGGAACGCGTAATCTACAATCTGGCGCTCAACGCCTGCCAGGCGTCGCCTCCCGAGTCGACCGTCACCATCAAGACGCGCGCCCTCGACCGCGGCGTCGAAATCGCTGTCATCGACCGGGGCAGCGGGATCGATGACAAACACCGCGAGTTCATCTTCAACCCGTTCTTCACCACCAAGCCCGACGGCGTCGGCCTCGGCCTGGCCATCGTGGCCAAAATCGTCGACGAACACGGTGGCCGTGTGAGCGTCGAAAGCGAGTCCGGAAAAGGCTCCATTTTCCGCGTCCTCCTCCATTTGCCGAAGAGCTAGTCCATTTCGCCCCACCCCAGTCACCGTTCGTCACTTTCTCGCGAACAAATCCCCGGTTGCTACGTCATAACTGTTACTCGGGGTTGTTCACCACCGGAGCGGATGGCGCGCGGGGCGCTGCCGCCGTGTGGCCAAACAGGGCAGAACAACGAAAGAAGGGGAAGGTTTGCAATGACTTCAACCGTTATGTCTGCCGCGTTGATTCCGCCTGTCCAGAAGTTCACGTCACGTGTTCGCCTTACGCGGAAGGAGCGCGAACTGCTGGCCGTGCTCATGCAGAACGCGGGCCGCTGCGTTTCGCGCGAAACCTTGCTTCGGACGGTATGGAAGTACGGCGAAGGAGCCAAGACGCGGACCGTGGACGTCCACGTACAACGCCTGCGGCGGAAGCTCGGCGCCGAAACGTCGGCGGCCATCAAGACCATCGTGCGCGCCGGCTATTGCTGGCTGCCCGACCCGGAACCGGTCCACTAGCGGCGGAGCGTCACCCGCTTGCCGGTGCGCGCGGACTCGCGCGCCGCCTCCAGGATCTCCGTCACGATGACGTTATTCTCGAGCGACGAAAGAGTCCGCGCCGGGTTGCGTCCGCGCGCCACCGCGCGCAGATAGGTGAGCGGGTCGCGCTCCTCCGCGGGCAGATCCTGGGGAGTCACTGTCTCCTCCGCCGCCTTCGCATCCAGCCTGCGGCGCACCGTATTTCCCCCGATCGCGTGCGCGTACGCGCCCGCTCCGTACACTTCGAAGTCCTTGCGATTGTAAGGCCAGTTCCAGGAAGCCTGAATGATGCCCTGCGCGCCCGGATACTCCACCAGGATGGTCGCTTCGTCGTCCACCTTCGGGTAGATCGCGGGCTTGTTTCGCGCGGTCATGGCCATCACCGAAACCGGACGCTGGTGGTCCATCAGCCAGGTCATCAGATTCGCGCCATAGCAGCCGAAATCGTAGAGCGCACCCGCGCCGTTGCGTACCGGGTCGGTGAGCCATTCGAAGAACTCGGGCGGGACGCCGATCTCGCGCGGCCCCATGTGGCCGTCCATGGCCACCATCTTGCGAATTGCGCCGCCGGCCTTCTGCTCCTTGAAGAACCGCCACAGTTCGCCGTGGCTGCGGTACCAGGTGGTCTCGTAGTTGACGATCACCTGGATCTTGCCCTTTGCCGCGGCGCGCTCGATCGCGCGGGCGTGCTCCACGCTCACCGCCAGCGGCTTCTCCATCATCACCGTGATCCCGCGGCGCGACGCCTCCTCCACCACCTTCACGTGATCGAACGTATCCGTGAACGCCGCCACGGCCTCCGGCTTGACGGCGTCGAGCATCGCGCCCAGATCGGTGTAGAACAGCGGCGCGGCTAGCCCGAAACGTTTTCCGTATTTTTCGTGCAAGCTCCGGTCGGGGTCGAACACACCGACGATGGCCACGTCCTTGCGCTCCACGCCGCCCTTCAGGAATCCCGTGACGTGGCCGTGCACCAGGCCGGCGATGGCGAGACGAAGCGGGGTCTCCTGTGCCGTCAGCGGCACGGCGAGACAGAACGGAAGCAGGGCGGCGATACGCATGGCGCCCAACAGCATGACACACGCGCCGGGGGGCCGCTTCGGTGCGGCGCGCCCATCGAACGCTACCGCCCCACGGAGACCGGCAGTCCCGCCGTCGCCCACGCGTCGAAGCCGCCGGTCACGTTCACCACGCGCTCGAACCCGGCTTTCTCCAGCAGGGAAACGGCGATCGCACTGCGGTACCCGCTCTTACAGTGAACGGCCGTGAGGGCCGTGCGATCCAGCGGACCGGCCTCCTTCGCCAACTGTTGGAGGGGCGCCAGCCGCGCACCGGCGAGGTGTCCTGCTTCCCACTCCGCGGCACGGCGGACATCGAGCACGGTAAGCCCGCCCTCAGCCATCAGCGCCTGCAAATCCTGAACGCTCACCTGCGGCGTGGTTAGAGTGGCGGGGCCGTCCGTAAGATAGCCGGCCACGTCCTCAATCCCCACGCGCGCCAGCCGCGTGCGCGCCTGCTCCCAATCCTCGCCCACCAGGATCAGCCGGGCATCCACGCCCAGCAGAATCCCGGCCCACGATGCGAACTGCCCGCCGAGTCCGATGTGCACCGCGCCGCGAATGTGTCCGCCCGCATAGGCTGAGGCGGGGCGCACGTCCAACAGGATCGCGCCCTGCTCCAGCAGCGGCTCCGCCTCCGCCCAACTGAGCGCGCGGAGCGGGGGCAGCGCCGCGATGGCGCCGGCCCCGGAGCGGTTGATCTCCACCTCGCGCGCAAAATAATCCGGGCGGTCCGGCAGATCGTCGGTCAGGTAGCGGATGAACGCCTCTTTGTCCATCGGCCGCAGCGCGGGGTTTGTCCTCCGTTCGCGCCCGATAGTGGACGAGCGTTCGGTTCCGATCTGCCGCCCGCAGAGCGAGCCCGCGCCGTGCGCCGGATAGACCTCGACGTCATCCGGCAGCTTCAGCAGCTTCCCGTGCAGCGATTCGTAGAGCAGGCCGGCGAGCTCCTGCGGCGTGTGCTCCGCCGACAGGTCCGGACGGCCGGCGTCGCCGATAAACAAGGTGTCGCCGGTGAGAACCGCGAACGGTTCCGCTGCACGCTCCGGATCGGTCACCAGAACGGAGATGCTCTCCGGAGTGTGGCCCGGCGTTTCCAGAAAGCGCAGCACGGCCCGGCCGACCCGGAGCAGGTCGCCGTCGTGCACGGGAACGTGGGGAAAGCGCGCGCCCGCCTGCGCGCCGATGTACACCTGCGCACCCGTTCGCTCCGCCAGTTCCTGGTGGCCGGAGACGAAGTCCGCGTGCAGATGCGTTTCGATCACCGCGCGGATCGTGAGACCCGCTTCGCACGCGGCCGCCAGGTAGATATCGACATCGCGCTGTGGATCCACCACGGCTGCCTCGCCCTCGGACCCCAGCAGGTACGAGGCGTGAGCGAGGCAGCCCAGATAGAACTGCTCGAAATACACGAAGCCTCCCGCTCGCGCTAGCCGGCCTTCGGGCCCTCGCGAAGCGAGAGGTAGAAGTCCTTCACGTCGTAATCCTTGCCGCGGTGGGATTCGCGCTCGGCGACTTCGGCCATGGTCTTCGGCGGCGGCACCACCACCTTGTCGCCCGGCCTCCAGTTCACCGGCAGCGCGCACGCGTTGGTGTCGGCGGTTTGCAGCGCGGTGATGATGCGCACGATCTCGTCGACGTTGCGGCCCGCGTTCATCGGGTAGTACACGATGGCGCGAATCACATGCTTCGGGTCAATGATGAACACCGCGCGCACGGTGGCGGTTACGCTCGCGCCCGGATGGATCATGCCGTAGAGCTGAGCCACCTTCATGTCCAGGTCCGCGATCATCGGGTATTCGATCGAGACGCCCATAATCTGCTTCAGATTTTGAATCCAGGCCAGGTGCGAGTGCACGCTGTCCACGCTCAGCCCGATGAGCTTCGCGTTGAGAGCCTTGAATTCAGCGGCGCGGCGCGCGAACTCCGTCAGTTCGGTGGAACAGACGGGCGTGAAGTCCGCCGGGTGAGAGAACAGGACGACCCAGGAATCGCCCTGCCACTCGCTGAACTTCATCGCTCCGGCATGCGTGGTGACGGCTGTGAAATCGGGGGCCGGATCGCCGATCCGGGGCATACTCGTGCCATTGGACATACGTTGTCTCCTCTGTGGTGGGCTGTTGACATTGTACGCGAGGCGAATGCCGCCTTTGGCTCACAGGGCCGGCGAAATCCTGCGCTGCGTCAGGTCGAGCGAATCATCACGCCGCATAGATCAGTCGGGCCTCCGCCAGCACACCGGGCCGGATGCGAGGCTTTAGTGCGGGCTTGACGGCCAAATCGACGCGGCGACCGAGCAGTGCAGTGAACTCACGCATCATCGCGGATACGCCCAACAGGCCAGGTCGCGCCCCCGGCAGGGAATCGACGAGAAAGTCGATGTCGCTATCCGGCCGCATATCGCCGCGCACAGCCGAACCGAACAGGGACAATTCCCTGACCTGATGGCGGCGGCAAATGTCAGCGATCTCGTCAACTCTCTGCCCCATTATGCGTCAACGCAGCGAGCCTGCCAACGCAAGCCGCGTCGGGCCTTCTTGGCGTTCTGCCAGATAGGAGCACCCTTTCTTCTTCCCCGGTAGCGCTGGGCGACGCAACTTGCCCTTTCGCAATATTGCGAATACACTCGAATCGAGTGCCCCGGATCAGAGTCGCCCTCTACCGAGAAGAAGACGGATCATGCCCGTTCATCGAGTGGTTCGACAAGTTACCGGCGAAGGTGCAGGACAAGTGCTACCTCCGGTTGGAGCGCCTGCGCGAGATGGGACACGAACTTCGTCGGCCTGAATCGGACTTCCTGCGAGACGGCATCCACGAACTGCGCGTCAGCCTTGGAGGCGTTCACCATCGGATCCTGTACTTCTTCCACGGAGCCGTGGCCGCCGTCGTCTCTCAAGGTCTTGCGAAAGAGCGGGTGGTCCCGCCGAAAGAGATCGATCGTGCCGTCGAACGTAAGAAGCGGTTCGAGACCAATTCAGCGAAGCACACGTATGAGGAAGCTTGACAATGCCAGATAAGAAAGCAAAGACGCTGAAGCCAACTCGCGATGCGGTGGAGATTCTTCATCGCCGGTTCTACGAAGGCAAACCGGCCCGGCTCAAGAACCTGGAAGAAGTGCGCGCAAATGAAGAGATCGCCCGCAAGATCCAGGAACTGAGGACTGCGGCGGACCTCACCCAAACTCAGCTTGCCCAGCTCATAGGCACAACCGCATCGGTCATCTGCCGCCTTGAGGACGCCGATTATGAGGGCCACTCCCTGGCGATGTTGCGCAGGATTGCGGGCGCGTTGAATCAGCGGGTCGAGATCCGTTTTGTACCGATCCGGCGGTCGGCATAGGTCGCGCCCATGCCCAGGGGCGACATCAACTCAATCTTGTAGGGTCTGAGTGTTGGTGGACCTGGAGAGATTCGAACTCTCGACCTCTTCCATGCCATGGAAGCGCGCTCCCAACTGCGCCACAGGCCCACGCGAGGGAGGTCAGATTCTACGATAGCACAAGCCCGCCGCCGCTGTGCTAGGGTACTAGCTTGTCGTCCAGCGAAGCCCGCCGCTTCCGCGGCCTCAGCGTGTTCTTTCCGGCCTACAACGACGCGCCGTCCTTGCCGGCGCTCGTGGGGCGGGCGTTCGAGACGCTCGAACGGTTCGCCGCCGACTACGAGGTCATCGTCGTCAACGATGGGAGCCAGGATCAAACGGCGGCCGTCCTGGCCGCGCTCGAGCGGCAGTATGCGCCCCGCATGCGGGTGGTCACGCATGACGTCAATCGGGGTTATGGCGGCGCGCTGCGCTCCGGATTCGCCGCCGCGACTCGCGAGTGGGTTTTCTATACCGACGGAGACGGCCAGTACGACGTCGGCGAACTGCCGAAGCTGCTGGAACGTGCCGCACCCGGTGTCGGCCTGGTCAACGGCTTCAAACTGGAGCGCAACGATCCGTGGCATCGGATCGTCATCGGCCACCTGTATAACCGGTTCGCGCGCACGCTGTTCCGAATCCGGCTGCGCGACATCGATTGCGACTTCCGGCTCATCCGCCGGGAACTGCTGGAGGGCGACCCGCTCACCTCCACCAGCGGCACCATCTGCGTCGAGTTGGTGCGGAGGCTGGAGTTGAGCGGCTGCCGGGTGGAAGAGGTGGGCGTCCACCACTACCCGCGGCTGCACGGGCGTTCGCAGTTCTTCCGCGTGAAGTCGCTGGCCACCACGTTCTCGCAGATCGTGCGCCTCTACGTGCGCCTGGTGCTGCTGCCGCTGTTCCTCCATGACCATACCCGCCGTCAATCTCAAACCCGCGCTGCAGGCCACTGAAGCGGCGTGGCGGGCGCGGCTGGACGAACTGTTCCACCGCATGCAGTTCATCCTCGGCGAGCAATTGGCCTCGTTCGAGCGGGAGTTCGCCGCGGCGCTGGGCTCCCGGTTCGCCATCGGCGCCGGCAGCGGCACGTCCGCGATTGAACTATCTCTCCGCCACGCGGGCATCGTTCGCTCGAACCAGGAAGTGCTCACCACCCCGCTGACAGCGCCGTTCACCGGCATCGGCATCCTCGGCGCCGGCGCTTCCATTCGCTTCGCCGACATCGACCCCGACACACTGCTGCTGGACCCAGCGAAGGCGGCCGCCCGCATCACCAAGCGGACGGCCGCCCTCCTCCCGGTCCATCTCTACGGGCAACCCTGCCCCTTGGACCAGTTCTCGCGTCTGGCAAAGGACGCCGGCGCAGAGTTGCTGCAAGACGCCTGCCAGGCCCACGGCGCGCGCTACCGCGGCCGCCCGCTCACCGCCTACTCCCGCTACGTCGCCTACAGCTTCTACCCAACCAAGAACCTCGGCTGCCTGGGCGACGGAGGAGCAGTTGCGACCAACTCCGCCACCGTGGACCGTGGCCTCCGCCTGCTGCGTGACGGAGGGCGCAGGAATGACCAGCTCAGCCGCATCGCGGGCGCCAACTCCCGCCTGGACGAGATGCAGTGCTGCTACCTGCGCGCTTTCCTGCCGAAGCTGGAAGAGTGGAATGCCTGGCGGGCGCGCATCGCGGCGCTTTATGACGACCTGCTCCGCGATTGCCCCGGTGTTCGCCTTTTGAAACGCTGGCCCTGCTCCGTCCACCATCTGTACGTGATCCGCGTGAAACGGCGGGAGCGCCTCAGGGCGCACCTGGCCGCCCAGGGCATCGGAACAGGTGCCCATTACCCCGTGCCGCTGCACCTGCATCCGGCATTCGCGGGTTCGGGAGCCCGGCGAGGGGACCTGCCCGAAGCCGAGCGGGCAGCGAGGGAGGTTCTCTCACTGCCCCTCTGGCCCTATCTGCCGCCCCGCGACGCGATCCGAGTAGCAGAAACGATTCGCTCTTTCTTTGCCCCGTGACGCGGCGTTAACACGAGAAAGTACCAGAAGTTGCGTTTTTTTAACGATTTCTGTTGACGAACATCCGGCAAACGGAGATCATACGGCAATACACGTAACGGGGACCTCCCTCTGGAGGCTTGTTTTTTGTCGTACCGGGGAAAGTGTGTCCTGGTCACAGGTGGACTGGGATTCATCGGTAGCAATTTAGTCGTCCGGCTCGTGGAGTTGGGCGCGCGCGTCACGGTGATTGACGCGAGGATCCTTGGCTGCGGGGCGAACAATCAGAACCTCGCGCCAGTCGCCGGTGACGTCTGCGTGATCGAGCGCGATATCGCGGAGGCGGAGAGCTTCGCGGATATCCTCCGGCGCACGGACCTCGTCTTCAACCTGGCGGGCGAGATCAGCCACGTTCACAGCATGCAGTTTCCCGAACGGGATCTGCGGCTGAACACAGAGTCGCAGTTGCGGTTCCTGCTGGCCTGCCGGAATGCGGCTCCCGGGATTAGGGTGGTGTTTGCCAGTACACGCCAGGTCTTCGGCATTCCGCGATACCTGCCGGTGGACGAAGCGCACCCGATTCGGCCAATTGACTTCAACGGTATTCACAAGTACGCGGCAACCCAGTACCACCTCTTGCTGCGGCGGCTTGGCGAACTGGACGCGGCGGTGCTCCGGTTGACCAACGTCTACGGACCAAGGATGGCGTTGGCGGCGCCGTGCCAGGGCTTTCTGGGCAACTTCTTCCGGCGCGCGCTGACGGGCCGCCCCATTGAGTTGTTCGGAGATGGTCTGCAGGAGCGCGACGCGATCTATATCGACGATGTTGTTGACGCTTTCCTCATGGCCGGCCTGCACCCCGATTTCGCGCACGAGGATTACAACGTCGGCGCACCGTGCGGGATCGCCCTGCGGGACATTGCCGCGGCGATTCTCGACGCGGCGGGCGGGGGCGAAGTCCGCTACCGGCCGTTCCCACCGGAGCGCAAGGCGATCGACATCGGAAGCTATTGCACCAACCCTGCGCGCCTGGAGGAGGAATTCTGCTGGCGTCCCAAGGTATCGCTGGCCGAAGGGTGCCGGCGGACCATCGCCTATTTCCGCGACACGCTGCCCTTTTACCTGGACGGCGCCGCCGAGCCCGCGTGCCCGCTCACGGACCACTACGAAGAGGCGCTGCAGCAAGCACCGGTCCGCGCGCGCGTGTGAACCCCGCCGAATTCCAGAACATCGCGGCCGCGGAGGAAACGCTGTGGTGGTACCGCGGCATGCGGAGCATCCTGTTCCGGTTGATCGATCCGTTCCTGGCAGGAAAGACCTTCGGACCCGTTCTGGAGGCCGGTTGCGGCACGGGGCACTTTGCCGCCTTACTGGAACGGCGATACGGATGGCGCGTTCACGCCGTGGATCTCGGAGAAGCGGGAGTCCGGCAGGCCCACGGACGGGGGTTGGCCCGCGTGGCGCGAGCGGATGTGAGCCGGCTGCCTTTCGCTGCCGGTTCCTTCGACGCCGTATTCTCCATGGACGTTCTACCGCATTTTTCCAGCGGCAATGAAGTTATCCCGCTCACTGAGATGGCGCGCGTGCTGCGGCCGGGAGGACTCCTGGTGCTGCGGGCAGCGGCGCTTCGCGCGCTCCGCAGCCGCCACTCGATGTTCGTCAAAGAGCGGCAGCGTTTCGTGAGGGGAAGACTGGTCCGCCGCGTCGAGGAAGCAGGGGTGCGCGTCTTGCGATCAACCTACGCGAACACGTTCCTGCTGCCGGTCGCGCTTACCAAGTTCCGGGTCTGGGAGCCGCTCACGCGCGCCCGGCCGGCCAGCGGCGTGACGCTCCCGCCGGCCTGGCTGAACAACTTGCTGCAACTGCCGCTCACGGCGGAGGCGGCTCTCATCGGCGGCGGGGTGGATCTGCCGCTGGGTCAGTCGATCGTGCTGGTGGGGCGCAAGGAGTAGCTTGACGAAGATCGCGATTCTGGCGGTTCTTTCGGTGTTGCCGTATCTGACATCGATCCACCTGCCGTTCATCTCGGACGACTATGAGCAGATCGCGCGGGCGCGGCAGTACGGCGCACCGTCGCAATGGCCCGAGTTGTTGCGCGATCCGTTGTACCGTTGCCGCGCCACTTCCCTCATACTGACCCGAGCCACTGAGGCCGCGGTTGGTTTGCATCCGGCGGCGTATCGGGCGACGGCTCTCGTCCTGCATTTCGTGTCCGTGCTGGCGGTCCTATGGTTGGCCCGGCTGGCCGGCGCGTCCCCGAACGTGGCGCTGTTCGCGGCTGCTTTCTTCGCGGTCCATGAGGGCCACCAGGAGGCGGTGATCTGGTATGCGGCGATTCATGAACTCTTCGTGTTTCCATTCGCGGCCGGTGTCTGCGGCTCGTGGATCCTATGGCGGCGGAGCGGCCGCCCGGTGTGGTACGCGGCGTCGCTCGGGTGTTTTGTAGCCGCCTTGGCGTCGAAGGAGTCGGCGGTGGCGGTGGTGCCGCTACTGGCGCTGATGGCCTGGAAAGAGCGGCGGTGGGGCGCCCTGGCGCCGTTCGCCGTGTTGTCCGTCGCCTACTTCGCGGCGTCCTGGACGGCGGCGGGCGATCATCTGCACTTCAACGACGGCACGTTCAGCCTGCGGTCGAACTTCGTGTGGAACTGGGCCAACAGCGTTGGGCGGCTGTTCTGGATTTGGGGCGTGCTGGCGGCGGCTGTGCTGGCAGCTACGGGCGAGTGGCGGCGGCACCGCGGGCTGCTGACAGCCGCGCTGCTGTGGGTCGCGTGCTCGTTGGCGCCTTACAGCTTCCTCACCTACATGGATCGGGTCCCCAGCCGCCACACCTACCTGGCGAGCGGTGGCTTGGCGCTGGTGGTGGGCGTGGCGTTCGCCTCCCTGGCGGAACGCCGTAAACTAGCCGCCTCGGTGGCCATGGCGATTGTGCTGCACAACGCCGGCTACGTGTGGTGGAAGAAGCAGCCGCAGTACGCACGGCGGGCCGAGCCGACTGAGCAGTTGATCCGGTTCGCGCGCGAACACAAAGGCGGGTTCTCGCTCGATTGTTTCCCGTACTCGGATTGGGTCGCCCTTCGCGCCGTGCAGGTGGGCGCCAGTTTGCCTCCGTCGATTGTCCGCCCCGCCGGGACGCCCGCCGAAGCGCGGTTCTGTTACGACGGCAAGCTCTAGACCTGGGGGTTGCCCGCGAGCGCCGCTCGCAACTGCGCCCACATCTTTTCGGACACGCTGTACGGCCGCCCGCCCGTCAGCCCGCCATCGACCACGAACGCGTGGCCGTTGACGAAACTCGCCTCGTCACTCGCCAGAAACACGGCCGCGTTCGCGATATCCTCCGGCAGGCCCGCCCGGCGGATCGGCTGCGAGGCGGCAAGCGCCTGCTGCAGCACCGGGAAGGTCGCCTCAGCGCCGCCGGCCACGCCCATCGCGCCGGCGAAGATCGGCGTCACAATCCCACCCGGGCAGATACAGTTCACGCGGATTCCGGCTTCTCCGAGCTCCATGGCCGTGCTGCGCGTCAGTTGAATCACGGCCGCTTTCGCCGCCGCATACACGTGGTTCGAGTACCCAGCCTGCAGTCCCGCGACGCTACCCGTGTTCAGGATGACTCCGGCGCCCCGCGGCTTCATCACGCGCGCGGCATGCTTGACCCCAAGAAACACTCCCTTGACGAGCACCTCCATCTGCCGATCGAACTCGTGCTCCGGTGTCTGGTCGATGGGCCGAAAGTCGTAGGCGAACCCGGCATTGTTGAAGATGCAATCGAGCGCGCCGTAGCGCGCTACTGCCTGGTCAACCAGCGCCGCCACGTCGGCTTCCCGGCTGACATCGGCCCGGACGTAGACGCCCCCGGATTGGCGGGCGATCTCCCGGCCCGCCTCATCCTGGACGTCCGCGACCACGACCCGCGCTCCTTCCGCAGCGAACCTGCGAACCGAGGCCGCGCCAATCCCGCTGGCGCCGCCGGTGATGATCACCGATTTCGACTCAAGCCTTCCCATCCCGCGCAGTCTACCGCAAACGCGGGAAGGCAGCCTACTGCTTCGAGGCGCCGGACAACTGCACCAACGTGGCCACGCAGGAGTTCAGCATCCCCGCCTGCTCCCGCAGATTCAAACCCGCCCGCGCGCCCTCCTCCGATTCGGCAAGCGTCTTGCGCCCCAGTCCCTCGATGCGGCGCAACTCGCCATGTATCGCTTCGATGGTCCGCACCTGCTCGCGGCTCGCGCCGTCTACTTCCCGCGTCCGGGCCGCGGCGGAGTCGATGTCCGCGATCACTTTTGCGAAACCCTGAGCGAGCTCTTCCAGGGCGACTCCGCCGCGGCTGGACAGCGCCTTTGCTTCTTCAATCAGCCCATGGGTGTTGCGAGCCGCGTCCGCCGAGCGCCCCGCCAGGCTCCGGACCTCGTCGGCGACCACCGCGAAGCCCATGCCAGCCTCACCCGCGCGGGCCGCTTCAACCGCCGCGTTGAGCGCAAGCAGATTCGTCTGTAGGGCGATGCCGTCAATCACCTTGATAATGGTCGCGACCTTCTCTGCCGACTCCCGGATCTCCTTCATCACCTGCACCGAACGGTCGAGGTCGCGATTGGTGTCGCCGACTCCCGCGCTCACATGGTCCAGGTTGGAGGCCACCGCCGTAGCGTGCCCCGCGTTCAGTTCGGCCGTGGCAGTCACTTCAGCCGCCGCGGCGGCGGTACTCTCCAACGCCTCCGCCTGCTCGGAAACCGATCGGGAGATCGAATCGCTGCCCCCGGATACCTGTTCAGCCTGCACCGCCACCGCCTGCGCCTGCGCCGCCAGCTCGATGGACAACCGCCGCAGCGTTCTAGTGCTGGAACGCAGCACCGCGAAAACAAGACCTAGCATGGCTGCGCTCAGGATCAACACGGCGGCATCGACGCGCGTGCTTGTGGCGGTCTCTCGCTGCGCCGCGGCCAGCACCGCCCTCCGATGGTCCTCCGCCTTCGCCGAAATGCCATCCACGCGCTTTCTCAGGGCCGCCACGAGCGGCGCCATCTCGTTCATCAGCCTGTCGTGCGCCACCTCGAAGTGACGGTCCTCCCCTTCGCGCAGGTACCTGTCGTAAAGATCCCGCCAGCGGGAGAGGTCGCCGTCAATGGCGTCCAGATCCGCTTGCGCCGACACCGCGACGGCCAACCCCCGCAGGGAGGCGGCATGGGATCGCGTCCCGTTCACCGCCGTGTCGAACGCCTTGAGTTCGTCCGCCGCGCCCTGAAAGACATGGCAGCCCGAGCACTGCCCGATCGCGGCCTCCGTCTTCTTGTCGAACTTCGCGAGGTACGTCACTGTGTAGTTGAACTGGACCGTCGAAACATGACGCTCCAGGTCTCCTAAGCCCACCCGCATCCCGGCGACGGCGCTGCTGGTGAGGTGGCTTTCATCCATTGCCAGGCTCAGGCTGGAATGGACTTTTCGGACGCTGTACAACGACGAACCGCCCACCAGGGCGATCAAGATTCCCAAGGCAGAGACACACAAGCCGAGCTTCTGACCAATCGACAACAAGCGGAGCTTTTGAAGGAGTGACATAATGCGAGCGGTCGCGCTCTGCAGTTCCTTATCGGCCGCAAAGGTCCGGATAAGAGCGCGCCACGGGCCGGCGGCAGGAGGAACCTGAGAAGGAGGGCCGTTTTCATGTCCGACACCCTGTACCAGAACGCCGCCGCCGCTGGGC
Source organism: Bryobacteraceae bacterium (assembly GCA_031969915.1). Taxonomy (GTDB): domain Bacteria; phylum Acidobacteriota; class Terriglobia; order Bryobacterales; family Bryobacteraceae; genus DALYJJ01. The sequence goes on along the minus strand of DALYJJ010000006.1, from coordinate 39,983 downwards.
CGCCCCTTCCGGAATTCGAACACCAGATCGCACTGGACCTGGTGACCGTGGTGGAGGAAGCCGCCGTCGCTTCCGCCCGCACGATGGGTATGGGCGAACGTGACGAATCGGATCACGTCGCCGTCCAGGCCATGCGCATGGCCTTTGAGAAGGTCCGGATCGCCGGCACCATCGTGATCGGCGAAGGCGAGCGAGACCAGGCCCCCATGCTTTACATCGGCGAGCGCGTGGGCGCCCCGCCGCCACCGGGTTTCCGCTATCCCGAAGTGGACATCGCAGTCGATCCTCTGGAAGGCACGAACCTGTGCGCCACCGGCGCGAGCAACGCCATCTCGGTCCTCGCCGCGAGCGAGCACGGCGGACTGCTCCACGCGCCCGATTGCTATATGGAGAAGATCATCGCGGGCCCGGCGTGCAAAGGGGCTCTCGACATCGATGCGCCAGTCGAAGAGAATCTCAAGTCGATCGCGCGGTGCCTCGACCGCGACGTCCGCGACCTGGTCATCGTCGTGCTTGACCGCAGCCGCCACCAGGACTTGATCGCACGGATTCGCAAGGCCGGCGCGCGCATTCGCCTGATCGGCGACGGCGACCTGTCGGCCGGCATCGCGGTCGCGGTTCGCGGTGCGGGCGTCCACGCGGTCATGGGCACGGGCGGTGCGCCGGAGGGCGTGATCACCGCCGCCGCCATGCGCTGCCTCAACGGTGAGATGGTGGGCCGGCTGGTGGTGGATACGCCGGAGTTGGAAGAACGGGTGAAGCGGATGGGGATCCCCGATCCGAAGCGCATTTACCGGGCCCAGGACCTGGCCCCCGGCGATCACCTGGTGTTTGCGGCCACCGGCGTGACCAAGGGCGCGCTGCTGGAGGGCGTACGCTTCTTCCGCGGCGGCTACCGCACGCATTCCATCGTCATGACCAGCGCGGCGAACAGCGTCCGCTTCATCGACTCGGTGCGGCAACTCGAGCCCGCCGGCCCGCGCGGAGTGCGCCTCTATTGATCGAAGAAATGCTCAGCCGCCCTTCGGCGGCGGATTGCGCAGCGGCGCGGAGTTGGCGCGGCGGGCTCCTGATTCTGGGCGCCGGCGGCAAGATGGGACCCACGCTCGCGCTCCGCGCCCGTCACGCGGCTGAGCCTCTCACGCCGGTCACCGCCGTTTCCCGCTTCACCGACCGCGCCGCGCGGGCGCGCCTGGAGGCCGCGGGCGTCGCCTGCCTCGATGCGGACCTGCTCGCACCTGGTGCTTTGGAGGCCTTGCCGGATGCGCCAAACGTTGTCTACATGGCTGCCCGGAAGTTCGGAACCGGCGAAGATGCAGGCGCCACGTGGGCGGCCAATGCGCTGCTCCCGGGGCTTGTCGCCCGTCGCTTCGCCGCGTCGAGAATCGTGGCGTTTTCCACCGGCAACGTGTATCCGTTGACGCCTGTGGACAGCGGCGGGCCGGACGAAACCGTCGCGCCCGATCCGGTGGGCGAGTACGGCTGGTCGGCGCTGGCGCGCGAGCGGTTGTTCGAATATGCGTCGCGGCACTACGGCACGCGCGTGGCCCTCCTGCGGCTCAACTACGCCGTGGAGACCCGCTACGGCGTGTTGGCCGATATCGCCTGGAAGGTGTGGCGCGGCGAGCCCGTCTCCCTGACCATGGGTTTTGTCAACGTCATCTGGCAGGGCGATGCGAACTCCGTGGCGCTGCGCTGCTTCGAACATTGCGCGTCGCCGCCCTTCGTCCTGAATCTCACCGGCGACGAGACGCTCTCCGTTCGCCAACTGGCGGAGCGCTTCGGGCAGCGCTTTGGGCGCGTCCCCGTTTTCGACGGCACCGAAGCCTCCACCGCACTGCTCAGCAACGCGCGGCGGCGCCGGGAACTGTTCGGGCCCCCGGAAGTGCCGGTGGCGGAGGCGATCGAGCACGTGGCGGCGTGGGTGGCCTCCGGCGGCGAGCGATGGGACAAACCCACGCACTTCGAGGCGCGCGATGGGCGGTTTTGAACGGCTCCGCGCAGGCTGCGCGATCCCGGCGCATCCTTTGGCGCTGACCGCGGAACGCAAACTCGATGAGCGGCGGCAGCGCGCGCTCAGCCGCTACTATCTCGACGCCGGCGCCGGTGGGCTGGCGGTGGGCGTGCACACCACACAATTCGCGATCCGGGACGCGGGGCTGCTGCGCCCGGTGTTGACTCTGGCGGCCGAAGAGGCGCGGGGCCGCGGTGCGGCCCTGGTGGCCGGCGTATGCGGCCAGCGCGCGCAGGCGCTCGCGGAGGCCGAGTTGGCGGCGCACCTGGGTTACCACGCAGCGCTTCTCAGCCTGGGTGCGTTGCGGGACGTCCCGGAGGAGGCGCTGTTGGACCACGTCCGCGCCGTGGCCGGCGTACTGCCCGTCGTCGGCTTCTACCTGCAGCCCGCAGTTGGCGGCCGCGTCCTTCCCTATTCGTTCTGGCGGCGGGCGGTGGAGGTGGAGAACGTGGTGGCCATCAAGATCGCGCCCTTCAACCGCTACCAGACCATCGATGTGCTGCGGGCGGTGGCGGAGTCGGGGCGCGCTTCCGAAATCGCGCTGTACACCGGCAACGACGACAACATAATTGCCGACCTGGTCACGCCCTACTGCTTCGGCGGCGTCACCTTGCGTTTCGCGGGAGGCCTCCTCGGGCAGTGGGCGGTGTGGACGAAGAAGGCGGTGATGATCCACGCCGAAGCGCGGATCTCCGCGGAATGGCTCATCCTCGGCCAGCAACTCACCGACGCAAACGCCGCGCTGTTCGACGCCCCCAACGGCTTCCACGGCTGCATTGCGGGTCTGCATGAGATCCTCCGCCGCCAGGGACTTCTGGCCGGCCGTTGGTGCCTGGATCCGAACGAGGATCTCTCGCCCGGGCAATGCGGGGAGATCGATCGCGTGGTGCGCGACTACCCGCATCTCACCGACGACGGGTTCGTTCGAGAGAACCTGGATCGCTGGCTGCGATGATCCGCCGGCTGACGCTTCGCGATCTCGACGACGCCCACGGGCTTTCCACTGCGGCGGGCTGGAATCAGACGCGCGAGGATTGGCTGCGGATCCTGCGCCTGGATCCGGAGGCCTGCTTCGGCTATGAGCGGGACGGGAGAATCGTCTCTACGCTCAGCGCGCTACGCTACGGACGCGATCTGGCGTGGATCGGCATGGTGCTCACCGATCCGGTGCAGCGCGGGCGCGGGTTCGCCCGGATGCTCATGGAACACGCCCTCGCCTGGCTCGACGGCCTGGGTGTGCGCCGGCAGCGTTTGGACGCCACGACGATGGGGCAGCCGCTCTACGAAGCCTGCGGGTTCACCGCCGAGTATGCCGTAGAGCGCTGGCTGCGCGAACCGCGTGAGGCTCCGGAGGCGCCGCGGTTGCCCCCCGCCGATGCCCGGGTCCTCGACGACGCCGCGAGGTTCGTTCTGCCGGACTCGGAGTCCGCGGCGGCCGGCGGCGGCTCCTATGCCCTGACGAGGCCCGGACGTGTCGCGCGCTACTTCGGGCCCTGCCGCGCAGCGAGCGTTCTCGACGCGCGTCGACTGGTTGCGTGGGCGGTCTCACGTCACGGCGGTGGGGCGATGTACTGGGACCTGGCGCCCGCGAACGAACAGGCGGCGGCCCTGGCTCGCGAGGCCGGCTTTCTGCCCGTGCGAACGCTCCTCAGGATGCAGCGCGGCGGCGTGGCGCTTGCCCCCGATCCCTGCGTTTTCGCGTTCGCGGGTTTCGAATACGGTTAGCCGCGCGGGCGTGCGAAGATGATCCACATCTGGAGGCGTTGCGTTGAAACTGGGATTCTTGTTGGCGGCCTTCGCGTGGCCCCTGGCGGCACAGACCTCGGGCGGAAAACCGGCGTGGCTCGAAATCAAGCAGGGCCACTCACACCTTGGACCCGCTTTCGACAAAGGCCCGCGCCAGAAACCCTCGGTGATGCCAGGAATCGGCGAGGTGCACTTCCCGATCACCACCCGAAATCCGGACGTGCAGAAGTGGTTCAACCAGGGCGTCGCGCTGCTGCATTCCTTTTGGGACTACGAGGCGGAACGCGCCTTCCGGTGGTGCGCGAAGCTGGAGCCGGACAACGCCATGTGCTACTGGGGCCTGGCTCGCGCGGCGGGCGATGAACGCTCCACCGAGTTTATTCGCGAGGCCTCCAAACGCAAGGACAAGGTCAGCGAGCGGGAGCGCCTCTACATCGAGTCGCTCGAGGCGCTGAACATCGTCGACCGCCTGCGCGACCGCGGCGACGACGGCCACGAGCGGAACGTCCTCTACAAGAAGAAGCTGGAAACGCTGTGCGTGAAGTATCCGGATGACATGGAGGCGCGCGCGCTGCTGGCGCTGGCCAATATGGGCGATTCCCGCTACGGCACCGAGTCCATCGTGCGCGAGATCCTGGCCCGGCAGCCCGACCATCCGGGCGCGCACCACTACCGCATTCACAACTGGAACTACCACGAACCAGAACAGGCGCTGTTAAGTTGCGAGCGCTACGGCAAGATCGCCCCCGGAATTGGCCACGCGCATCACATGCCGGGCCACATCTACGCAACCGTGGGCATGTGGCACGAAGCGGCGATTGCTATGGACGCCGCCACGCGCACCGAGCTGCGCTACATGCAGGCGCACCTGAAGTTTCCCTTCAACACCTGGAACTACGGCCACAACCGGCATTACCTGAGCTACATCCAGGAGCAGCTCGGCATGGCGGATGCGGCCATCTTCGGCGCGCGCCAGTTGATCGGCGCGCCGCTGGATCCGCAGTTCAACGGCGACAACAGCTTCAGCAGCCACTCGCAGGGCATACGGTCGCTCGTCCGCACGCTGGTGAAGTACGAGCGCTGGAACGATCTGCTGGACCCCAAGACCATCCCTTGGCGCGAGATCACCGCCGACAAGATGATGAAGACCTACGTGGAGACCCGCGCGCACGTGGCCTTGGGAAACGCCGCCTTGGCGGAGAAGGCCTTCACCGCCCATCAGGAGCTGAAGGCCGAGGCCGAGAAAGGCGAGAGCGCCAAGTCGCTGTTCGAGATCCAGACGCTCGATCTGAAGGCGCGGATGGCGCTCGCGTCCGGGGAGACGCTGGCCGGACTGGCGCTGCTCTCAAACGCGGCGGCGAAGCACTTTGAGATGCAGTCCCACGACAACGATCCGCCGCGGTACCCCGAGGTTCTCTACAACGCGCTGGGCCGCGCCTACCTGGACGCGAAGAGCGCCCCGCTTGCCGCGCAGGCCTTCGAGCAGGCGCTGAAGCTCACGCGGAACGATTTCATCGCCCTGGCCGGCCTGGTTGAGAGTTATCACGCGATGGGGGACGACCCGAAGGCGAAAGCCGCCATGGCGCGCCTGCTCGATGTCACCTCCGGCGCGGACAAGGGCTTGAAGCCGCTTGAACGGGCGGTGGCCACGGGTGTTCAAGCCGAACCGAAAGACAGTTCACCGAGGCCGCAGCGAAGCTACGTCAAGGCCGCGCTCCAGCAGTTTGGGCCCGCCGTGTGGGAACCCTATCCCGCGGCGGAACTGGAAGCCCGCGACGCCGAAGGCAAGCGTGCCTCGCTCGCCGAATACAAGGGCCGCAACGTGATCCTGGTCTTCTACCTCGGCCGCGAGTGCCTGCACTGCATGAAGCAACTCCAGGACATCAACGCCCGCAAGAGCGATTGGGACCGCTTGGAAACCGTCGTCCTCGCCGTGAGCGGCAACCAGCCCGCCGACAATGCGAAGTACCTCAAGGAGGGGCTCCAACTGCCCGCCGTCCGCCTGCTTTCCGACGAGGGTTTCGCCAACGCCCGGCGCTTCCAATCCTACGACGATTTCGAGGACATGGAAGTCCACTCGACGATCCTGATCGACAAGCAGGGCCGCGTGCATTGGGCGCGCAGCGGCGGCGATCCGTTCATGGACATGAACTTCCTGGTGAAGCAGCTCGAGCGGATGAACGCACAGTAGACGGCCGCGAGGCGGCTCGGCCCTGTGCAGGGATCTCCCTCCAGAAATCTCTTGACGCCGTCGGCGATATGTTCTATTTTGTAGAAACATGGCCAAGGGCGATTTTCTCGGCGAATTCGAGCAACTGGTGCTGATGGCTGTCCTGCGCCTGGGCGGAGATGCCTACGGTATGACCGTGCGCAGGGAAATCGAGGTGCGCGCCGGCCGCGAGGTCACAGTGGGGGCCGTCTACGCGACCCTGGATCGCCTGGAGTCGAAAGGGTACGTGCACTCGAAAGAAGGTGAGGCCACCGCCGAGCGGGGGGGGCGCGCCAAGCGCTTGTTTGAGGTGACCGGCGCCGGCCAGGCCGCCCTGGAGACTGCCGTCGCCGCGCTCCAGAGGATGTCGAAAGGGCTGGGCTTGGCAGGAGGCCGCGCATGAATCCGCCCCGCATCGCGGTGTGGCTGCTGCGCGGGCTGTTGGCTGCCCCGCAGCGCGATTGGGTGGAGGGCGACCTGGCGGAGGAGTTTGCGATCCGCCAGTCCCGCGCCTGGTACTGGCGGCAGGTTGTGTGGTCTGCCGTGCCGCTGGTCCGGATGCAGGCGCGGGCGGCGAACTGGGAAGCGTCGCTGCTCGCCGTGTTTGTGGCCGCCGCCGGGCCTGTGCTGCTGCTCGACGGGTTCTGGTCTCTCATCCTTTCGCAAGTCCCGCTGAAGGCCGGGGTCGCGCGAGGGATGGATTACCTGGCCGCCGGACTTTGGCTCGCGGGCGTGGCGGGAGCCCTTGCGGGGTTCGCCTGCCGCGGCAGGCGGGCAATCTTCCTTGCCCCGCTGGCGGTGCTGTTCGCACTGCTGGCGCTGGGCGCCATTACAGGCGTGACGCCCTTCTGGTATCGCGCGCTGATCACGGCAACCCTCGGAGCGGGCGTGGCCGCCGGAGCTGCCATGCCGGAAGGAGAGAAGCGATGAAGTGGGTTCTTTGGATCGGTGGAGCGCTCGCCGCGCTGCTGGTGCTGACGGTAGGCGTGCTGCTTGCACTCGGGGCGCGCAAGGACGCCAACCGGCTCTATTACGCCGTCGAACTGCCCGCCTCTCCGGCCGAAGTGTGGCCTTGGCTGTATGAACCCGGCCGTCTGAAGCAGTGGGTGAGTTGGCTGTCGGAGGTGCATCCGGAATCGCCCGCCCCCGAAGCGGGCAAGAAGACACGGTGGATCATGCTCGACGCCAACAATGGAAACCGGCCGATGGAAATCGTCGCCGTCACCAGAGAAGTGGAGCCCGCCCGGCGGCTGCTCGTCCGTTCGACGTCCGCGGAGGCCTTCGAAGGCGATGCGAGCTACGTGCTCACCGACCTGGGCAACGGCCGCACGCGCCTGGAGACCGAAGCGCGCTACCAGTTCCACCGTTGGTTCTACCAGTTGCTGATGCCGGTCATCGTTCCGCAAGCGCAAAAGAAGCTCGAAATGGACTGCGCCCAGTTGCAGCGCCTGTTGGCCGGCAGCCGGAGCGAGTACACAAGAAAATGAGCGGCGAGCCGCCTCCGCCGCGGCACCCTTGTTACAATCCTCTTCGTGCCATTGCCCTTGGAAGTGACCGCGGCGGAGGTCAAGCAGCGCCTGGACGCGGGTGAGAAACTGCACCTCATCGATGTCCGGGAGGCGTTCGAGCATGCCGCGGCGTCGATCGACGGCGCGGAGCTCATCCCGATGAACACGGTTCCGCAGCGTCTTTCCGATCTGGAAGGCAAGGCGGACGAGGCGCTTCTCATCGTCTTCTGCCACCACGGCATGCGCAGTCTCAGTGTCGTCGATTGGCTCCGCCGCCAGGGTGTGGAGGAGTGCCAGAGCATGAGCGGAGGCATCGATCGCTGGAGCCTGGAAATCGACCCGCGCGTCCCCCGGTACTGACCCATGCCCGTGACCCTGTATCTGAAGCCCACTTGAACGACCTGCCGAAAAGCGAGGAGTTTCCTCCGCGAACGGAACATCGAGTTCGGCGAGGTCGATTTGAACCGGGGATTGACCGAAACGCAGCTCGACCAGTTGATCGGGACCCGCGATTATCGCGACTTCCTCAACACGCGCAACGATCTCTATCGCGAGATGGGCATGAAGGACTACCCGCCGCCGCGGGCAGAGGCGATCCGGCTGATGGCCGCTCATCCCAATCTCATCAAGCGGCCCCTGGCGGTGAAAGGGCGCAAGATCGTGATCGGCTTTGAGCCCGATGAGTTCGCTACACTCTAGCCGGGGCTTTCTCGCACCATGATCGATCCGCGCGCCGAATATGTGCGGCGCCTCGAGGAACGGCGCGCCGTCAGCGCACGCCTGCGGCAGTGGCACGTCTGGCTGGGGAACGCGAAGCTCGCGGTGGTCCTCGCCGTGCCGGTGGCATTCTACGCGGGGCTCGAATGGCCGGTCTACGCCGCCGCCGCGGCGCTGTTCACCTCGCTGCTCGCCGCGCATGAATTCGTGGTCCGCCGGCTCGACCGCGCGCGCCGCGCCGAGGCGCTCTACGAGCGCGCACTCGAACGGCTCGACGGCGCCTGGGCAGGCCGCGGGGAATCCGGCGAAGCCTACGACGAGCCCGATCATCCCTACGCCAAGGATCTCGATGTCTTCGGCCGCGGCGGGCTCTTCGAGAGGCTCTCCGTCGCCCGCACCCGTGCGGGCGAGGCTACTCTCGCCCGCTGGCTGACGCGCGCCGCGGATGGGCTGGAGATCCGCTCACGGCAAGAGGCGGTGACGGAGCTGAGGCCGAAGCTCGATCTCCGCGAAGACCTCGCACTGCTCGGCGAAGCAGTCCGCGCCGGTGTGCATGCCGCTGAGTTGGTCGCCTGGAGCCGCCGCCCGGCGCTGCGCGTCACCTGGCGGGCTCGCTTGCTCGCGCCCCTGTTGGTGCTACTGTTCGTGGCCGCGCTTGTGGGTTGGGGGCTGGCCAAGTGGCCGGTCTCGGTCGTTCTGGCGGCGGTAGTTCCTTTGGCGGCGTTCCGGCTGGCGCACCGCCGCACGGCCGCGGCCATTGTAGCCGCCGTCGATCGGCCCGGCGGCGATCTCGAGCTCCTGGGCTCGGTCCTTTCCCGGCTGGAGCGCGAGCCGTTTCTGAACCTTCGCCTCCGCGAACTGCGCGGGCGCATGGATGTGGAGGGCAAGCCCGCTTCCCGGCGCATACGCCGCCTCAACCGGCTCGTCGAGTTGCTCGACTCCCGCGATCACGTGCTCATGAAGGCTCTCGATCCCCTGCTGTTGTGGACGGAGCAACTGTCGTTCGCCATCGAAGCCTGGCGCCGCACGCATGGCCCCGGCGTCGAAGGCTGGCTCGACGCGTTGGGTGAGCTGGAGGCGCTTAGTTCGATCGCCGCTTACGCCTTTGAACACCCTCACGATCCGTTCCCCGAGATCCTGGACGGCGGCGCTGACATCGATGCCACCGGCATAGCCCACCCTCTGCTGCCCGAGACGGCGGTCCGCAACGACGTCCGCCTCTCCGCGGGCGAAGGCTGTGCCGTCTTCTTCGTCAGCGGCTCCAATATGTCCGGCAAGAGCACGCTCCTTCGCACGCTCGGCGCCAACGCCCTGCTCGCGCTCGCGGGCGCTCCCGTGCGGGCGAAGTCCCTGCGCCTCACCCCGGTCTCCATCGGCGCGTCCATACGCGTCGTCGATTCGCTCGCCTCTGGTGTTTCGCGTTTCTACGCCGAGGTGCTGCGCCTCAAGAACATCTCCGACCTCACCGCCGGGCCCCTGCCGCTTTTGTTCCTCTTCGACGAGTTGCTGCACGGAACCAACTCCCACGACCGGCGTATCGGCGCCGAAGCCCTCCTTACCCATCTCGCCGGCCGCGGCGCCATCGGGCTCCTGACCACTCACGACCTGGCGCTCACCGAGATCGTCGCTCAGCTCGCTCCGCGGGCGAAGAACGTCCATTTCGAGGATCATTTCGAGGACGGCCGCATCCGCTTCGATTACCGTTTGCGGGAGGGTGTTGTTCAGAAGAGCAATGCCCTCGAACTCATGCGGTCGGTTGGTTTGGACGTCTAGAAGCGGTTCTGTTGCAGAACGAAAACTGTCTTATTTTCAATTAGAAGCAAGCTTCCTGAAGGGTCCGGATAATGCGAAATCCAGAGGCCCGTGCAATACTGAAAAATAGGAAGCATTGTAACTACATGAGCCAGTTGGGCGAAGCAGTAGCCCGCTATCACAAGCTACTGGAGACGGACAAGTTCAAGGACCTGAGTTGGGCGGAGCAGTTGCAGCATGACATGCAACAGGCACACCTCACCATCGGTGGCCGCCCGATTTCGACCACTCTGCGTCCCCACTTCATCTCGCGGCGCCAGTATACCAATCTGGTGAAGGCCGCGGAGTCTCTCTTCTCCGCCATCGATCGCGTCAAGCAACTGGCCCTGTCCAACGCCGCGCTCCTCTCGCGCATGGAGTTGTTGCCGGCCGAGAAGATGCTCGCCAACCTGGACCCGCGCTACCCCTACTTCTCGGTCACCTCCCTACTCGACACCCATCTCAACAACGGCACGCTGCAATTCACCGACTACACCGCCGACACGCCGATGGGCGTCGCCTACGGCGAGACGCTGGGCGACCTCTACTACGACTGCGCGCCGGTCAAGGAGTTCCGGAAGAAGCACAAGCTCGCCAAGCTCGGCGGCACCAAGCACTTCCTCCAAGCGCTGCTCAAGACCTGGAAAGAGTTCGGCGGCACGAAGAAGCCGAACATCGCGATCGTCGAGTTCAAGCAGCCTTTCCAGACGGCGTTCCCGGATGAGTATATTCTTCTCCGGGAGTACTTCATCAAACAGGGCCATCCGACGGAGATCGTCTCGCCCGACCAGTTGGAGTACCGCAACGGCGTGCTGCGGCGCGGGGACTTCCCGATCGACCTAATCTGGCGGCGCGTCAAGGCCCAGGAGTTCCTGGTGCGGTTCGACCTTTCCCACGCGATGGTCCGCGCCTACCGCGAAGGCAAGGTCTGCATCGTAAACAGCTTTCGCTCGGAGCTCGCCCAGAAGAAGGCGATCTTCGATCTGCTCACCGACGAGACGGTCACGGCCGGCTTCCCGGCCGCGGAGAAGAAGGCCCTCCGCGAATACCTGCCCTGGACGCGCGTCGTGGCGGCAGCCAAGACCACCTATCAGGACAAGGCGGTCGACCTTCCGGACTTCATTCTCAAGAACCGCCAGACGCTGGTGCTCAAGCCGAACGACGAGTCGAGCGACTTGCAGACCTACCGCGGCTGGGAGACCGACGACTCCGCCTGGGAGCGCGCCCTGCGCACGGCGATGCGCTCGTCCTACGTCGTCCAGGAGCGGGTGAAGGACGCGTCGGCGTCGTTCCCGGTCTACCGCTACGGCGAGGTCGAGATGAAGGAGATGCGCGTGGACGTTCATCCTCACGCTTATCTCGGCCGCGTGCACGGGGCGTCCACCTGGCTCTCGCCGCTCGGCGTGAGCGGGTTCTCGATGCACTCGGGCCTGGCGCCCACGTTCATTCTCGAGTCGGCGAAATAACGGTCACCTCGGCGCGCAGGTTGGCGACGCCGGCGGTATACCGGTCGCCGGTGACGAGCACCGCCACGGCATCTTCCATCCAGTCGTGCCACACGCCATCGGGGTCATGGGAAGCGGCGGTCACGGTGTACTCCTGCGGGCACAGGTCGCACCGGAAGGCGAAGCGCACCTGGCGGAGGTCGCCCGCCGCGCAGGGCCCGAGTTTCAGCCGTTCCAGGCCGGTATTCGTTCCATAGACTTCGAAGCCCACGCGGGTGCGGATCATGACGCCCACCACCGGGTCTTCCACGGGGGCGTGGAAGCGCACGGTGACGGCGATCGAAGCCGGCTCGCCCGCGGCCCAGCGCGGGGCCGTCTCGATGGCCTCCAGCGTCGCCCGGCCGTCGCCCCGGCGGAGCGACGGATGGAGCGGGCGAGGCTCCGTCCGGAGGGACGCCGCCACGTGGCGGCGGAAGGCGGAGAGGACTTCGAGGGGGTCGCCTTTCCTGCGAAGGCGGCCCTCGTCGATCCACCAGACCTCGTCGGCGAGGTCACGGAGCAAGGCTTCGTCGTGCGAGGCGAGCAGGATGGTCGCCCCTTCGCGGCGGCGCGCCTCCAGCCGTTCCAGTTCGCCGATCCGCTCCAACGCGTCGAGAGCGTCGAGTGCGTAGTCGACGGTGACGGCCTGGCCGGAGGCGGCGCGAAGGACTTCGGAGACGCCGGCGCCGCGCAGTCCCAGCAGGCCGATGGTGACGCCATCCGGGGCCTGCGCGCTAAACTGGACGATCAGTCCGGACGTCACATTGAGCAGCGAGAGAGCCATCGACACCAGCATAGCGGCCCGGATGCGCGAGGACTGGAACGCGCGAGCCCGGGAGGACGCTTACTACTACGTCGCCTTCGGGCGGCGGGAGCAGGAAGACGCGGAGTTCCTGGGCACGGCGTCCGACGTGATCCGGCTGTTGACGGCGGACCTGCGCCGGCTGCCGCGGGGCGACGCGCGGGCTCGGCGGGCGCTCGAGATCGGGTGCGGGCCGGGGCGGCTGCTGCGGCCGATGAGCCGGTTTTTCGGGGAGATCCACGGGGTGGACATCTCCGACGAGATGATCGGGCTGGCGCGGCGCAAGCTGGCGGACATCGCCCACGCGCACGCCCACCACGCGGCGGATTCAGACTTACGGGCCTTTGCCTCCGAATCCTTCGACTTCGTGTATTCGTATGCGGTGTTCCAGCACATTCCGAGCCGGGAGGTGGTGCTGGGGTACCTGGCGGAGGCGTACCGGGTGCTGAAGCCGGGCGGCGTGCTGCGGTGCCAGATCAACGGGCTGCCGCGCACGGCGAAGGAGTTCGACACGTGGTCCGGGGTACGGTTTTCGGCGGCCGAGGTGGCGGAGTTCCTGGACGGGCTCGGGTTCCGGTTGTTGGCGCTCGAGGGCCGGGAAACGCAATACATGTGGGTGTGCGGGGTGAAGGGCGGCGCGGCGGCGGAAGCAGGGCGGGCGCGCATCCGGCGCGTGACCGCGGCGCACAGTTCCGAGCCGGCGGCGCCGGTGCGGGGCGGGTTCGCTGCGTTGAATCTGTGGGTGGAGGACCTGCCGCCGGGCGTCTCGCTGGTGGGCCTGGGCATCGAGGCCGGGGGGCGCGCGGCCGAAGGGACCTTCATCGGACCGCCGGAGTACGACGGTATGCGGCAGGTGACGCTGCTGCTGCCGGAAGGCCTGCCGACGGGCTTGCAGCCGCTGCGGCTGACGTGGCGGGGAGAGGCATTGTGCGAGCCGGCGTTTGTGCGCCTGCTCCCGGCGCCTCCGCTGGTCCCGCGGCTGGTATCGGCGAACGACGGGGTGGACCTGCTCTCGGGGACGCGGATCGTGACGGGCACGGTGAAGGCGACCGTAGAGGAGATGCTCGACCCGGCGCAGTTTTCGGCCACGCTGGGTGGCGCGGCGGTGGAGGTGGAAGACACGTTCTGCACCGATCCGCGCCTGCCGCGATACGAGGTGAATTTTCGCGTGCCGGGTTCGCTCGAGGCCGGACCGCACGAACTGCTGGCGCGGGTGGGGCGGCGGACGCTGGCGGCGGTGACCCTGGAGGTGGCGTTCATGAGAGGAGGATCTCCAGGTCCTCCCGGGTGAGGTCGCGGAGGACGGCGTTGTCCTCGCTGAGGATGGCGTCGGCGAGGGCGCGTTTACCGGATTGCAGCGCGAGGACCTTCTCCTCGACCGTATCGCGGGCGATGAGGCGATAGGCGAACACGTTCTGCGTCTGGCCGATGCGGTGGGCGCGGTCGATGGCCTGGGCTTCGACGGCGGGATTCCACCAGGGGTCGAGCAGGAAGACGTAGCCCGCGGCGGTGAGATTCAGGCCCAGGCCTCCGGCGCGGAGGCTGATGAGGAAGAGCTGGGTCTTGGGGTCGTTCTGAAAGCGCTCCACGTGAGCCTGGCGGTCGCGGGTTGCGCCGTCGAGGTACTCGTAGGTGAAGCCGGCCTCGTCGAGGCGCGTCTTGAGCAGGGCGAGCAGGGAAGTGAACTGGGAGAAGACCAGCGCCTTGTGGCCTTCCTCGCGCAGCTCCTCCAGTTGGGCGAGCAGGGTGGTGAACTTGGCGCTTGATTGGGAGGCCAGCTTCTCATTCAGCAGCCCCGGATGGCACGCCGCCTGGCGAAGGCGGAGCAATGCTTCGAGCACCTGGAACTTGACGCGGTTCCAGGCCGCCTTGCCGTTGCCCCGATCGGGGCTGAGCAGCCGCTGGCGGTAGTGAGCGAGGAGTTCATCGTACTGGCGGCGCTGGTCGCCTTCGAGCTCGCAGAAGATGGTCTGCTCGGTTTTTTCGGGAAGCTCCCGCGCCACCTGCTGCTTGGTGCGGCGCAGAATGAACGGGCGCAAGGCCGCCGCCAGAAGGCGGCGCGTCTCCTCCGAGGGGTTCTTAGCGAGGCCGCCGGCGAGTTTGAGCACTTTGGCTTCTCCGAGCATCCCGGGATTGAGGAACTCGAAGAGGCTCCAGAGTTCGCCGAGGTGGTTCTCAATGGGCGTGCCGCTGAGCGCCAGGCGATGCCGGCCCTTGAGCAGGCGGACGGCCTTGGCCGAAGCGGTGTTCGCGTTCTTGATGGCCTGCGCTTCGTCGAGGATGACGTAATCGAACTCGCGCTGGGAGAGGTTGGGGATGTCGCGCTGGAGGGTGCCGTAGGTGGTGAGGATGAGGTGATGCTCGCCGATGCGCTCGAGATCGCGCTGCTGGCCGGCGTGCTCAAGCACCTTGATCTGCGGCGTGAACCGTTCGGCCTCCTGGCGCCAATTGAAGAGCAGAGAGCGGGGGGAGACGACGAGGGACGGGCCATGGCCGGCGGCGCGGCGTTGTTCGAGGGCGGCGAGGACCTGGGCGGTCTTGCCGACGCCCATATCGTCGGCGAGGATGCCGCCGAAGCCGAACTCGCGAAGGAACTCGATCCAGCCAAGGCCCTCTTCCTGGTAGCCGCGAAGCCGGCCCCGGAAGCCCTCCGGCTGGACGGCGGGGCTGACGCCCTGGAAGCCGCGGAGCCGCTGTCGCGCCCGTTCGAAGACCTCGTCGACGCGGACCTCGGGCTGGGCGGCGAGGAGCGCGTCGAGAAGGCCGGCCTGGGTGGAGCGGAAGCGAAGGTGACCCTCGGCGACCTCGCCGAGGCCGGCGAGGGGCGCGAACCTGGCGAGCCACTCTTCGGGAAGCATGCCGAAGGAGCCGTCGTCGAGCTTGACCATAGCGTCGCCGCGGCGCAGGGCGGCCAGCAGGTCAGGGAGCGCAGCGGTCTGGCCTTCGTAATCGATCTGACCGTGCAGCTCGAACCAGTCGATGCCCGAGGTGACTTCGAGGCGCGTCGCGCCGGGACTCCGGAAAGCACGGCCTTCGGCTTCGACGCGCCAGCCCTCGGCGATGAGGTGGCGGACGAGCTTGGGCATGGCTTTGGGCAAGAGACGGCCGGGGGAGCCGCCGTCGGGCGACAGGCGCACACCGCCCTCTGAAAGGGTCTGCCAGGCGGCGGCCTCGGCCTGCTGATCGCGCAGGACGTAGAGGCGGTCACCGGGCATCCAGAAGCCGCGCGATTCCTCGCGGCGGAGCGGCCGCAAGCCCGCTCCATAGTCGGCGAGGAGAGTGGCGTTGAAGGCGGCGTCACCCCAGGCGTTCTTGGCCTGATTCAAGCGAACGCCGAAACGAGGGGAGCCTTGCCGCTGTTCGAAATCGAGTTCGGGAGCGAGGTCCAGCGGGGGCACGACGGGCGATTCGAGCAGCGCGGCAAGCGCGGCGTCGCGATCGCGGTCCATGAACGTGATGGTGCGGTCATTCAGCAGTTGGCGCACCCAGGGAAGGGCGTCGGTGTCCTGGAAACGGGCGAGGGTCTGGCCGAGGAGCAGGAAGCCGGAGGCGAAGATGAATTCGGGGGCATCGAGGGCGGCACGTTCGTCGGCGCCGCGGCGGAACTCCCCGGTGATCTCCCAAAGGTCGCGTTCATTGCGGTGGACGCGGACACAGAAGCGCCAGGGCTCGCCGGAATCCCAGGCGATGGGGCGGAGCTGGTGGGAGTGGTAATCGGGCGCGGCCCAGAGACGGCCGGCGGCGGAGACGACGGGAAGGACTTTGAGGGCGAGGTGCGCGGGGAGGGCAAACCGCTGCAGTTCTCTGTGGGAGGAGAAGTCCAGCGGATTGGGCGCGCCGGCGAGCGCTTCGAGGATCTCCGTGTCCGCGGGGTCGGGCAATGTGAAGATCGCGGCGCGAGTGAGGTGCAAGTCCTTGAAGACCGTCCAATCGCCGTTCTTCTTGCGGCTGCGGCTGAGGAGCGTGACGACCGGCGCTCCGGCGGAGCGGGAAGCCGGGAGGTCAATGGCGTAGGCGACCTGGAAGCCGGCGGGCCAAGCGGCGGTGCGAGCGCCCGGCTGGGCGTGGTCGCGCGAGTACAGCGCGATGGAGCGCAACTGCTCGCGCCAGAGGGAGGCGGACGCGGGGGCGGAGGGTTCGGCGCCGGCGCCATCGAGGGCATCGACAAGGGTGAGGGGAGAGACGTGGCGAGCCTTTTCGAGTGCACCGCGCCGGTCCGCCTCCAGGATGGCGGCCCAGATGTGTTTGCAGGGGCCGCGGTCCAGGAAGGCGTCGCAGTCGCACTCGATTTCGAGCGCCTTGCCGTTCAGGCGGAGGTCGACCGAGGAGAGTTCACCACCGAGGACTTCGGCCTCAAAGGACGTAGGCGTGGAGCGGACGGGCCGAACGGCGCCCCGGAAGAAAAGGTCAAAGCCACGCGCCTGGGTTGTATGAGGGAACTTGGACGCAAGTTTGGTTGCGAGCGACATACGTCAGGACGGCCCGTTCATAGGAGTAGTTCCTTGACCACCTGGGCGGGTTCCACGCCGGTGAGCTTCTGGTCGAGGCCCTGGTACTTGTGGGTGAAGCGTTGGTGGTCAATGCCGAAGCAGTGGAGGATGGTGGCCTGGAAGTCGCGGATGTGGACGGGGTCCCTGGTGATGTTGTAGCTGAAGTCGTCGGTTTCGCCGTGGACGATGCCGCCTTTGATGCCGCCTCCGGCGAGCCAGAGGGAGAAGCAGCGGGGGTGGTGATCGCGGCCGTGGTCGGTTTTGGTGAGGCGGCCCTGGGAGTAGATGGTGCGGCCGAACTCGCCGCCCCAGATGACGAGGGTATCGTCGAGCATGCCGCGCTGTTTGAGGTCCTGGACGAGGGCCCAGCAGCCCTGGTCGATGTCGCGGCACTGGGCGGGGAGGACTTCAGGGAGGCTGTGATGGACGTCCCACCCGCGATGGTAGATCTGGATGAAGCGGACGCCGCGTTCGGCGAGGCGGCGGGCGACGAGGCAGGAGTTGGCGAAGGTGCCGCCTTTGCGGGCGTCCTCGCCGTAGAGCTGGTAGGTGCTTTCGGGTTCCTTGGAGAGGTCAGTGAGTTCGGGCACTGACGATTGCATGCGGAACGCCATTTCGTACTGCTCAATGCGGGCCTTGGTTTCGGGGTCGCCGAGTTTGGCGTGCTGGATGGTGTTGAGTTCGGCGAGGGCGTCGAGCATGCGGCGGCGGGTTTTGGGGGTGACGCCCGCGGGGTTGTTGATGTAGAGGACGGGGTCGCCCGCAGCGCGAAGGGCGACGCCGGCGTGCTGGGCGGGGAGGAAGCCGGCGGACCAGAGGCGGGCGGAGATGGCCTGGACGTCGGCCTTGGGGTGGGTGTGGGTGGCGTTGAGGACGACGAAGGTGGGGAGATCCTTATTCATGCTGCCGAGGCCGTAGGCGATCCAGGCACCCATGCAAGGCTTGCCGGCGATCTGGTTGCCGGTCTGGATAAAGGTGATGGCGGGCTCATGGTTGATGGCCTCGGTGTACATGGAGCGGATGATGGCCATGTCGTCGGCCATCTTCGCGGTGTAGGGGAGGATGTCGGAGATCCAGGCGCCGGACTTGCCGTGCTGGTGGAATTCGAAGACGGAGGGGGCGATGGGGAAGCGGGTCTGGCCGCTGGTCATGGTGGTAAGGCGCTGGCCCTGGCGGATGGAGTCGGGGAGGTCCTTGTCGAACCAGTCGCGCATATTGGGCTTGTAGTCGTAGAGGTCCATCTGCGGGGGCGCGCCGACCATGTGGAGGTAGATGGCGCGCTTCGCCTTGGGGGCGAAGTGGGGGAGTTTGAGCTCCGAGCCTTCGGCCACGAGGGACGCGAGGGCGGCTGCGCCGAGGCCTCGAGCGCCACGGGCGAAGAACTGGCGGCGGGTCTCAGCGAGGATGGATTCGCGGATTGGGGGTGTCATTTGGATGGCCCTCCGGTGCTTGAAGAACAGGATATCAGTGGGGTCATCGGATTCGTAGCCGGCGGCGGCGATAGGGGGAGCGAAGGCGGGTTCGCCGGCGGGGCGGCGAGGCGGCCGCAGGTTGTTGAGCCGGAGCAGGTAAGGGCGGTGTCAGGTTCGATTGCGGAGGATTTTCGTGTGTGGGAGTTGAGGGAGGCTCAGGGGCGGCTTGGGGCGGCGGTTCGGGGGCAGGCTGCGGCTGGGGCGCGACTTCATAGGTGGGGGCAGGGATGAGGCCGTTGACCTGATCAAGGCGGAGGCGGCGGAGTTCCTGCATGTCCGTGCGGTACTGGCGGCATTGGGTGGTGAGGAAGCGATCGATGTAGGGGAGCGCGGCGCGGCCGGCTTCGGCGGCGATGGCGATGGCGGCCTGGAGGTGGGGGGTGGGCTGGGTGAAGTTCTTTTCGACTTCCGCGCGCTGGCGGGCGACCTGGATTTCGATGACGCGGGCGCGGATGGCGTGGTAGTGCTCAATCATCCACTCGGCGCGTGCGATGCGGCGGACGAGGTTGAGCTGGAGGGGGTCAGTGGGGTTGAGGATCTGGACGTAGCGCTGGAAGAGGGCTTCGAACTTTTCGGGGTTCTCGCCTTCGATGAGGAAGGGGAGTTGGGCGAGGTTTTTGACGGGAGCGGGCCGGAGGTGGCCGTTGGCGGCCGAGCGGGCTTTGCCCTCAGGGGTGACGGGGCCTTTGGATTTCGCGCCATTGCGGCGGGAGGCTTCGCGTTGTTTTTCGGTGCGTTTCATGGTCGAACTCCTTCTGGTTTTGGCGCATTACGAGCCATGGTGAGAGTAGCAGTGGGGGGTGAGGGTCCGAGGGGGTGGGGGCGGTAAGTGGTTGAGGGCTGGGGAGATCGAGAAATCGAAAAGTTGTGAATCAGGGTTGGGCGGGCCTGCGACGGCAGGATTAGACCCTCGCGCGCAGGTTACGTAGATGGCGGGGTACCGGAAGCACGTACAGCGTCCATTCGCGCGGGAGGGGACTCCTATTTCTGGGCGTGGAGCCGAGTGGAGCGTTTCACGGGAAGGCGAGGGATTTCTGCCAACTGGCATCGTACGACGGCAGCAGACGCGAGGATCAAGTGAAAGGTCCGATTCGGAAAGCGCAAGGGGTACGCGGCGGCCGCCCGCCCGATTGCTGGGATGAACTTACGTCGCCCCATACGACTTGCAGCGAGCTGCGCGAACCGACGACGATCAGAACAAGGCGCTGTGTGAAGAGGAACGTGATTTAGGACGTTTCAACCTCGTTCGTGCTTGCTTTCCCTCACGACCGGCACATTCGACCATGTGTTACTCGCTCGCAGCCGCGCCCTGTCCAGCAACCACCTTGATTCCCTTCAGCAATTCGTGCCGAAGTCTTTCCAGAAGTCTTACCGTAGCTGAGGCTTCCCAACAGAAGTATGCGCTCGCCATCAGGAGGAACAAGGTGATTGCAGCCCGGAGCATGTACGTGGTGGGCCAGAACCAGACCGGGCTGATCGCGAAAAAGCACCCAATGCAGCAACCGAGTTCGAATTTCAGCCGAAGCACAAGAGTGCGCAGATATCGGTGCCCCACGGGCTCAGTATCGAACGCAAGCCGAAGGTATGCGTACCACTCGCCTTCCGAGTCCCCGGAAGAATGGTTGCATGGCAGCAAGGCCTCGCGCCAAGCCAGCTTACCGGTATCCCGCGCCGCGTGGACCTTGTCTATGTAATTCTCGAGGCGTGATCCCCAATCCTCAATAACTAAGCCGGCGAAGACGCACACGAGTAAGAATCCTCCGATGATCTCGGCATGATTGTGCTCGGCGAAACGTCGAAAAGCATCCACAGACAAGAAAACCGCCACAAAGCCAGGAAGGACTGCAACAGCGCCGGGCAGCATCAGCGTAACTAACGGTCTGAAAAACTCCGAGCCAAAAGCACTAAAGAAATCTTTCATAGAGTTCGGTTTGATTGTACCCACATCCAGCCGGCTGACGCAGCTTGTTCCGACATTTGACGGCGAGGCCCAGGACCAGCACGGCCTCGGTGGAGTTGAGACCGTACTCGCCGTCGAGGTAATGCGCCATTCCGGTTGTGGCGCGGTGGAGCGCCTCATCGAGCGATCCGGCGATGCCGATCATCATGAGCGAGTCCTGATTTCCGCCCAGGGGAGCGGAGGGTCTTTCCGCGTATGAGGTCCGTCGTGAAGAGAACGTTGCGCTCATCGGCAGGAACGGTTTCCAGGTATAGCTCAATCGCCTCCTTGATACTTGCCATTGCCTCTTCAAGCGTGTCTCCTTGCGACTCGTACCCTTTTAGTTACGGGCACCAAGCGTAGAAGCCGTGTTCATACTTCTCGATCACAACGCTCGCCTTGCGAGCCATCTCATCAGTGTATCCCCTCGGCGGGCCGACGCCAGGCGCCGGGTTCGTGCTGAACCTTGCACAAGCAATCATCGATTCGACAAAACTGCAGAGCGACTGACTGTTGTTGCCTTTCACTCCGGTGTCGCTCTCCACCCAGTGACGGTCAAGAAGTGATGGAAGCCATCGGGGGCGTCCCTTGAGTGACGATCTGTGCAGAGTGCCGGGGGATGACGCAACCTGTGAGAATGCCATTGGACCGCTTAGGGCTGGCGCAACAACAACTACTCACTGAGAGTCGTACCTGGATCGTTTGAATGACCTTGGCGCCGACATCGCAGAAGCGAACCGAAGCAGCCGAGCCCCTGTAACCATTGCTTCCGTAGGGCTCTTTTCGCCTGTCGCAGTGTCCATGTGATTGTGGTATAGTTCCGAGTCAAAGCCCCCGATTGTCGGAACTGTATCATTATGCGACCCATCTCCTTTGATCCCCAACTGCTCCGCAAGCACCTGCTGCGGCACAAAATCGCCACTCTGCCCGAACTCAAACACGCGCTCGGCACTTCGGCCAGCCTCACTGTCTTTCGCAAGCTTCGGCTGCTCGACTATCTGTCCAGCTATACCCATCGCGGACGCTTCTACGCCCTCCGCGAGACTGCCCGCTTCGATGACGCCGGCCTGTGGTCTCATGAGGCGGTCTGGTTCTCGCGCCACGGTACGCTGACGGCCACCATCGAATCCTTCGTCAATCAGGCCGCCCGCGGGTGGTTCGCCGATGAACTGGCCGATGCGCTCCATGCCGAGGTTCACGATCCCCTCCGCGATCTGGTTCGCCGGGGACGCCTCGGCCGGACCGAGGTGGCCGGGCGATTCCTCTACACCGCCACCGATAGCAGGCAGTCACGAGATCAGATTCGTGCCCGGCAAACGGCGAGCGCGGTTCCGCTGGTAGCCGATGCTACGGCTCTCCAGGTTTCTCCCGATGAACTGAAGGCCGCCATCCTGCTTTTCTATAGTCTGCTGGATGAGCAACAACGCCGCCTCTTCGCCGGGCTGGAATCCATCAAACTTGGGCACGGCGGCGACAGCATGCTGGCCACCTTTCTGGGCGTGGATCCGCACACCGTGGCGCGCGGCCGTCAGCAACTTCTCGATCAGAATGTGACCACGAGACGCACGCGCCGCTTCGGGGGCGGACGCAAGCCGGTGGAAGAAAAACGGCCGACATCCTCATCCTGATCGAGTTCTTGCTCGATTACGATACGGCTGGGGATCCCATCACAGGCATGAAGTGGTCACGTCGCACGACGGAGAAGATCGCGATGGCGCTGGGCGACTTCGGAGTCGTCGTCAGCCCCAACACCGTCGCCCGTCTCCTCCATCAGATGGGCTATTCGCTGAGGGTCAATCGCAAGCAACTCTCCACCGACCACAGTCCCGACCGCAACGATCAGTTCCTCTACCTGGGCGATCTACGAGCCCGCTTCCAGCGCCGTGGACATCCCATCATTAGCGTAGATACCAAAAAGCGCGAACTGGTCGGCGGCTTCAAGAATCCCGGAGCGCGTTGGGATTTGTCGCCATGTCTGGTCAACGATCACGATTTCCGCTCCGATGCCACCGGCGTTGCGATTCCCTACGGCATCTACGACCTCCTTGCCCATCGAGGCTCGGTGGTCGTCGGCATTTCGCATGACACCCCCGCCTTTGCCGCTCACGCGATCGCACATTGGTGGCGGCAAGAGGGATCGCCGCGCTATCCACGCTCCCGGAAACTGCTCATCCTCAGCGATACCGGCGGCAGCAACGGCTATCGTTGCCGCGCCTGGAAAACTGAACTCCAGTCTCAACTCGCCGACTCACACGGCCTGACGCTCACCGTCGCCCACTATCCGACCGGCGCTTCCAAGTGGAACCCCATCGAGCATCGCCTGTTCTCGGAGATCTCGAAGAACTGGGCCGGCGAGCCACTCGACAGCTACCCAAAGATCCTCCGCTTCATCCGCTCCACCAAAACCCAAACCGGTCTGGCCGTCACGGCGCACCTGGACCGCCGCCACTATCCAACCGGCGTCGCACCGACCCCCGAACAACTCCATGCCCTGCGCCTGCAGCCGCACGATGTTCTGCCGAAGTGGAACTACACCATCACTCCCAATCGTTGAAACAAAGATCTGTAAACTTGTTTTTGCGCCAGCCCTTAGGAATCGCGTCGTGTCCCTCCGCTGGTGGTTCATGTCTATCTCGAGGAAAGCGAAGATGGCGAAGAAACTGAAGAAACGATCCGCATCACCTCCGCGCGCAAGGCTAGTAAGCGCGAGTGCGGAATTTATCTTCAGCAACCCGGTCAGTAAGGCGCAGAGAGCGGTCTTGAACGGGATCGCCAGAAGTCAGACGGGTTCCGATGATGCGAGTATTGGCTGCTCGTTGCTGCTCGTACATTCCTGAATTGGCCGCAGCGCAACTGCGGAAGGGGTGGAGGGTGCAGAAGGACTGGTTGCGGCGCGTATCGACCGCGACGTGCACGATTGGCCTCAGGGACACGGCGAGAGGTACTTGACGCGGCTCAACGCGATTCTACGGGGGTGATGTTTACGGGGAAACGGATCACGTGATGGCGTTTGGAGCGGAAGATGAGCGTGGTGAGCAAAACGAGCAAAGATCCTTTTCTTGGCGCTTAGAGAGAACTAGAGAGAACTGAGGGCGCGGCAATCGCTCTTAGGCCTCGGACGAACAGTCTTCCGGAAGAGGCGGCTTACTGGAACCGCTCCTTAAGGACGCGCGTGAGAGCCTCATTGTCCTCCGGCGCGACGGAGACGTTCTCCTCTTCGTCAAGGAAGCTCGTGCCAAACGCCATATACTGTTAGTAATCCTTCTCAAGGCTGTAGCGCCATGGCTAATCAAGAAGCCACTGGTGTTAGTTAGCGTGCGTGTTCGTGGTCCCGAAAAGCAAGAGGCCGGCTATACCACAAGCAGCCGATGAAAGCGCGTGCCATCACCAATCGCATTGAGCACGTGAAAGAGCGTATCACCAAAGGCATAGGCTCGTCGCATGTACTCACGGCTCAGATCTTTGTCCAAGAACTGCTGGACCAAGTCATCCTCATTGCGGTTGGTCGATGATAGGAAGCACTCATACTGGCTCAGTAGTTCCCGAATCCCGTCCTGGGCTCCAGTCACTGGACACTGGCTAAGGATCCACTCGAGCCGTTCCGTTGGCGTCAGCTTCACCACCTCCAGGGCATCGAGCGGCGTCACCGTCTTGTGCTGACGGTAGATTGCGAGGAGGGTCAGAATAGCTGAATAGCACGTCAAGAGCCGACTATGCTTTAGTTTGTAGTTCTTTAACTTGCCCTTCGCCTTTTCCTTGTCTGGCACTCGGGCAGTTCGTGCCTCATAATTCACGCAGAACGTTCGCCAGAGACGTAGTATGTCGTTGGCAAGAAATGCAGGCATGAAATCAGACTTGTGGTCAGGGTAGTCGCGCCAATACGCCTCTATGACTTCTCCAGTGAGTTCATGATGAACGGCAGCCCCCACTAACGGGCGACTTTCCAACAGCAGCAGCAGTCGAGCCGTAAAAGTGTTCGTTACGTCATCCTCGGGCGTGCCAAGGGTACCTGTAAAATCCTTGACGGAGTAGTGGCTTAAATAGCGGCCATCGCCCGAAAACTCCGGGATACCAAGTTGGCGGGTTACCTCAATGAGGTCGGCCTTGATGCAGATCTCATCGAGGCGAGTCAACTGACTCCCATTACCGTCGGACCTCGCGCGGCCGAGAATGAACAAATCGAGGTCACTGTGGGAACTAGCCTCGCGTCGGCCGAAGGATCCCGTCGCGTATACGCAGGCCTTGCCCCCAGCAAGGACCTCGGCGGCATGAAGGCATCGCGTCAACTCGGCGAGCCTTTCTTCGGTGCGCTTACGTCTGTCAGCGAGGTCGCCCAATTCTCCCCTCCCACTCGAAGACATTGGCGAAGATATCTGCTTGAGCTATGGCGTCATCAGTGGCATGGTGGGTATTGGGATAGGTTGAGCGGAGAACGGCGTCTATGCGCGAGCGGCCGGCCTCGGAGACGGGAATCCCGGCCTTTACCGCAACCGCGGTCTTAATGTCAAAGCATTTTGAGTAATTAAACGGGGATCCATGGCGGGAGAAGCGCATAAAATACCAGTAAAGCCAAGTCCAGTCGAAGCTGAGCGGATAAGCGACCAGGATCGGTTCGCCTTGAGAGTACAGGCTGCGAATCCATTCGTATGCTTCCGTCATCGCCGCTTCCGGCTCTGCACCCTCGGAACACAGCCGCTGGCGGTCAATCCCGTTGACCCTCAGCGCGTCCGGCTCGAAGGAGTCAGAGATAGGCTTCAGCTCCCTGTAGAAGATCTGATCGTAACGGTCTGGGCGCTTGAAGCGCGAGCCGTCGAAACAGCCAGCATAAACGACTGCGAAAGACAGCATGGAGTAGGGGCCTGGGATGGGGCCGTCAGTCTCTATGTCGGCTGAATAGTAAAGGTCCACTTTGCTCTCGCGACCGCTTCCGGAAAGGTCTGCCGCCCACCCAGCCTCGGAATCCGCAGGAACGTAAAGGGCAGAGTCCATGAGGACTCTTATCGTACACCATGCGGGCTGAGGCTCGGGCGCGCAGGCGGGAGGGGGTGGGTGTGCGATTCGGCAGAAGGACGATTTCGCGCTGCCGGGACGATCTCTCGACCCTCGACGCTTCTAGACTAGAGAGGAGGCCGGCAGCCGCGCTTTCCGTCAGCATCGGGACGGCTGTGGCGGGGGGTACCACTTCAGGCAAACAGGAGGCGGCCCTTGGGCTCAGGTATGGGTCGCCTCGGTTCGCGGGGTGCAAACGCACCTTGACGGAACAGAGGCGCGTGGGCTCTGGTGCGTAGAGGGTTCCTGTCTCATCAGATCGGGAGGCGCTATGCCCAAACCGATACGACCTATACGCACTTGCGTGAGAATCTCGCGAGCATCCTTGATGACGTCATCGATCAAGCTGGAGGTCGTGATCGTGCGGCGGATAGGGGCGCGCGATGTGGCCCTCGCTCCGGCCAGTGAACTCGCCGGGCTCGTCGAAACAGCGCACCTGCTTCGCTCCCCCAAGAACGGGAGGCGATTGCGTACGGCGCTTCGACGCGCCGAGCGCGGAAGAGAGTAGCCAGGCGCCGTCGCTACACTGAGGCGGGAAATCCTTGGTGGCGTGTAACGTCACCCGAGCCGCCGGCGTTTCAGAACGAGTTCCGCGACGACCTTGGGCACCGGGTTGAGACTGATCGCGGCACTCCGTGTGCTCGAACTGGTGGAAGCCGTTCTGCGCGATCCGTTTCAGGGTATCGGCAAGCCGGAGCCACTTCGGTTCGTCCTCAAAGGCTGCTGGTCGAGACGCATCACTCTGGAGCACCGGCTGGTCTACCGGGTGAGCGACGACCGCACCGATTTCCTGCAGGGGGCGGTTGTGCCGGAAGATTCTGACCGAGCGCTCGGACCTCGAACTAGCCGACATTCGCGAGTGCCTGATGTTTGCGGCCACATCTGCGATGGAGAGCAGGAGGTACCTCTCCCTCGCTCTGCGTGAAGTCTCAGGAGGAACGCTGGCGAACGTCCCGTTCGCGGGCGACTTGCCGGTAGAGGGCGTCGGGAGCAAGATCGATATCGCCGGGCCATGCCGGGGCGCCGGCGTCAATGTAGACGCGGTTGAAGAACTCGACATCCCGGAGAGGCCCGAGCACTCCCGTGAATTCGCCAGGGTCCAGACGAACGCGTCCACTCAGTCCGTCCTTGAAGCGAAGGAAGAGCCAGTAGTCGGCTTCTGGCTTGATTTCGACCACATCCCAATGCATCGTCGCCTCACTCTAAGGCAAAGGCTCTATCTTGGCGAGCGCGGTTTTCTCACGGCAACGCTGCCAATTCGAGAGCAACTCCTCTTTGTGTATCATCCCGCATTCGAGGGCCAGGCTCAAAGCCCTCTCTGGAAGCCTGCCCTCGAGAACCTCAAGGGTGTTGATGTCGATGGTCGCCTCGAATTCGCCGTAGCGCGCGTGGAAATGTGGCGGAGCGTGATCGTTGAAGAACATCCGGATCAGAATCCCGTAGAACGCGCTAATGGTGGGCATCGGCGAGGCCGATTGTAGCACCGGGCCGATGGCTCCCCACGAACCGGCTTGCTGTGATTAGCCGTGCCGGGAGCCGGCGCGGGAACTCACGGCTTGGTGCGGGAAGGTTGCCGGGCCGCTAGTTGTGTAGGAGGACCGGGTAGTGATCCAATCGGCTTCTAGCCCTCTCCTCGAATGACCAAGACGGACCAAGTTCTCAGGCGGTTCAGAGATCTCAACGTGTGGAAGCGGGGGGACGTGCGGGCACCGCATAAGCCGCTGCTGGTGCTGCTGGCGTTGGGACGCGTGCAGAGCGGCAAGGGGCGGCTAGCGCCGTTCGATGAGATGGAGAAGCCGCTGACGCGGTTGTTGGAGGAGTTCGGGCCTCCGCGGAAGTCGCCTCATCCGGAGTTGCCGTTCTTTCACTTGCAGACTGATGGGGTCTGGGAGATACAGGACGATGTCGAGTTGCGCATCCGGAAGGGCAGCAAGAATCCGCTGCGGAGCGAGTTGCGGAAGTTCCGGATTGCGGGGGGATTTCCGGAAGACCTGTACCTCGAGTTAGAGAAGTTAGAGAAGCGGCCCGAGTTGGTGCGGCTGCTGGCGCGGGAGGTCTTGGAGGGGCATTTTCCGGAGTCGCTGCACGAGAGTCTTGCGGCGGCGGCGGGGGTGACGTTGGAGGGGACTTCGCGAAGCCGGCGGGATCCGGCGTTCCGGTCGGAGGTGATTGCGGTGTGGGACCACCGGTGCGCGTGTTGCGGGTTCAGCGTGCAGTTCGAGTCGGCGGATCTGGCGCTGGAGGCGGCGCATATCCGGTGGTGGCAGGCCGGGGGGCCGGATTCCTTGAACAACGGGCTAGCGTGCTGCAGTATTCATCATCAGGCTTTTGACCGGGGGGCGATCGGTGTCTCGGAAGATCGGCGGATTCTGGTTTCGTCCCGATTGTTTGGCGGCGGGGGGCTGGATGAGCTGTTTCTGCGACTGCATGGGAGGCCGATGGCCACGCCGAACCGGCGGGAGGCGGCCCCAAAGGGTGTTTTTTTTGGGGTGGCATCGGACGCAGGTGTTTCAGGGGGAGGCGCGAGACTGCGGCACGAGTATTCGACGATCCGACCTGCTGCTGATGCAAGACCGGGTCGTGGACGATGAGTAGCGTTGGCACGCTCTGGGCGCGGTTATGGCTGCTGTTCTGTTGGTGGTTCCTGTCTATCGCGAGGAAGGGGAAGATGGCGAAGAAACGATCCGCATCATCTCCGCGCGCAAGGCTAGTCAGCGCGAGCGCGGAATCTATCTTCAGCAAGCCGGTCGGTAAGGCGCAGAGAGCAGTTTTGAACCGGATCGCCAGGAGCCAGGCGGCTGGCTCAAAGAAGAGCGACAACCATGTGGCGGCGATCTCGCTCCACTTCATGTACTACAACTTTGCGAGAATCCACCAGACCCTCCGCATCACCCCGGCGATGGCCGCTGGCGTCACGGATCGGTGCTGGGAGGTCGCTGACATCGTGGCGCTGCTGGAGGCCGAGGAGGCCGCATACGAGGCAAAGGCGCAGGAGGGGGAGGAGCGGAAGTTCTCGCCGTTCGGGCCAGCGCTTGGGCACTGATGTAATCACTCCCGCTGCAAATAGTTGTGGAAAACCGGGCAGGGCTACACATGCGCTATTGACCGGATCGGGCTGGTGCCCCAACATGAAGTTGACGACTCCCCGGCCAAAAAGTCGGTTTGGGCGGTCTATATGATCGCCCTCCTCAATCACCAGCTTGGCTCATCCCGCCCAGCCCGTTCCCCGCAAGAGATCGATAGTATGCGTTGATGGATTCAATCTGTACTATGGGGCCATCAAGAATACCAATCATAAGTGGCTTGATCTTCAACGACTTTTTCGACTCCTGAGGCCAGATGATGATCTGGTGAAGATCCGCTACTTCACCGCGATGGTGAACGGTGCTCACAAGCCAAACCAAGAAACCTACATCAAGGCATTGTCTACTACGTCTTTAGTAGAAGTGGTTTTGGGGAGGTTCAAAAAGAAGACCGTCAAGTGCGCGGTAACGACCTGTGCGCACGCTGGGAGGCGGTTCTTTGAGATGTATGAGGAGAAGCACACCGATGTCAATCTTGCGATCTGCATGCTCGATGATGCCTTCCGAGACGAGTGCGACAACCTCATTCTCGTTAGCGGCGACTCGGACCGGACCTTGTACCCGCCCTGCGAATGATCCGGCAAAGATCGCCAGAAAAGAAGCTCATTGTCTACGTGCCGGCCAGAGTTCCATCCAGGGGGCATGCGGTCGAACTGCGAACCGAAGCAGACATCCATAGAGACCTCCCCCTCAACCTGCTGCCCAAAGCCCAATTTCCAAACCCTCTCCCTGACGGGTTTGGTGGGATTTTGACAAAGCCAGCAACCTGGTAACCGCTCAGACGAGGAAGCGGAATTAAAGCAGATTCCGGAACTCGGCGATGACACGATGGCCAGAGCCCGTCAGGTACTTAGGCTCCTGGCCTTACTGCACGATGTCGGCCACCCGGCGTTCTCTCATGCCGCCGAGGCCATCGCGTCCCGATTTTCCGTCCGGTACGGCGTGGTGGACGCTGTGTCAACCGATCTTGAGCGCGATGGGCCATCGCGTGCGCGCGTTGGTTTTGTCCGCCCTCAGTTTGTTGCCGTGTCAACCGATCTTGAGCGCGATGGGCCATCGCGTGCATCAAGGCGTGGGAATACGCCAACTACGCGACCTTGTGTCAACCGATCTTGAGCGCGATGGGCCATCGCGTGTACGGTGCCGGGCAGATCGAGAAGGCGTTTATCGGGTGTCAACCGATCTTGAGCGCGATGGGCCATCGCGTACGGACGCCGAAGCCGCTCGCTTCAGCTTCCAGAAGTGTCAACCGATCTTGAGCGCGATGGGCCATCGCGTGCGAGGCGCTGGCGATGGGCTACGAGCAGCACGTCGCGTGTCAACCGATCTTGAGCGCGATGGGCCATCGCGTGTGTTCGCCGTGGTAATCGCGCAGCCTGGCTCAGGCGTGTCAACCGATCTTGAGCGCGATGGGCCATCGCGTGCCCCCGTGGTCCCACCGCTGAAACGAAAGTAGGCCGTGTCAACCGATCTTGAGCGCGATGGGCCATCGCGTCGCCCACGCTGACAAACAGCGAACTAACTGAAAGGAGTGTCAACCGATCTTGAGCGCGATGGGCCATCGCGTGGCTCCAAACGTAAGGTATTGCAAACAAATAACTTGGGTGCCACTTTGCGAGCGACCCGGAATGTGAAGCAACTAGCGGAGGTTATGGTACTTGCGGCATTGACTAAATGTTGTAAATGCAATGGGCTACGAGCATGCGAGCGGTTCCCGGGATTCCCGCGTCACCCAGCCTCTCGCGCATGGAATGTCAAATAGCCGCCGAGGCCGTACGGCCCGCAAATGTAGATCGGTCCTACGGTGCCAAGCTCCATTTAAGGGGACGACACATACCGTAGCTGTTGAGCCTCCTATAGAGGCGACCCTTAGCGTACTCGAAGACGAAGGCTCGAGTCAAACTGGCAGTACTTGCTGACAGTATTTGCAAACAGCGAACATCAGAAGGGAGAATCAGGCTCCGGCCCGAAGAGCGACTGGTTCAGCCGACGCAGAACGCGCTCCTCGACCGAGTTCCAGTAGGAGCGTGTTGGTCTCCAAAGGTAGTCGCCTGCGCAGAGAGGATCGGGTGCTGGGTCGCGCCATAAGTAGGTGAACTCGTTCTTCACCCTGGTTTCTTTTGGCTGGCCGCCTTCCGGTTGGGGCAGTGTAGAGACTCCGACGAAGGCCTCACATCCCTTAACGCGGCCCGGGCTCGGCGCGCCTGTCGGGTCGCAACTAACGAACCACCAGGCACCCGGCCAGTCCGGGTCGAATAGCGCGCGGAGCCCGACATTAGCGGCACCGTTGAGATCTGCCTGGATGGCAGCAGCGGGGTGATGATGTTCGTCGGCTGCAACGAAGAGGTCGCCGCCTTTCACGGGGAGGCGGACGGTGGAAGGTTGCGACGAACCTCTAGCATGGTGGCCAGTGAACCGATCAGCAAGGGTGAGGAGGTAGCGGTCAAAGCCCGCCGCGTCCTTTGCTGTTAAGTTCTCCCGTGCCCGATGGACCGCAGAGATCCAATGGGGGCTCGAGAGGAACTCCCGGATGGGGATGTCGCTGCAACGAAGGCCGGGAAGGCCGGTACGACTGCACTGTCGACTAGTGTAGCGGGCGTTCACCTCGTGCAGAAAGAGGCCATGAAGCACACATGCCTCTTCCAGCAACTTCCGGACCTTGCCGCTCGACCACTCCATAAGCATGCGATTCTCGCGTCTGGTATTGGCCTCATCCGGGCGGTAGTAGCGAAGGGACTCTATCACGATCGCGTGACAGGGGGGATCGATTGGACGGAGGGGACGCGCGGGGCTCTTGCAGGCGGACGCGTCCCGCGGCATCCGGCCCATGCCCAGGGCGGCCTCAATCAGCCGACTGACGAGTTGTTTGACCCGTTGGTCACGCAGGCGATCGCGCACGGTGAGGAGGCGGAGGTTGAACTTCTCTAGAGACTCGGGGCAATCACTGTTTTGAGGGGAGGGGTAGGCAGGACGGGGACGCATCCTGTGGGCCTTGAGGAGGCGATAGAGCGCGGTCAAGTTTCCGACTCGGGTCACGGACAAGCCGCCCATTCCCCGTGCTGCGAGGCGAGCCAATTGCTTGCGTGCCCGGTTCTCCTGAGACTCCCCTGCAACAGATCGCAAGCCGCGCGGGGCAACCCACTGCCTCATTGTTGCCAGCAGGCCGTCCTTACCCGACCACAACATGTCGTCGCGATCCCAACTGGCGGACCATTGTTGGGACCAAGACTCCAAAGGGTGATCCAGAAAATCGACTGAGCGAGCCCGGATGGCCCCTTCTATCTGCCCCTTCTGTCCGCGGCGCATCGAAACCATCCCTGTGACTTCGGAGGCGGGCAGTGGCAACCCCAGTTGCTTCCACCAGCTTTCAGCCCATTGATCTGTCCACTGGGGATCAGAAATCAAGGCATGCCAATGAATCAAGGCCTTCGTGAGGGAATCGTGCCGATCCGCGGGTTCAGTGCAGGCTGCAGCCCGCCGCAGGAAGAAGGCTACGCGAGCCCGTTGACCGTGCCGGCGAAGGGCACGACGAAGGAGGTCAAGAGTACCCTGAATGCATTCATCGACGCGACGGTACGGACGCTTACGGGCGGGATCAGGGCTTCGTCCCAACTCCTCCTCCCACTGGGTCACGCGAATCAGCTCGTCCGCGGAAGGAGCGCGTGTAAGCCGGTCCTCACCTTGCAAACGAATCACAAACTGACGATCAAGGCGAGCCCAGGGGGCAGGGTGGGGCTTGCCGTCGGCGAGGCAGTCGCCTGCGACCCGACGATAGATGCGCTTGACGTCGTTGGGAGTCCGGACGTGGAGGTAGATATGGTCCGGCCCGGCACCTCCGGCGACGATCTTCGCGCCCTTGATTTCCTCTTGTAGTTCATTGGCAGAGCAAGTTTCCCAGACGGCGCAGGCAGCGGCGTAGCGGTGACCAAGGTCGACAGATAGCACACGGAGGTTCGGCAGACGGCAGAGCTGAAGGAGGGCATTTCGGCTCCGGCCCTTGTTGGCGTGGGCGTTGGGCCGAAAGCGGTCCTTCTGCTTCGCGATGCGGTGGCTCGCTGCGTAATCGAAAAAGGGCCCGGTGGGCTGCAAGGACGGAGAAAACGTGAGAAACCAGGGGAGGCGATTCCTCAATATCTCGACTTGTGCGTAATGGCCGAGGCTCTCCAGCCGGGCCAGACGCTCGAGGTGGCGGCGGGGGACCTGCAGGCGACCATTCCAATCTTTCTCATCGAATATGTTAAGGATGCGGACAGGGCCTGCGGCAGCCGTTCTACGGCCGAGGCGGTCAGCGCGGGTAACCAGTGTAGAGTCAGTTTGTGGACCTTGCTGGTCCAAGCCAAGATTTGCCACCAAGCGCTTGGAAGACCACCGGAGTAACACGCGATGCTGCTCAGCGCCGTTCCACAAGTCAAGCGTGACGTTCTGATCAGGGGCAGGACCTCTCCGCGTGCGGCAGGAGTAATCGATATCGCATCGAGAGTTCCCGAAGTCGCAGTAGACAGGGTGATGGAAGTGATCAGGGTGGCAATAGGCGGGCACCTTGTAACGCACCTTCTTCCTCTGCGCCGTGCGTCCGGCGACATAATCCTCCAGCAGCGAGGGATCTGAACCGTTCTCTGTGCGCCAAGTCAACACGGCCGCATCGGCCGCCAGATGCTCGAAGAGATGTATGTCGCCGAACTTCTCGATCTCGGGAGACGACTGCAACTCGCGGACTGCTGCAATGCGGGTCTCGGGCGAATCGCACGCAGACTTAGACCACTCTCTTACGATCTCTTTCCAGCCTTCGACGGCGCGGCGCCGCATACTATAGCCAGGATCGTCGAGAGAGCCGACAATCACGGACCGCTCCTCGCAGTACCGGTCGAGGTATTGCACTACGCCGGGCGCGCGTGACTCAAGCTTCTTGAGTTTCTCGGCATCCGAATCCAAAAAACGGCGCGTTGCTTCCGCGCGGCGGACCCACGAGTGGGCGACAGAAACGCGACGTAAGGCGTGATCCAGCATCACACCATACAGACCGATGCATGCCGATTCTTCTCCTCGGTTTCTCGCGACTCTCGCCCGGTACCTGACGCCAATGCTAGATTCGAGGCAGTGGGCTAGTTCTGCAGGCAGGAGACGAGAGAGCTTGGAGTCACTTCGCTCAATCTCTCCGGTTAACTTCTTGATGAGACGGGTCTTCTCTTCTTCCGTCACAAGGTCCAAACTGCAGGCCCGCTGAAGGGCCACCCTTCCCGAGGAAGGTCTTCCCAGCCAATGTACGGCACGGCAGAGGGACTGAAAGAGTTTCTCCGAGGGTTGTGGAGAGAGGTCCAAAGCAGTTCCAAGG
>DALYJJ010000006.1:0-6315 GCA_031969915.1 Bryobacteraceae bacterium | reverse complement strand
CCAGTCTTACCTTCAAACGAGGGGATCGCATCGATCATCATCTGTAACCGAGCCGCAACCTCGCCGCTATCCATCTTCTTACCTGTGCCGTAGTTCCTACTAATGAAGGAGCGGGCCTTCGTTCTGTAGTCTTTGGGCTCATCTCTTGCCTCTAGGCGTCCAGCGGATGCCTGCTCGTCCTTGTCAAGAGGAGCAATTCGCAGGTAATCAGCAAAGTGGCCAAAGAACTCAGGCCAACAGGATAACACTAGTTCGCGGTCTACCCCCTTGTATTGAGCACTTAAACGGTCAAAGGCTACGCTGCGATTAATCCAAACAGCGCGGTCCTTGATCCTGGCCGAGAGCGAATCGCGGCAGTCGTTTATCCACGAATCGACGTTGGCGACCCCCCGCTTCTCAAGAATCATAGTCAGGGCTGCAACGGTTGCACGCGTTCGCGCTTCCTGGCTGTCTAAGGACGTGGCAACGCGAAGGCCTGGATCTGACGGGGCGTGTCGATCATCCTCAACCGAGAGCCAGCAGAGGGAAAGCATGATGCGGCGGTCGCGCTGTTCTGACTCACTTCGGCCAGCGGAGGCGAGCGTGTGACAGAGACCTCCGCGGAGGGTGAGGAGGAAGTCGCCGAAGATACGAGCTCCACAGTTGATGACTTCATGGGTAGACCAGAGAGCGGCCTTCCAGCATTCGCAGGTAGTGTTGCCGCAACTGCCACAAATGCCAACGGGGCGGCTTAGTCGAAGCGTATAGGCACGCTGTGTAGTGTCAGTCGCAGCCATTCGGGTATTTCGGATTCACTACGAACAATTAGGCAACCTGAAGAGACTGGTTTATCGCTAAACGACCGGCGGCGTCAAGCGGTAGCAGGCGAGTGGATTGGCGTGTCATCCGCCGGCAACCCGTCGCCCGCACAGGCTAGCGCAGAGATGTGATCGGAGGCACCTTCGCTGCAGGTCGAGAAGAACACGCATTCGCGAGTGCCTGCGGTTTGCGGTCACATCATCGATGGAGCAGGAGGTGTCTCTCCTTCGCTCTGCGTGAAGTCTCAGGGGGCACGCTGGCGAACGTCCCGTTCGAGGGCGATTTGCCGGTAGAGAGCGTCGGGAGCAAGATCGATATCGCCGGGCCACGCCGGGGCGCCGGCGTCGATGTAGACACGGTTGAAGAACTCGACATCACCGAGGGGCTCAAGCACTCCCGTGAATTCGCCAGGGCCCAACCGAACGCGTCCGCTCAGCCCATCCTTGAAGCGAAGGAAGAGCCAGTAGTCGGCTTCTGCGGCGGGTCGTTATACACTCTGTATAACGGGGAATGCGTTTCGCATGGGACGCGGCAAAGGACAAGGCGAACCAGGCTAAGCACGATGGCTTGAATTTCGAAACTGCGGCACGAGTACTTGACGTTCCGAACCTGCTGCTGATGCGAGACCGGTCGAGGACGATGAGCAGCGTTGGCACGCTCTCGGAGCGGTTATGGCTGCTGTACTGTTGGTGGTTCCTGTCTATCGCGAGGAAGGGGAAGATGGCGAAGAAACGATCCGCATCATCTCCGCGCGCAAAGCTAGTCAGCGTGAGCGCGGAATCTATCTTCAGCAAGCCGGTCGGTAAGGCGCAGAAAGCGGTTTTGAACCGGATCGCCAGAAGCCAGGCGGCTGGCGATGATGCGAGCATTGACTTCTCGGACATTCCTGAATTGACGGCAGCGCAACTGCGGAAGGCGCGGCGAGTGCCGAAGGTGCTGGTTGCGGCCCGTATCGACCGCGACGTTTACGATTGGCTTCAGGGACACGGCGAGGGGTATTCGACGCGGATCAACGCGATTCTACGGGCGGTGATGTCTACGGGGAAACGGATCGCGTGATGGCGCGATGAAGAAACTGGCGCCCAGAACTGACGGCGCGGCTATAGGATCGCGTGTGCGTCGCGTCCGAGGGGGGCGTTTGTGGCCGTTGGCGGCGGCACGGCCGATCGAGGGAGGGAGGGGGAGTTGGGCGTCGGGAGGCGACGGACGGAGACTGCTGGCTGCTCTCGACACCGAACGGGATGCAGGGGTTCTTCTGGCGGGCGTCGGCGAAGGCGGGTCCGGAGTGGACGCGGATAACGAACTGCTTGCCCGGGATAGCGAGGGCTGGGAGAACGTTCGGTGAGGTTGGACTACGGTTCGGCTGCCGGATGGGATGAAGGGCGAAGCGCGCTGCTCACCGCTTGCGGCGGAAACTGTAACGTTACCGGGTGTGCCTACGCTTTGACGAACTCGCGGTTCGGGCGGCTTCGGCGAGGACTCGAAGCGCCCTATTCACCGCCTGACCGTCGGGGAAAACATCCATCAGGTCGGGCTCGATGAGCACTAGATTCGTGCCTGCATTCGCTTGTCGATAGTATTTGCCCCGAACACCCCCCTTCAACTGCGACCGATCGTATTCTTCTCGCATATCCTTCCGCTCTTTCGCCGTTGCCATGTGTTTCTTGAGCTTCGCCGCCGCCTTTCGGGGATCACTCAAAGGTGACTCAACCAAAGTAACGCGGAATCCGGCTTGGCTGCTGGGCGGCGGGGGGCGGGTATGCAGTTCGAAAGTAGCTTCTTGCGATATTGTTGGTCGCATGCGTAGCCGCCTATTACTGCTTGGATGTGCGCTCGTGCTGCGGGTGGGTGCGCAGCGACTGGAGCTCGTGAGCCAGGATGCGAGACCGGTGTTATCGGTGCGGCATCCGGATGCCGCGGGGAACCGGTTCGGGTTCGAGGGCGGACGGGTGGTCAAAGTGGGGGGAGCGTACCACCTGTTCACGTCGGAGATGGTGAGTCTGCCGATTTGGGCGAAGATGCGACTGGGGCACTGGACGAGCCGGAACGGGCGGGACTGGAAGCGCGTTGCCACATTGTACGAATCGAGCGGGGACTGCACGGGAGCGGACCCGAGGGGGGCGCTGTGGTCGCCGATTCCGGTGTATGACGCGCTCGAGCGACGGTGGAACCTCTTCTACGTGGCGTACCGGTGCAAGCCGAACACGAAGGAGCAGTTCCTGAGCAACCATGACGGCGAGATCTGGCGGGCGGTCTCGCAGAAGGAGGGAGAAGCGGGGATCGGGGGTCCGTATCAGGACGCCGGCGTGGTGATGCGGCGCGGGCCGGATTCGCTGGGCTGGGAAGGGTTGCAGGGGACGGACTCGTTTTTCCCGTACCGGGTGGGCGACCGCTGGTACGCGATGTACGGCAGCGCCAGGACCGAGAAGCTGCCAATTGAGCACTGGCTGGTGGGCCTGGCGACGGCGCCGAGGGTTGGCGGGCCGTGGCGGCGGATTCGATCGGGTACTCGACATCGAAAGACGGTGTGAATTGGGCGGCCGGCCGGCCGTTGCGGATCCAGACCGAGGCGGGCGCGTGGTCGGGTGATGTGCGGACGCCGCTGGGGCTGGCGCACGAGCAGGGCAACGAGTACACGGTCTTCTACACGGGATTCGAATCCAGACCGGACTGGGACGCGTTTTTCGCAAACAAGACCGGCGAGGCACGCTGCAGCATCGGCCGGGCGCGGATTCGGGTGGTGCGGGAGTAATCAGTTACGTACGGGGCGGCGCGGGGCGGCGGCGCCAGGTGAGGGTGAGCAGGGCGGGGGCCCAGGCTACGGCCCAGGCGGCGAACTGGAGGGCGTAGTTTCTGCCGGTGACCGGGGGGCGGCCCCAGAGGGTGTTCACGACCAGGAAGAACGATGCTCCGCTGAGGATGGCGGCGAGGGCGGCTCGGAGGGCGATGGCGGGCCAGGGGCGGCGTTGGGGGGCGCGGAGCCAGCGGCCGTCGAGCACGGCGACGATCAGCCAGAGGGCGACCCAGGAGGCGGGGATCGCGGAGCCGTACGGGCGCGGGTCGACTAGGGCGATGAGCAGATAGTACGTGAGGGCGCCGCCGATGCCGGCGAGCGCACCGATGGGCAATCCTTTCCACACGCGGCCGACGTGGAGGCCGAGCACGGCGCCCACGGCGGTGAGGACGGCGGCGCCGTGGATGACGCCGGTGACGATGCTGTGGCGGACATGGAGCGTGTACCAGGTGTAATCGGCCAGCGTTGCGATGAGCGCCACGGCGAGGATGCCGGCAAGGGTTCGCGTCATGGATGGGTCCTCGGACGGCGGTGCCGTGCTTGAGGGCGGAGCGCAAGGAGGCGCATGCCGGATTATACGTGCGAACGGGGGGATCGGCGGTACTCTGGGGTTGTTCGCGGACCGGGAAGGCAGGTGCGATGCGCAAAGGGTTTACACGGAAGCCGAAAGACGATGCGCCGGCGGCGCCGGGGAAGAACTACATCACGCCGGGCGGCCTGGCGCGGTTGAAAGACGAGCACCGGTTTCTGGTGACGAGAGAACGTCCGGCGGTGACGGAGGTGGTGGCGTGGGCGGCGAGCAACGGCGACCGGAGTGAGAACGCGGACTATCAGTACGGCAAGCGGCGGCTGCGGCAGATCGACAACCGGATTCGTTTTCTGGCGAAGCGGATTGAGGCGGCGGAGGTGGTGGACCCGGAGAGGCCGAGGACGGGGGCAGCGGCGGCGAAGGTGTTTTTCGGGGCGACGGTGCGCTATGCGACGGCGGAGGGGGCGGAGCGGGCGGTGAGCATCGTGGGGACGGACGAGGTGGATCTCAGCCGTAACCACATCAGTTGGGTGTCGCCGCTGGGGCGCGCGCTGATGAAGGCGGAGGCGGGGGACCAGGTGGTTCTGCAGGCGCCGGGGGGCACGACGCAGTTGACGGTGCTGGCAGTGACGTACGAGCGGATACCGGTGGAAGCGTTTCGCGAGCCGGCGGGAGCGGAGTCCGCGGGAAAGAGGCCGCTCGGAGCCGGGCGGGCTGATGAGTAACAGAGAAAGCGGATTTATTTTCGCCGTTATTTGAGCAATTTGTGGGAAATCGGGGGCAAGAGCGCGGGGCCCGGGTGGTAGGAGTGAAGACGCGATGAGGGTACATTACGGACGGATGAGTTGCGACGAATGGACGGGCGGGGCGGAGTGGCAGCCGGTGACGTGGGTGGGAGGCGGCGCCGGTGCGGCGGACGAAGAATACCGCGAGGACGTGGTGCGTTTCGCGCGGGAGCGGCTGGGATTCGAGCCGGACGCGCAGCAGGAGCAGGTGCTGCGGGGCGGGAAGCGGGTGATGTTGTGCTGTTCGCGGCAATGGGGGAAGACGACGGTGACGGCGATCAAGGCGCTGCATACGGCCTATTTCGACCCGGCGGCGCTGGTGCTGATCGGGTCGCCGTCGCTACGGCAGAGCACGTTGTTTCTGCGGGCGGTGCGGGGGCTGGCGGCGCGGCTGGGTCTGGGGAAGCTGCGGGGCGACGGGGAGAACCGGCCGAGTCTACAGCTTCCGGGGGGAGGCCGGATTGTGGGGCTGCCGGGGAACGCGGACACGACGGTGGGATTTTCGAACGTAACGCTGCTGATTTTCGACGAAGCGGCGCGGGTGCCGGACGAGATGTTCGAGTCGTTGGCGCCGGTGCTGGCGGTGAGCGGGGGCGGGCTGTGGGCGATTTCGACGCCGAAGGGGAAGCGGGGGTTCTTCTGGCGGATCTGGGCGCGGGGGGACGGGGATTGGATGCGGATCGAGGCTCCGGCGACGGCGTGCGCGCGGATTCCGGCGTCGTTCCTGGAGGCGGCGCGGCGGGATCTGCCGGAGCGGAGGTTCCGGCAGGAGTTTCTGTGCGAGTTTCTGGAGCCGGACGGGGCGCTGTTTTCGGCGGCGGCGATGTCGCGAGCCTTCCATGACGACATACCGCGGCTGGAGCTGTGGTGAGGGGTGGTTATGGCGTGGTCGACATCGAGAGCGGATTACATTCTGGCGGCGGAGGACCGAGGGCTCGAGCCGGAGTACTTTGTGGGTCTGGACCTGGGGCAGGCGCAGGATCACACGGCGCTGGTGGTGGTGGAGCGGCGGGTGCTGCGGCGGACGGTGACGGACGGGGTGGTGGTGACGGCGGTGCGGATGGAGTACGAGTACGCGGTGCGGGCGGCGGCACGGCTGGCGTTGGGGATGAGTTACGTGGATGTGGCGAAGAAGGTGACGGGGGCGGTGAGGAAGCTGAGCCGCGAGGGGCGGTGCACGCTGGTGGTGGACGCGTCGGGGGTGGGGGCGGCGGTGCTGGATTCGCTGCGGGGTGAGGTGCGGGAGGCGCGGGTGTTGGGAGTGGTGCTGACGGGCGGTCGATGGACGACGCGCGGGGCGGGGCGGTGGAACGTGCCGCGGAGGGAGGTGCTGGGGCTGGTGCAGGTGATGTTGGAGAAGGGGGAGCTGCGGCTGGGGGCGCGGATGGCGGGGCGGGAGGAGCTGGAGG
>DALYJJ010000005.1:66862-79088 GCA_031969915.1 Bryobacteraceae bacterium | reverse complement strand
CACGCCCTCGGGCTCGAGGCCGAGAAATCGGTGGAACACGTTTCGCGAATCCAGGCCTTGTCCCGTCCGCAGGTCGCCGCGGCTGTCCCGCGATCCTCCGACCAGCCAGACCACGCGGGCATTTCCCACCGAAACTTGCCCGCTGGTTCGCACGGACAGATCGGCGCTCTCGGCCGCCAGACCAGCCTCGGCGCGCACTGAAGGCGACGGCCCCTCTCCGAAGCTCGCCTGCCGGGTGAGCAAATGAAGGCTGCCCGACAGCGCATCGCTCCCATAGTTCGCGCTCGCGGGCCCGAGCACCGCTTCCATCGTCTCGACCTGGTTCGGCTCCAGGAACCCAAGATATTGATTCGGACCCGACCGGAAGGTTGACGTATTGAAGCGCACGCCGTCGACCAGGATCAGAGTCTGATACCCGGTGAGTCCCCGGAGAAACGGAGAGGACTGTCCCGGCGTGGTTTCCTGAATGAGAACGCCCGCGCTGCCCTCCAACGCCGACGCCACCGTGGGCAGCGGGCTCCCGGCCAGTTCGGGCCGCCCCACGGAGCTCACCACCTGGAGCGCGGTCCTCGGATCGCCCACCGCTCCGCGCTCCGCCGATACGGTAATCGCCGATCGCGGCGGATCGATCGAAAGCGACACCTCCACGCCCGCCGCCGGCACTGGCACCGCCAGCGGCACACTCCTTGGCTCAAACCCCTTCGCAGCGATCTGCAGGACGTAGGCGCCGGGCGGCAGGCCGCCAATCTGAAACTCGCCAAGCTGGCCCGAAACCGTGCGGAGGAGCATGGCGCCCTGAGCGCTCGAGACGGTCACCTCGGCGCCCGGCACCGGCGCCCGCTGCGCATCGATCACCACGCCCGATACCGGTTCCGCAGCCGCCGGCCCGGCCAGCACCAGCCAGCCCGCCAGCATCCATGCCAGACGCGAAGATACACCACGCCCCCGCGTCCTGCTTCCAGGACTTCCTAACATGGCACGTTCAGCATATTGCCGGCCGCTGAAATGATCCAGGTCCAAAACCACGTGTTTGGTACTACTCTCCGCCTTCGATATCTTAACCATCGAGTAATCACAACGCGGATCGCCGGGCTGCTGGTACTGGTTTCTGTTGTATGACGACGTAACCTCGGTTATTCTTCAGGAGTGACATACCCGGTTAGTACCGCAATGGCGGTTCTTCTGGGCGTACTTACACCGTTACACGCACAGATAACCACCTCTTCTCTTTCCGTACAAGTAAGTGATCCAAGCGGGGCTCCCGTTCGACAGGCAGTCGTTGAGGCCACTGATGCGTCCCGCTCCTTTTCCCGTTCGGCCGTAACGGACCACACGGGCGTCTGCTCATTCGTTTCCTTGCCCGCCGCTACGTACCTCGTGTCCGTCAAGGCAGAGGGCTTCCAGGCGCAGTCGGCAAGCATCCCCTTGGCGGTCAACACCCAGGCCCGCTTCGAGTTCAGCCTGCTTCTGGCCGCGCGAAGAGACGTCCTGGAAGTGTCCGGCGTGCCGAGCCCTCTGCAACTGCATTCCTCCGGCGTATCCATGGTGCTTGACGCGGGCCGGATCGCGGGCCTGCCTCTCAATCGCCGCGATTTTCTCCAACTCGCGTTACTGGCGCCCGGTGTCGCACCGCCGGTGGAGGATTCCGAACTCTCTTCGCGCGGCGCCTTCGCCATGCACGCCAACGGAGCGCGGGAGGAACAGAACAATTTTCTACTGGATGGGCTCGATAACAATGATCCTTACGTCCACCGGTTCGTCGTTCAACCTCCGGTGGATGTGATTCAGGAGTTTAAGGTTGCTATTAACAGTTTCAGCGCCGAGTACGGCCGCAGCGCGGGCGGACAGGTGAATGTAGTTACCCGGCGGGGAACGAACGACTTACACGGTTTCGCCTATGAGTATCTTCGCAACCGGCTGACGGACGCCCGGAACTTCTTCGATGCGGCGGGCCGGCCGAAGTTCATCCGGAACCAGATGGGGCTTGGGGCGGGGGGTCCGGTGATCCGGGAAAAGCTGTACTTCTTCGCGAATTTCGATGTGCTGCGCGAGCGGCGCGGCCAAACGCGCCTCGCCACCGTTCCCTCCGCCCTGGAGCGCGCGGGGAACTTCACGCAATCGGGAAAGGTGGCGGTGGATCCGTTTACCCGGGCGCCGTTCCCCGGCAACGTGCTGCCCAGCGCGCGGATCTCGCCGGTGGGAGCGCGCGTGGCCGCGCTCTTCCCCTTACCTATTGGATCCGGGACGGCGGGCAATTTTCTGGGCCAGCCCGTATTGCGCGAGGGACAGACACAGGGCAGCGCCCGCGCCGACTACCAGCCTACTG
The DNA here is from genome assembly GCA_031969915.1 of Bryobacteraceae bacterium. Taxonomy (GTDB): domain Bacteria; phylum Acidobacteriota; class Terriglobia; order Bryobacterales; family Bryobacteraceae; genus DALYJJ01. The sequence continues at coordinate 76,762 of DALYJJ010000005.1, read as the reverse complement.
TCCGCCACGAAATTTCGCTTCGCTACAGCGTGGGCGATCTGGATCTTTTCGAGCCGTTCGCGGAAGACACCGACGCCGTACCCGGGTTCGGCGACTTCGTGCGAGACCGCTCTCACCAGGCCTCTCTGCACCACCAGTGGGTCCTCAGTCCCCGCGCCACGAACTCGCTTCGCGCCGGGTACAGCCGTCTGGCTCGCACCATTCTGCCGGAGAACCACGGCGTGGACGCCGGCGCCGCGCTGGGTGTGAACTGGCTCACCGCGAATCAGCGCGATTCGGGCTTCCCTTCGTTTGCCGTGGCCGGGTACTCCCGCGCCGGCGACGTCACCTCTCTCCCCATCGCCCGCGCCACCAACACGGTGCACCTTGGCGAGGGCATCGCCGTCGTCCTGGGGACGCACATCATCAAGGCCGGCTTCGAAGCCCGGCACGCCCGCCTTGCTTCCCGCCTGGACTTGCTCACGCGTGGCTCGCTTTCGTTCTCGGGAGCCCTGGGCGGGGCGGGTATGGCCGATCTTCTCCTGGGCTTTCCTTCGTTCGGCTTGCAGTCCGTTTCCGACAACCCACAGACCCTGCGCACCACCGCCTACAACGCCTACTGGCAGGACGACTGGCGGCTGACTCCCCGGCTGACCCTGAACCTCGGCGTACGCTATGAGTACAACACGCCGCCTATCGATCCGACCGACCGCATGACGGCCCTCGACCTGAACACGGGGCGGTTGGCGCCGGCGGGCTCCCCCGGCGTGCAGCGTTCCGTCATCCAACCGGACCGCAATAACTTCGCCCCGCGCGCCGGGCTGGCGTGGAACGCATCCAACCATCTGACGCTGCGCGCGGGCTACGGCGTCTACTTCGACAGCACGATGCTGCAGGTGAACTCCGCGCAGTACTTCAACCCTCCGCAGTTCAGCCTGCGCGTTTTCTTCCCTACCGCCACGTCGCTGGTCACACTAGCGAATCCGTTTCCGCTTACCGGCGGGATCGTCCCGCCACCGTCCCTGAACTCGCTGGACCCCGGCATGGTGAGCGCCTACTTGCAGCATTGGAACTTCGGGCTCCAGACTTCGCTCCCGCACTTAGGTGCGCTCAGCCTCACTTACGCTGGCTCCGCGGGCGCGCACCTGGTCCGCGCCCGGGACCTGAACCAGCCGCCGCCGGCCTCCGGCGACGTCCAGTTCCGCCGGCCGAACCGCGCATACGGAAGTATCTTCTTTGTGGAAAGCGCCGCGAACTCGAACTATCATTCGCTGCAGGCGGCGTTCGATCGTCCCCTGACCCGAAACTTGTCCATCTGGAGCGTGTATACGTTCGCTAAGTCGATCGACGACGCCTCGGCCTTCATGGGAACGCGCGGAGACAAGAACTTCCCGCAAGACAGTACGAACTACCGGGCGGAACGCGGGTTATCCAGCTTCGACGTCACGCACCGATTCGTACTCGCACCCATCTACGCCATCCCCAAGGGGCTTCGCTGGATCGGGGGCACGGAGTTGCGCGGCATCACCGTCGCGCAGGGGGGCCAACCGATGACCCCGATCCTTCGCTTCGACAACAGCAACACCGGCAACACCGGCGGCACCTTCGGCTCCGACCGCCCCGACCTGGCGGCTGATCCACGCCTGGCCGCCCCAGGACCGGCTCAGTGGTTCGACACCCAGGCTTTTCGCATCGCACCGCGGTATCGCTTTGGAACGGCGGGCCGGAACATACTGCGCGGACCGGGTCTGTTCTCCGTTGACGCTTCGGTGGTCCGCCGATTCCTGCTGTGGGGCGAGTCTTCCCTCTCCGCCGAGCTTCAGGCGTTCAACTTGCTCAACCGGGCTAACTTCAATCTGCCGCAATTGTTCGCGGACGATCCGGTCAATTTCGGCCGGGTCTTCTCCGCCAAGGCGCCACGGCAGCTTCAATTCGTGCTCCGCCTCAGCTTCTAATTCGAGAACCGGCAGGCCCGGCTCGATAGCCGCGGCCTGCCTTGCCTGAGGAGGCGACATCCTATGCGACCCGCAGCGACTCTGCTCTGTTTGCTGCTCTCTCTTACTTCGTGCAGTTGGACTCCTGAGGCCCGGAAGCGGAACGCCTTCGAACGGGGCCAGGAACTGCTCAAGGCGGGCCGGTACGCCGAGGCGGCGATCAACTTCCGCAAGGCGCTTCAGATCGATGCGTCCTTCGGCGACGCTTACTCCGGCCTGGCAGCGGCCGATGAGAAACTGGGCGACCTTACCAACGCCCGAGTGCATCTGGAGGCCGCCGAACGTCTGCTGCCGGCGAATCATGAAATCAAAGTGCGGCTGGCCGGCCTTCTGCTGGCTTCTTATCTATCCGATCCTCGACGGCCCCAGCAGGTTTATTCAACGTTGGCGAGGTTGGCCGGCGACTTACTCCGGCTCGATCCCCGGTCTTTTGACGGGCTCCGCATCCAGGGCCAGTTGGCGTTGGCCGACAAGCGCATCGACGACGCCATCTCGCTCTTCGAGCGCGCCCATCGGGTACGCCCGTTCGAGGACGAGGTGGTGGTGGCGCTGGTGCGCGCCCTGGCAATCGCCGGGCGCCACGAAGACAGTGAGCGGCTAGCCCGTGAGACGATCCAACGCAGGCCCAAGTTCGGCCCGGCCTACGATGCTCTCTACTTACTGTTCCTGGACACCAAGCGGCCCGCGGACGCCGAGCGGGTGTTTGTGGAAAAGGCCGCCAACAACCCCGGCCAGCCGAGCTATACGCTCCAGCTTGCGAACCATTACCTGCGCCACGGCCAACGCGAGCGCATGGCCGCCACGCTGGAGTCGCTGCTCACCGGTCCCAAGCCCCCCGACGACGCGCCGCTCCTGGTGGGGAGTTTCTACGCCACCATCGGCGACCTGGAACAAGCTAAGCGCGTCTTCGAACTCGGAACCGGCCACACGCCCGCGGTGGAGCAGGCCTGCCAGAAGCGGACGGCGCAGATACTGGCGCTGCAGAACCGTCTCGACGAAGCGCGCGCCTCGATCGAGGCCGTGCTGGCCCGGAACCCGGGCGACACCGAGGCCAAGACGCTCTCGGCCGCCTTCCGCACCGGAAGCCGGAAACCGGAGGAACAAGCCGCGGCCCTGGAGGAGTTGCGCGAGTTGGCCCGTTCACAGCCTTCCGACGCGCTGGTCCGGTCGCAGCTCGGACGGGCGCTCTTCGCGCAGGGCCTCTGGAACGAAGCTCTGAACGAGTTTCAGGCCATCACACAGCGCAACCAGAATCATATCCCGGCGTGGCTCTTCCTGGCCGAAATCCACTTACAGAAGCGCGAGTATGAACGCACCGTACAGGCCGCGAACGAGGCCCTGGCCCGCTCTCCGAACCACGCCGCAGCGCGCCTGCTGCGGGCGTTCGGTCTGATGGGCCTCGACCGGAGCCGCGCCGCACGCCTGGAGTTGGAGTCGCTCATCGAGACACACCCGAAGCTCGCCGCGGCCCGTCTGCAGTTGGGAATCCTGTATGTGAAGGAGAAGAAGTTTCAACAGGCCGATGCAATCTTCCGGGCCCTTCACGAGCCGGGCGCCGCGGACTCCCGTCCGCTGGAGGGGCTCGTTCTCAGCCAATACGCGCAAGGCCAACTCGGCGATGCGGTGCGGCTCCTTACCGCCGAGGTGTCGCGGTCTCCCGCGAATGAGACCGCACGAGCGCTGCTGGCCGTCACCGCGCTGAGGGCCGGAGACCCAGGCCTGGCCCTGGAGCACCTCCGCTTTCTGATCGAACGCAACCCGCGCTCCGCCGAGTGGCGTCTGCGCGAAGGTTTCGCCCATCAGCGGAAGGGCGATCTGGAGAGCGCCATCGACTCCTACCGCCAGGCGGCCGCCCTGGCCCCGCGCGCACCGCAGCCAGCGGCATTCCTGGCTAACGCTCTGGAGGCAGCGAACCGGCCATCGGAGGCCATCGCCCAGTATCGTGCGGCGCTGGCGCTGCAGCCGGGCAACCCACTGCTGCTCAACAATCTCGCCCACCTTCTCGCCGAGACGGGCGGCAATCTTGAAGAAGCGCTGGAACTCGCGCGCAGGGCGGTGCGGGAATTCCCCGATCATCCCGCCTTGATGGACACGCTCGGCTGGGTGTCGCTCAAGAAGGGCATGCCGGACACGGCACTCGCGACCTTTCATGCGCTGTGCAGGAAGTACCCGAATGAACCGCTGTACCGCTACCATCTGGGCGCGGCTCTCGTCGCGAAGGGCGATTCGGCAAGAGCCAGAGCGGAATTACTGGAGGCCCTCAACCGGCGCCCCGCGGGGCCGACCGAAGGAAGCATCAAGAAGCTGCTGGCTTCTCTTCAGTAAGAGTACGAATAGAATGCCGTTCTTCGAGTTAGTAAGTACTACGCGTCCTGGATCGATTCGGGGAACGCATTGTGTATTTAGCATTGCCGCTCTTACTCATTTACTTTATACTCTTGCGCAGAGTCAGAGCATTCCGCGTAACCGATGGTAGTTCGCACCGGGACGAATGGATGGAAGGAGGATAACGTCCATGTCAAAGTCCAGTTGCGCAGTCCTTGTGCTACTGTTGACGTTCTACTTACCGCCGGTCCAGGCTGGTCCGGCCGATTTTGCTCTTTTTCAGTGGATCTTCAATGTCGACGGCGTGATCTATGATTCGGCGGGAATCGCCGGATCGAGCACTCTGCCGGCGAAGTTCGGCGTGGTGAGCGGCTCTCCCTTGGCGCCCATCGATCCCGCGACCGGCGGGGGCCTGGGAGTGCTGAGCGTTGAGATCACCGGAACCGGTTCCCACAATTTCGTCGCGTACTTCGATCAGGAAATCCGCCAGACCTTGAACGGATTCTCAAATGAGTCCGCCTTCGCCGTGGGTGCGGCTCCGGCCGGGCTCACCTACCAGGCGGGCGATCCCTTTGCCAGCCCGGGCATCTACGACGATGTCCTGGCCGGCGCCCTTACCAGCTCGGTAGAAGCCGGACCAAACGATGTCGCGCTGGCCCTGGGGTGGAACTTCATCCTGGCGGACGGCGAGAAGGCCACGGTTTTCCTGACCCTCTCGGAGACGGCGCCGCAGGCGGGGTTCCACCTGCAGCAATCGGACCCCGACTCCACCGGATCGGGAACGGGCGCGAGGAACCTCTACTATTCCTCGTCGCTATCCATCACCAGCACGCCACAGGGTGAGATCCCCGAACCAGGCTACTTCGCGGTTCTCGCGGCCGGGCTGTCGTGCATCGCCTTGGCGGCCCGCCGGCGGCGGCGCACCACGCCGGGCAGTAGTTCGTAAGCGAGCCCAGGCACGGGCCCTGGGTTCGGATTGAGTGAGTCCCGTCTCCGGTCGAGTCACACCGAAACGCGCTGCTCTGGCGCTTGGATGGCTTGTCGCAAGACCTGGCCGTAAGGCCAGTTGCGCTGGCTCTCGATACAGGAGGAATCCAGAGATGGTCTCGATCGACTTCAGACGCCTCGTTCCAGCTCTCGTCATGCTGGCGGCGTTGTTTGCCACCGCTCTGCCCGCGTGGGCCATACCCCCGCAAGTAAAGGTGGCGCCATTTGATCCTAACAATCTGTTGACTCCGCATGACACTTACAGCGGAAAGCAGATTACGCTCAAGGGCACGTCCAACATGGCGGGTCCCACCATTGAGTATCGCTGGGAGTTTGGAGACGGCAGCGCCGATCAAGTGGGTGCCGTTATTCTGAGCGGCAGTCCGAGCGGCACCCAGAGGCGCCAGTACGCGATTGATGCGACCCACATCTATACCGGCGCCGTGGACACGTTCATCACCGCCCGCCTGACGGTCCGCAACACATCCGTACCCGCCGACACCACAACCGTTGAATACTACATTCACATACGCGAAAAGACGTTGCCGGTGGAGGTCAACATCGCCGTCGACGAAGGTCTGTGGTATCTCCACAAGACAATGAACCGCTCGGTAGTGGATGGTGCGGAAGTCGGAGACTGGAGGCTGTGTCCCTTCGGCACCTGTTACGCCACAACCAGCGCCTACGCGGCGACGCCCGCGAATCTACAGGCGTTCCTGGTGAACGGACACCGGGAGAACGGGAATCCGAACAACCCCTACACGGAAACGGTTGCGCGCGCGATGCGCCGGACCTTCCAGTTCCTCGCAACCACCACCATTCCGGCCACCCAAACCAACCCCAGGGGCACGTTTAACCCCGATACGAACGCCAACGGCTACGGCGCCTATGTGAATGACTCCTACGAACTGTACCAGGGAGGCTTCTTCATTGACGCGATCGTCGCGGCGGGGACCCCGAATGCCATCACCACTACGGGGACGACGCCGTCCGGCTCCAATCCGGGAATCCGCGGGCGCACGTACCGGTCCGTGGTGCAGGACATGGTGGACTACTACGCCTATTGCCAGTACGATGGCTCCAGCGGGAGCCTGGCCCTGGGCGGTTGGCGCTATAGCTGCAACTCGTTCCCCGACAACTCCGCGGTGCAGTGGGCCGCGATCGGGCTCCTCCCGGCCGAACGGGATCTTGGAATTCCGATCCCACCACCGGTGGAAGCCGCGAACGAAGATTGGACGACTTACAGTCAGAACGCGACGACAGGCGTCTTCGGTTACACCGACCCAAGCCCCGTTTGGGGTCCGCTTGGCACCACTCCGTCAGGCATGGTACAGCTTGCCTGGACGGGGATTGGCCGCGGCAATCCCAAGTGGGACCGCTCCGAGCGCTTCATGCGCGATGTCTTCGGCAACCCAGCCGGGGCAACCAGCAACCCGAAAGATTACTACTATGGCCTGTTCTCGTTCACCAAGGCCATGTTACTGCACGACAGTAACGACGACCACATCGCCGAGCCCATCACGCTGCTGCAATCGACCACCGCGGGCGTGAACCCGATCGACTGGTACGCGGCGGAACGCAATCCGCTCCAAGCGGAAAGCGTCAACAACACGGACGGCGTTGCCCGGACCCTGGTGAATGACCAGAATGCCGTAGGGTACTGGCGCGCTCACAACTACGATTCCAGCCAGTATCCATTTGAGACCGCCTGGGCGGTGATCATGCTTCGGCGCACCATTCTGGAAGCGACACCGATTGCGGTCGCCGACGCCACGCCGAACCCGGGCATCGTTGGCCAGACCATCAACTTCAGCGGCGGGTCATCGTATCACCTCGATCCCGCGAAGACCATCGTCGCCTGGGATTGGGACTTGGATAACAACGGGACCTTCGAGACCTCAGGCGTGCTGGCTTCGCGCACATTCCCCACAAACGGCGAGCACACGGTGGTCCTGCGGGTCTCCGACAACAGCGTCCCGCCCAAGACCGATACCGTGACGGTGAAGATCAACATTGTCGATCCGCCCATCCCGCCGACTGCGGACGCCGGCGGACCGTACAATTTCTGCACCAACAAGAAGCCGTGGTTCCTGAACGGCACGGGCTCCTCGAACCCGGACGAGGGCGCGAGCGAGACTGGACAGCCGGCGAACACGATCATCGAATACAGTTGGGATCTGCCTCCGGGCGGATCCTTCGGCGACGCCACAGGCAAACAACCCGACGTCACCCCCTACTTCACCGGCCTGGGCGCGGGAGCCTACAATATCCAGCTTCGAGTGACCGACAACAGCTCGATCTCACACCCCGTGTTGAGCAGTAAGACCAACCTCAGCGACACGGACACCGGCCAGGTCTTCATCCGCCTGGACACCGACCCGGCTTGCAGTTGCATTACGAATCTCGCGGCCCGGGCGAAACAGTACAAAGCGGAAGTAACCTGGACTCCTCGTCCGGGTACGAGCACCCATCGCATCTATCGCGGCACCATTGCCGGCGGGCCTTACCTCCTGATCGCGACCGTTGCCGGCACGGCCGGCTTCTATCTCGATCAAGGACCGCTCACCGTCGGCCAAAGCTACTATTACATCGTCCGGGAGGTGGCTCCGAATAACGCGGAGACCTGCCAGTCGAACGAAGCGACCGTGCGGCCCTCGGGCCGTTAGGCGTCATTTCAGTATGTGACGGAGGAAACCGCCTGGGCGCAATTCAAGCGAGGCGCCCAGGCGGTTCTGATTTGTCAGAAGAAAGGGAAAGCAACCTATGAGTTCCTGCCGCTTCCTGCCTTTTGCGGCGCTGGCGCTCTGCGCCGTCGGGCACGCGGAGGCGCCACCCACTCCGCAGCCTGTTTACGTCTATTTGGAGAGCCGCATCGATGACCATTTGAATCCCGAGATCGGCGACCAGAAACTTCGCCGCACGGTATCCCTTCTGGAACGGCTCCGCCAGTCGAATCCCCGCTTCCGGCCGTCGTGCGTGTACTCTGTGACCGGCGCAGTCAGTCAGCTATTTTCAACTTATAACGCTGGGAACAAGATCGTCGACTCGATGAAGGCCGCCGTGACGGGAGAGGTGATCGAGGTAGGGTACGACGGCGCCGCCGAACCCACGGACCGCCAGCGCCCCCGGCCGAATTTCCGGACGGGGAACTCACCTGAAGATCGCTGGCGCGCGCGTTCCCAGGCGCTCGACTGGTTCCTCACTGAATTCAAGAACTTCATTACCGGCGAGCCGGACCCCACGGTGGCCGGCGGACTGAAGCGAACGCAAGAAGTGTTCGGCGAGGTGGTCTGGATTTCCGGCGTCTCCGAGGAACTGGGCGGCGATCCGGAGTTAGTTCACTTATTGAACCGATACAATCGGTCGGCGATATTGCCCGGGCTGCCGGAATCTCACACCTATCCGGCCCGAAACGTTCACGGCTACGCCGGTTCGATTTCCGGAATCAGCGACCTGATGAGTCCGGAGCCTGGGTATGCCCCGGAAGTCTTCTGGCAGGACGGCCACCTGCGGATCTCCGAGACCAGCGGCCCGGCGGTGAAGCCTTTCGTGGCTCTCGATGGGCCCGAGAAGCTGAAGGAGCTACTCTCGAAGCTCGACCGCTCCCGCCCCCACGTCATTCGCGTGCGCCTGGGTCCCGATCGCCTTCACCTCAAAGCCGATTTCCTGGCCGCCAACCCCAGCCCGGTTCGCTACTGCTATGAGACCCCGAAGTTCGCCCGCATCCCGGTCGAGGCGCTGCGCCCACAGGAGGAGGTGGATGCCGGCTTCCGCCAGGAAGAGACCCTGCTCCGCTGGCTCGCCGAAGATTACTTCCCTGCAAATCCAGGTAGCGGGTTCGTCTCAGCCGCCGCCCTGCGGCGCATGGCCGCAGCCTCGCACCCGGAGCAGGTATCCATCGCCTCTCTCAGAGCCGCCGCCGCGAACCTGGTCAAACGGTGGAAGGGGACTGTCCCCTCGGCGTACGCGCAAGCGGGGCCCGACTCCTACTCACTTGCGGACATGTTTCTGCTGCTGGCCAACGCTCTTGCCACCGCGCATCGGACGGGGCAGGTTCCCGCCTCTGTTCCTTTGACGCCGGTCTATGGGCCGCTCCAGATGACCGACGAACTCGGACCGAACGCGGGGGAAGTGACGGCCGGTGCGATCGCCGCCAAAGCATCGGAACTGACCGGCCAACTGAATGACCGTACCTGGAAGCCGGTGCCCTCCAACGCCGTGCCGGAGTGGGTCACCGTAGACGGAATCAAGCTTACGTGCGCTCAGTTCCTGAGACTGATGGCCGAGGCGATCATGGCCCCCAGCCCGGCGGCCACCCTGCCCGTGCGCATGTCGGGCGTCTACTCTGAGGCCTCGAGCATCTATCCATACAGCGCCCGCCGGCACTCCGAGATGGGCGCCACCTGGACGCTGAAACCCGCGCGGCTGCGGGACCCGATCGCGCGTTAGTCGGCCTTGGCCATGGACTCCACGGTGATCGTGTCGCCCTGCACTTTGCCGGTGACCTTCACCTTGTGCCGCAGATGCTTCGCCGCGTCGGCCTTGCCGGCCAGCTTATAGACCTTCTGGTCCTTGTCGTCGACGAAGACCGCGGCCGCGCCGCCTTTGATGCAGC
>DALYJJ010000005.1:0-66837 GCA_031969915.1 Bryobacteraceae bacterium | reverse complement strand
GTCGGCCTTCGCATTCGAGCGTCCGCAGCTGGCGTCGCTGATCCAGCCCGTCATCTCGGCGGCCGAAGCCGTCATTCCCAGAGCCAACGTGGCGGCAAACAAGCTCAGTTTACGCATGGTGTTTTTTCTCCAGAGGAACGTACCCTGATTGTAGCCTGCTGGAGCACCTGGCTGGCAACCCGGAAGGTGGTGGCGTGCGCCTCCGCGGTCCGCTCGATCGGGCGCGAGTAACCGCCTCCCAGGGTGATCACAAGCGGCACGCCGGCCGCCCGAACCGCGGTCATCACCATCCGGTCGCGCGCCTCCATTCCTGCCGCCGTCAGGGACAGCCGCCCGAGCGTGTCGGTCGCGAGCGCATCCACACCGGATTGGTAATAGACGATCTCCGGGCGGAACGCGAAGACCGCCGGCAACACCTGGTGGAGCGCCCGCAGATACTCCTCGTCGCCGGTCGCGTCGGGCAGGTCCACGTCGATCTTGCTCCGCTGCTTGCGAAACGGAAAGTTGTTCCGCCCGTGTAGGGAGAGCGTCAGCACGTCGGGCTCATGCTCGAAGATCAAGGCCGTGCCGTCGCCCTGGTGCACGTCCAGGTCGACGACCGCCGCGCGGCGGACGCGTCCGTCCCGCCGCAGGCTCTCAATGGCCACCGCGATATCGTTGAACACACAGAACCCCGACCCTTCGTCCCGGAAGGCGTGATGCGTGCCGCCGGCCAGGTTTCCACCGTAGCCGGTTTCCAAGGCGTCGCGCGTAGCGCCCAGCGTTCCGCCCACGGAGGCGAGCGTGCGCCGGACCAGCCCTTCCGACCAGGGAAAGCCGATCCGCCGCAGCACCGCCGGGGGCAGCGTACCGTCGACGAACGCCTTCACATAGGCCGCGTCATGCGCGAGCGACACCACCTCCGTATCCGCCAGCGGCGCGCACTCGAAGGAGTAGTGGCCATCGGCGGCCAGCAGGTCCCGAACCAGGCGGTACTTCCGCATGGGGAACTTGTGGCCTTCCGGCAGAGGGATCGCGTAATGGTCGCAGTAGAAGAGCCGGCCGCTCATCGCCGCGACAGGTCGCGGATGTAGATGTCTTTGAAGCGCATGTTGCCTTCGCCGCCGGAGTGCAGTTGCAGCGCCACGGGCCCGTCAAACGACTTCGGATTGGGGTCTGTGAAGTCGACCATCACGACGCCGTTCAGCCGGGAAACGTAGCGGTTGCCTTCCACCTTCACCACCAGGTCGTTCCAATCCCGCTGCCGCACGATCGCTTCGTTTTCGGGCGCCGGCCAAACCACCCACCCGCGACCGTCGCCGTAGATGCCGCCCGTGTGTTTGTTCATCGAGCAGTCCACTTCAACCTGCAATCCCTGACTGACGTCGGCCGTACCGGGCTTGAATCCGACGTGAAAGAAGACCCCCGAATTCCCGTCGCCTTCGCACCGGAAGCGCACCGCGAGATGGAAGTCCTTGTAGCTTTTCTCGGTCTGCAGGTACCCGTATTCCTTGGTGATCGCGCGCCCGTGGATGGTGCCCTCGGAGACCTCCCACGTTTCATTGCCGACTTTCACCCAGCCCGCCAGGTCCTTCCCGTTGAAGAGCGAAACCCAGTCTTCTCCCGGAGGCGCGGGACGTGGCGGCCTTTGGGCGAGCAGCGAACACGCGGCGGCAGCGATGAGCAGGAAACGAAGCAGCATGCGATTATCATAACGCCGGACCGGAGGGCTTCCCCGCGGCCAGCGCCGAGAGTTTGGCTTCCACCCAGAGCGCGGCGAGCAGGAGGACCACCATACCCGTGCCGAGGAACGGAAGGAACATCACCACGCCCACTCCCCACCGTTCCGCGAACCAGCCCAAGGTGGCGGGCGCGAGCAGGCCGCCCGTGAGCGCGAGGGAGAAGATCCCGTTGTAAAGCCCCGGATGATAGTAGGGAAACCGGTGTCCGATCCGTTCCACCACGAGCGGATAGACGGAGGCGAAGCCGCCGCCGGTAAACAGGATGCCCACCGTCGCGCCGAACACGTTGTTCGTTAATCCGAGCACTGTGCAGCCGAACCACGCGCTCAGCACGCTGGCGAGGAGGAACTTCCCATGGCTCACGCGGGGCAGAATCGCCTGCGCGGTCAGACGGCCCACGAGCAGCGCGGTCCAGTAGAGCGCCAGCAGCCAGAGCGACACGGACGGGCTGATCCCCAAACGCTGCACCAGGAACAAGGGCAGCCAGCCGGCGATAGCCCACTCATTGCCGAACTGGAAGAACAGGAGCAGCGCGAAGAGCACGGCGGCGGGCTTCTTGAAGTCCGCCAGCGCGGCGCGCAGGCTGAGCGTCTGGGCAAACGGCTCCGCCGGGAAGCGGAACTTGGCGTAAGAGATCGCAAAGAACGCAGGAATCAGCGCGAGGAAGAAGAGAATGCTGCCCACCGTGTACACGTAGTAGGTGCCCGCCACCAGCACCGACGTCGCCAGGCACCCCACTCCGAAGAAAGTACCCGCCAGGTTGACCGTGGCGGCGGGAGCGTGTTCGTAAGCGCGCTGGATGACGTGGAAGAGCCCGGTGTTCAGCAGCCCCGAACCGAGGCCGACGAGCACCAGCCCGCCGAGCCGCCACCAGTGCGTTGCCGCCGGGGGCACGGCCGACAGCCAAGCCAGGCCCGCGAAGCCGAGGACTCCGGCCAGCGGCAGTGCGAAAGCGAGCCCCTTGCGGACAATCAGCGGCCGCGCCAGCCGCAACCCCGCCCAGACGCCTGCGTTCAGGGCGAGGAAGTAGTGCGCAACCTGATCGAACGACTCCCGCAGGTGATGCCCCCACACGGGCAGCACCGCACCCAGGAACGACACGAGCAACCCGGCGAGCAGGAAGCCTGCCAGCCCGCGCCGCGCCGCAGCCGCTTCCGTGAATGCCGGGGCCATTGGTAGATTATGGCGCGGCAGTCACCTTGCGGTCGAGCTATCTCCGAAGACACTTGCGCCGGGGTGCATGCCTGCGCGGTTTCGAGAGTGTGAAGGCGGTGAGCGGCGGGCGCTAATCGCCATCGCTTTCGCGATCGCGGCTATCCGATTTCCGGCTCAGGTCTTCGGCGAGAATGATCGCCTCCGCCAGGTCGCGCATCGGGCGCCGCAGCCGGCGGCTTTCGTTCCGCAGCCGCAGGTACGCTTCTTCCTCGGTGAGGTTGTACTTGTATTGGAGAATGCCCTTGGCGCGTTCGACCAGTTTGCGCGTCTCGAGCTGCCGCTTCATTTCGAGCGTCTCTTCGAGCAGCCGCGCGTTCTCCTGCGCCAACTCCGACTTCGCCACCGCCCCGCCCATCTGCTCTCCGATGAAGGTGAGCAGGCTGATCACCTCCGGCGTGTGAACGTGCGGTTCGCGATGATGACAATTGATGACACCGATGATCTCGCCGCCGCTCACCAGGGGAACCGACAGAAACGCCTGGTAGGTATCTTCGACCAGGCCGGGGAAGCGTTTGAAGCGATGATCGGCCGAAGCGTTGGAGGCAAGCGCGACCACCGACTTATGTTCGGCGACCCAACCGGTGACGCCCTCGCCCATCTTCATGCGCAAAGTGCCCAGCTCAGCCGCGTGCGGCACCTGGGAGGCGCGCAAGACGATCTCGTGCGTGTCGTGCTCAATGAGATAGACCAGGCACGCGTCGCACTCGGTGACCTGTACGGTAAGGCCGACGACCTCTCCGAGCATCTCGTCCAACGACAGCTCGGAACTGACAATTCCGCTCACACGATGCAATAAAGAGACCTGATATGAGGATGCTGGCTCCATGGTAGTTAACGTCGCTGCCATGCCTGAGCGTATCGGGCGGGAGCCTACAGGGTCCAATCGAAAGTTTCTATCGAACCCATCGTGACGTTCGTATTGCAGGACGGAAATCCAAGGAATTTGAAGGAGAATAAGGATGTGAACGGGCGCGGCCCATGGATGATGCTGGCACTGTTCCCCGCACTTGCGGCAGGGGCGATGGCCGATTGGGTACGCGTGGGGACGCCGCGCTTCGAAGTATGCACGAACGCAGGCGAGAAGACGGCGCGCCGCGTCCTGGAAGGCCTGGAGGAAATGCGCGCAGCGTTTCCGCGGCAATGGACGCGGCCTCTGCCGGTACGCGTGGTGGTGTTTGGCACCGAAGGCGAGTACGCGCGTGTCCGTCCCGCCACCTCGGCGGCGGCCTTTTATCAGTCCGGACCGGAGCGGGACTTCATCGTGAGCCACGCGCAATCGCGGGAGTTGGCCCGCTCATTGCGTCACGAGTACGCGCACGCCTTGCTGCAGCACTCTTCGTCGCGGATTCCCACGTGGCTGGAGGAGGGACTGGCTGAGTTCTACTCCACCTACCGGCGCACGGGAACGACGGGCTACGTCGGCGGCGCGATCGAAACGCACCTCCAGAAGCTCAACACGGAGCGCTGGCTGAGCGCGGACCGCCTGATGCGATGGGAGCGCGGGAGCGAGCCGGAGAACATCGGCCTTTACTACGCGCAGAGCTGGGCGCTGGTACGGATGCTAAAACTCTCCGCGCCGTGGCGCGAGCGGTTCGACGAGTTCTGGCAAGAGCTGGAAGGGGGCATCGCGCAGGGGGCGGCGTTTCGGGGCGCGTTCGGACAGGACCTGGAGGGCGCTCTTCGGGAGTTGCGGGTGCGGCTGGCGACGACGCCCGAGGTGCTGAGTTTCGCCGTCGAGGCGCCGGCCGCGGTGGCCGAGCGTCCGGCAGAAACCATGCCGCGCGGAGCAGCGGGATGGATGATCGCCGAGCTGCATCTATTGCTGGGCCGCGATCGCGAGAGCGTGGCACTGTTGGAAGAACTGGCGCGGGAGCGTGCGCCCGGCGTGAACTGGGCCTTCGTGCGCGGCATGTGGGCGCTCCGCCAGGGTGAGGGCGCAGCGGCTTTGCAGTTGCTGCGGCAGGCGGCCGAGGAGTCTCCGAACGATGCCGGGGTGCAGTTCGAGTACACGATGCTGCTTCGCGAGAACCGGGCGGGTCGCGCCGAGATCCGCAAGGGCCTGGAGCGCGTGGTGGCGGCCAACGCGGACCATCCGGAGGCGCGTTTCCTTCTGGGCGTGAGCTATGCGGACGAGGGGCGGCACGAGGAAGCGCTGGTGCACCTGGAGCGCGCGGCGCGGGTGCTGCCCAGGCAGTCGTATTTCTGGCACGCGCTGGCCTTGAGTTACCGCGAAGCGGGGCGGAGGGAAGACGCCTTGCGGGCGGCGGCCCTGGCACGCGACACGGCGCGCGACCCAGACCAGAGGAAGCTCGCCGAGGCCGCCCTGGCGCTGTCCGGGCAGCCGCCGGAGAAGCGCGGTCCGCGGCGGGCGCCGCGCATCGTGACGCCGGAAAGTTGGGAGCCGGCCCGCGGGGAACGGCGCGCCGAGGGTGCGCTGACGCTGGTGGAGTGCACCTCCGAAGGGCTGCGCTTCCACCTCACGGTGCGCGACGGGGCGAAGCTGCTGCTGACCGCGCGCGAGCCGGCGCGAGTGCGTTTGGGCGGCGGGGGCGCGGCGCCGCCCCGGGAGCTTCCCTGCGGCCCGCAGAACGACACCGCCGTGACGGTGGATTACAACGAAAACGGGGAACTGGTGGCGATCGAGTTCCGCTGAAGAACCGGTTACTGGATCGCGATGGAGATGCCCGGCTGGCTGACGGCGCCCGCGACTCGCACTTCCAGGGGGACCTCGGCGCCGAGCGGCGCGTCATCGGGAATGCGGATGTTCACCTGCGTGACGCCCGGAAAGATCTCGCCGCGGAACTCCAACGCGCACGCGCGGCCGCCCACGGTGACGGCGAGGCTGGTGTCACGCGCGTCGCCGGTGAACCAGAAGGCAAGCGAGTTCCCCCGGCGATAAGGGCCTGGGGGCTGGCTGACCACGGTGCCGCTGCCCGCCTGGTTGAGCGTGAAGACGCCGGGCGCCGCAGCCGCGGTGGAGAGAGTCACCGGTTCGCTCCGGCGTCCCTGGTGTTCGATCACCACGCGCGGCGAGGCGGACAGCGTATCCGGCGTCACCGCCGTAACACGGTCCGCGAGGGGAAAATAGGCGGGCACTTCGCGGTCGTCGAAGAAGACCTTGGTTCCGGGGGCATCGGTGAGGTTCAGCGCCCAGATGGTGATGAGTTGCCGCGGCGAGATGGGGCCCTGCCGGAAGTTCGCGGTGTTCACCACCGCGGTGATGGCCGGCGCGTTCACGGGGACGGTAATCGTGTTTGGCGCGGTGGCGCTGAGGACCGCCAGGGGCAGCGTGATGGTGCGCCCGCCCGCCGTGACTTCAATCTCATAGTCGCCCAGGAAGCCGCGCGTGCGGAAGGCGCCCTGAGCGTCCGTGGCGCCGCCTGCATCGGTCCACCACTGCTTGTAGATCATGTCGTCCCACACCGCCGCCGCCGGCTTGGGACTCCAGTCGCGACGGTACATCGCGCCGCGGGGCAGCCAGTGGCGGCCCTCCCAAAAACCCCACATGAGGAAGCCCTTCACCGCGGGATGGCTGAAGCAGACGGTGAGAAAGTCGCGTGTGAACTGGGCCTGCAACTCTTCGTCGGACGTATCGTGGTCGAACTCGGTGACCTTGATTTCCTTGCCCAGGGCACCGAAACGGTCGAGGATGTCGAGCATCCGCTGGGGCGCCGAGAGCTGCCCGCCGAAGTGACCCTGCATACCGATGCCGTCCACGGGAGCGCCCAGCGAATCGAGATAACGAATGACTTCGAAGTAGGCATCCTGCTGGCGCGCATCCGTGCCGCCCGCGGCCAGGATGTTGTAGTCGTTGATGTACAACCTGGCGCCTGGATCGCCCGCTCGCGCGAGGCGGAACCACTCGGCCATTACCTCATTACCCAAGATGCGTTGAATGTCCTTGTTCGCCACCGCCTCATTGATGACGTCCCAGTCGATGAGCTGGCCTTTGGTGGCGGCGAGGATTTCGTTGATGTGATCGGTCACGCGACGGCGCAGGGCGGCGGCGTCCGGCGGATTCGCGGCGAGCATGGACTGCACGTCGCGCGGCAGGTACTGGCTCCCCGGCCACACCAGGTTGTGCCCGCGGACCGTGATGCCACGCTGGCTGAGCCATCGCACGGCATTCAACGCACGCTGGCGGTTGCCCTCCCACTGCGGCCATTTCAGATCGTTCTCAAGCACCGCGTGATTGAAGAGGCGGACGGTCATCTCCTGGTACTTCGAATCGCTCAGGAGGAAACCGCCGTCGATGGCGCTGCCCCAGGGGAACGCGTGCCTCTTCATGCGCGCGCGCACGGTGGCGCCGGGCAGCGCGCGGCCGTTCTCGTCGCGCACCTGGACGACGATGTCGCCCTTGCGGATGCGCTCGATGCGCTCGGCCGCCGCGGCGCGCCAGGGGGCATCGGCCGCGGCACCTTCGTAGGGCCAGACGTCCAGACCGAGGTCGCGAATCGGGGTGCGGCCGTGGTTCATGACGGTGAGGCCCCCGATCTCAATGGTCTGGGGACCGAAGGTCACCCAGAAGTGCATGCTATAGCCTCGCGGGCCGTACTTCTCCCTGGAGGAGAAGGCGAACTGGTAGCGCCGCCAGTCCGCGGATGGAATGAAGGTGTGTTCCGCGGACTTGGTGTACGGGAAACCGTTCTGCTCAAAGACGAAGCGGGAGAACGCCTGGCCGTTGGGCGGGGACTCGATGGTGCGGGCCCAGAAGGTGGCGACGAGGGTGTCGTCCTGCGCGACGTCGCGAACGCCGTCGGCGATGATCCGGATGTCCCATGCGTTGCGGTTGGCGTTGGCGTCCGGTGTCCGGAGGCGCCAGGCGCGCGTGAAGGACTGGCCTTGCACGTCCACCACGCTCACCTGCAGCGACGGGCCGCTCTGCTGGAAGGCCCCGATCACGTCGTCGGGAAGCAGCGAGACGGGCTGAGCCGCCGCCGCTGCCGCGATCCACACCGAAAGGGCGATCGATTTCGCTCCGGTCATTTCGGACTTTATCGTATCAAAGGCCTTGGGAGCGGCGGCATCAACGGATCAAGTATGCCAGCGCAGAGACCTCCACGTCGCGCTAGCGCCAGCCGCTCCTCACTTCGCTCCCGTCATCCGCCGGATGAGTTCGCCCTCTTCCGGGCGATACAATGTGCCGTCCGCGCGAAACACTTCGTGGAACCACACCGCCGGCTCGCGGTCCACATAGGGTTGCTTCCAGGAGTCCCAGGGTAGATGCGTTTGCGTCTTCCCTTGCACCAGCCCCCAATTCATCGCCGCCACGCGGTGCTTCTTTGCCACGGGGAGGATCACTTCGAAGGTGCTCTTGTTGCCTCGCGCCATGTACTCCGTGCAGAGCACGGGCCGTCCGAAGCGCTTCAGCCATATCGCGCGCTTCTCGAACTCCGCCGCGTCGTTGTAGTTGTGGAAGCTCAAGATGTCGGAGTTCTCGAGCGAGATCCGTTCGACGGGATTCAGTTTCTCGAGCTTCGACCAGTCTGAGTTCAGCCACAGGCCCACGGTCAGCGGCTGCTCCGGCTTCGCCGCCCTCGCCCAACGGAAAACGTCGGTCAGGCGCCGCGCCACCACTTCGCCTTTCCCTACAAGTTCGATCGTCTTGTAGCTGTTGGCGTTGTCGTTGTCCGGCTCGTTCCAGAGGTCCCATGCCAGGATCCGGCTGTCGTCGCGGAAGCGCCCGATGATGCCGCGGACGTAGTCCTCTTGCGCCCCCCACAGGCTGTCGCTCGCCAGAATCTCCGCCCCAGGGCTCTGCACCCAATAGGAGTTGTGCACTCCCGGCGTGGGCGCGCGCTGAGTTCCCCACTTCGGCTGTGGGTGCCAAACCGAGTCGTATACAACGAACATCGGGCGGATCCGGTGCGTCGCGCAAACGCCCAGGAACCGGTCGATCCGCTCAACGAACGCAGCCCGATCGTTTTCCCACAACAGATTGTGGAGGAACACCCGCATCGTGTTCATCCCCAATCCCGAGGCCCAGCCGAGTTCCGTCTCGATCCGCGCAAGATCGAAAGATTCCCGCTGCCACATCTCGAGTTGATTGATCGCCGAGGCCGGGGTGTAGTTGGCCCCAACCAGCCAGGGCAGGCGGGCGTACCACTGCTTCGCCTTCTTGGCGCTCCAGCGGCCACCCGTCGTCGCTGCGTAGTTCAGCCATGGGGCGGCGAGTATCGACCGTCTGGAAATTCGATTCAACATATCCTTCTTATTCTTTCTCTTCCTCGGGAATCACGCGCCCAGGCAACGGTTCAGCAACTCCCAAATCAACCACCTGTCCCCGTCCTTCCAGCCTCGCCCGAAGTTCCGGATAGGGCACATCCTGCACCGCCACGTGCTTGTCGAGCGCGAGCGCCGCCGCCTGTCCCGCGGCCTGCCCCAACGCCATAAACGTCCATTCGAGGCGGATCGATCCATAGGCTATATGGCTCGAGGAGACGCAAGTCGGCGTGAGCAGGTTCAATGCCTCGGCCCGCTTCGGCACAAGACTGCGATAGGAGATACCAAACGGCCCCCAGTCGCTGCCGCCAAAAACGAAGCCTTCGTTGTAGACCGCTCCGTCCCTCACAATGCGCCGCACGTGATGCACGTCCGGCGGCCAATAGGCGACCGCCACCGGATCCGCCACCGGCTGTGGATTGATCCGCCGCAGATGATGTTCGGTCACCACGTAATCCGACACCATCCGCCGCCCGTCGCGCACATAAAGCGCTCTCGGCCAGTTGCCGTTGTCGGTGAACTCATCGGCGCAGAGCCCCCATCCTCTCCACGCTTCCCGCGTGCGCGCGGGCAGCGCTTCGTCGTTTGCCATGAACCACAGCAAGCCCTGCACGAACTCCCGGTGGTCTTTATAGATCGCGCTCCGGCGCTCGGTGCCGGCCTGTGGCCAGTCGTGGTTCATCCCGTAGAGGTTCGCCGACAGATCGTGCCAACTCCCGAGATCGGTCTTGCCGTTGGGCAGGTTTGCTGCGGGCGAAAACAACTCTCCGCCCGCGCGAGCATATCGCCGGTATAACTCGTAGGTCTCCGCCCGGTAACCGGCAGGCCGCGCGATCGGTCGCTGCCGCGCCGGATTTCTGGTCAGGCACAGACGGAAACAGAAGCCCTGAATGCGCCGGTCTCCCTCGCCGGGCGTGCCCAACGCCTCGTCCTGAATCGTTGGCAGCAACCCGCTCGTTGGATCGCCGGGAATCCGATAGGGATCGAGCCGCATCGGGAAATTGCGATAACGGTTCTCGCCGCGAATCCCATTGCGCGACTCGCCGTACACCGCGTTGCCTTCGCGGCCCACGGTCGTCGTCACCCCCGCCGCGGCCAGCAGATCTCCCTCGACGCTCGCGTCGATAAACTGTTCTCCGGCGAAGCATTCGCCGCCGGCGGTGCGAATCGCTCTCAGTCTCTTCTCGCCCGCCTTCCACATCACAGCCTTCTCGAGCGGCTCGAGGAGCCGCGTCCCCGCGGCCACTTCCAACCCCGGCTGGCGCAGCATCTCCGCGTACACCGCTTCGGCCACATGCGCTTCGAACTGATACACGGCGCCGGGCTGCCCGTACTTCTTACCCACGCGTGTGTAGAACTCGCGCGCAATCCCGCCGATCGCCGTCTCGTTCCGAAACCAGTGGTTGTTGATGTCCGACGAGCCCAACCCTTCCACCGCATGCCCCCCCACGTGCCGCTCCGGGGCTACCAGCACGGTTCGCCTCCCTTCCCGCGCCGCCGTGACGGCGGCGGCGGCGCCGGCCGCCGTGCCGCCGTACACCACCACGTCCGATTGCCGGGTGCCGAGGCAGCCAGGCTCGGCGGCCCGCGCTCCCGCGGGCCACAGAGCCAATATCAGCGCTGCGATTCTCATCAGGTTCGAGGCGCGATCAGAACAGCAGCTTCAATCCCAACTGCACCTGCCGCGGGCCCGTGTTCGTTGCCAGCGAACGGATCACGCCAAAGTCGCCTCCCGTGAAGAACGTACCAGGATTTCCGAACGTCGGCGTGTTGGTCAAATTGAAGAACTCTCCGCGGATCTGCACCTGATAGCGCTCCGTCACTCGCACGTTCTTGAAGAGCGAGAAGTCCACGCTCTGCAGTCCGTCGGTCCGCGTGCGCGGCAGATTGCGCGGCGAGTTACCGAATGTGAACGGAGCGATGGTCGAGAACGCGCTCCGGTTCAGCCAGCCGTCGATGTTCGGATTCGAAACGCCCGGGTCGCCGACGGCGTTCGGACGGAAGCCGCCGAAGGCCGGAGCGGGCGCGGTCACGCCGATCACGTTTCCGCTCTGCAGCGTCAGAATCGAGTTCACCGCCCAGCCGCCCAGCGCCCGCTGATACCACTCTGTCGCGTTGCGCCAGAACGGCAGATCGTAGCTCGCCGTCAACACCAGACGCTGCGGCAGGTCGCTCGTGGAGACCGCGCGTTCCGCGCGCAGATTGTCCCAGTTCTGGACTCCGTTGTTGCCTCCGTCGGCAAACGTGTTGTTCCCATTGCCGAGGTTGTTGTCGATCAGTTTCGAATAGGTGTAGGAGCCAAGCACCGAGAGCCCCTGCGAGAAGCGTTTCTCAATGCGCATTGTCGCCGCGTGGTAGACCGAGTCGCCCCAGGAGTCGAGTCCGAAGGCGCCCAGGAACTGCGAGTAGGTGTTCAACAGCGTCGCGCGCGTCACGCGCGCCTGCGCCAGGGGGCCGCTGGCGATGATGCCCGCGTAGGGGTTGTCCACCAGATCGTTCAGCGCATTGCCTTGCGTGCGCGCGGCCGCGGGCAGGTAGCGGTAATCGCGGATCGCCGGCAGGTTCACGCCGCGGTTGCCCATGTATCCTAGCTCTACGATCCAGTTCCCCGGCAGTTCCTGCTGCAGATTCATGTTCCACTGCTGGCTGTAGCCGCGCTTCAGGGAACGCAGACTGCCGTTGACCGTCGTCCCCAGCCCGGTGCGCGGGCCGCCCGCGCTGCCCGGCGGCATCGTGATTCCGTTCGGGAATGGATTGCTCAGCGAGCCGGCCGGGGTCAGGCCGCCATCGATCGATGCGATGTAGGGAGTCTGAATCGAGAAGCCCGTCTGCCCGAGCCTCGTGTTGATCCCGGTCGTTGGGAGATAGAAGATTCCATAGGCGGCGCGCACAACGGTCTTCGGACGCAGTTGATACGACACCCCCAGGCGCGGCATGAAGTCGCGATACGAAACATCGCGGCTGCCGCGGCTCAATCCGCCCGTGCCCGGATACACCAGTCCGCCGGTCAGCGTCTGGCTGCCGGCGCGGAACTGCAGTGACGGATCGAAGTTCGAAATCGCGTTGAAGCGGTCGTAGTAGGGGCCTTCCACTTCCCAGCGCAGTCCCATGTTGATTGTCAGCCGCGGCGTCAGTTTCCAGTCGTCCTGCACGAACAGCGCGTAGTTCGGGATCAGGTAGGTGATCGCCGGACTCCGGTTCGCTTCTCCGCTTCCTGGACTGCCCAGCAAGAACGTTGCGAATCCGAACCCGCTCACCGCCGATGCCACGAACGGATCGGGCCCCTGCGTGAAGCCGCGCCCGAAGCCGAAGAACATGATCTGCCCGCTTGCCTGGTTGTTGTTGGCCCGGTACTGCCGGTGCTCAAAGCCAAAGCGGACATTATGCGCCGACTTGAGCCATGTGCCCGCCACCGCCGCCGTGTAGGACTCGTTGGCCTGAATCAACTGATCGTCCGCCGGCGCCCCTATATCCGATACATCCCCGGGCGCGAAGCGCGGCAATTGCTGGATCTGGATCTGGCTGTTCAGTCCGGCCGGCATGTTGATCCTCGAGAGATCGAACCCGAAGCTGCGCGTGATGCGCGGCGTGAAGTAGCGGTTGAAACCGAGCCGCCCGTCAATCAGGAAGGTCGGCGTCACGGCGTCCGTGTAGTTGAAGACCGCGCTGTTGCGACGGAACTCGAGATCACTCGTATTGATCTCGGCTTCGTTGCCGAAGAAGTTGGCCGCGCCGCGGAACGAGAGGTCGTAGGTGTAACGGCCGAAGATGCGGCGGCTCGGTGTCAGGTAGTGGTCGATGCGGATCCCGTAGACGTCCTTGTTGACGGGCGCCGAGGCCTGCCCGAAGAAGTTGTTCGCGTTCGTGTTCGGCGCGCCGGCCTGGTTGGGGGTTGGATAGTAGGCGGCCATCGCGCGAGAAACCGCGTTAATGCGGCCCGAAGGAATCACGTTGCCCGGAAACGGCGTGCGGATGCTGCGGCCCGGACGCGCCGGGTCCGCCGCCGTCGTCAAGGGATCGTAGATGGCGATCACGGCTCCCGCCGCGTTCAACGTCTGCGAGAAGTTCCCCGACTTCTGCAAGTCCGTCGGCACAGTGCGGAAGGTCGTGCTCTGCTGCCTCTGCTTCACGGCTTCCCAGTTGAAGAAGAAAAACGTCTTGTCTTTCTTCAGCGGTCCGCCGAGCGTGGCGCCGTACTGGTTGAAGATGAACGGTGCGCGCGTGCGTCCCGCTGCATTGGCGAAGAAGTTGTTCGCGTTCAATTGCCGGTTGCGCAGGAACTCAAAGATCGACCCCTGCCACCTGTTCGTTCCCGCCTTGCTCGTGATGTTGATGATGCCACCGCCGGTTCGTCCATACTCCGCGCTGGCATTGCGCGTGATCACCCGGAACTCTTCCGTGGCGTCCGGCGAGAGCGTGATTTGAATCCCGCCGCTGGCGAAGTTCTCGGCCGCGACGCCGTCGATCATGTAGTTGTTCGTGCTGGGCGCGCCGCCCGAAATCGAAGCCCGCGCGCCGTCAAACGCCGATACGGTGAGCGCTCCGAATTCGCCCACCGGCCGGACGCCCGGCACCAGGTTCGCCAGCGCCAGGGGATTCCTGCCCGCCAGCGGCAGATCCACCACGCGCTGGTTCGAAACCACGGTGGAGATAGACGTCGCCTCCGTGCTCAGCGACCCCGCCGTCGCGACCACGTCGACTGACTCGGTCACCGCGCCGATCTGCAGCCGCAGATCCAGCCGCAACACCTGGCCTTCGTCAAGCGGCAGCGCCGCGCTCTTCGAGGTTTTGAATCCCGACGCTTCCGCCGTCACCTGATAGGTCCCGCGTGTCAACAGCGGCGCCGTGTAGTAGCCCTCTGCGTTCGACTTGAGCGCCTGCTTGATGCCCGTGTCGAGGTTCTGGACCGTCACCCGGCCGCCGGCGACGGGCGAGTCCGACGGGTCGAGGACGCGACCGGTGATCTGTGCGGTTTGGGCCTGGGCGGTGGATGCCGCGGCCAGTACAAGCCCGGTCAATACGAGCAGGATTCGTTTCGTCATGGACGTGCTCCTTCACTGGGGAGGGGAATCGAACGGGCCGCTGAGCGGCCGGAGTACTGCAGGAGTTCCCGCGCGGCTTCGCCTCGCGGAATCGAACGGTTGGCCACGCCGGGCGTACACGCGGCGCGCCCGGCGAGTTGGTTGATCGCGCCGCACCACTCGGCCCGCTGCACCGGCCGCGCCGGATCGAAGGGTCGCTGAGATTTCGGTTTCAGAAATTCCCAATGCTCGCGCGGGCGGTAGCCGCCCGCCGCGGGCCACAGTGGAGGCAGGTTGAAGTGCGTGAGCAGGCCGTGGTCGTGGAGAGTTTCCACAGCTCGGAAGGCCCAATGCTCCGTCGGGATGTCGGAGAAGTGAATGTCGCTGATGCTCGGCCAGACGTTGAAGGCCCGCACCAGCAGAGCCGCCGCCTCGCCGCGCGTCAGCGGCTGGTCCGGTTTGATCGTGCGGTCCGGATATCCTTCCAACCAGCCACGCAGGCTCAGGGTTTGCAGGGCGGCGAAGTCGGGATGATCCAGCGGCAGATCCCAATAGAACGCGAGCCGTATCCGCTGCTTCAACAACTGCTCCTGCAGCTCCTCCACCTTCAACAGCGCCGGCGGAATCCCCCTACGGACGCTCATCGCCGCGGCAACGCCGGCCGCTTGCCCCGTCACCGTCCAGGTCGGATCCATGCGCACGGCCGAGAACGCCACGTGCGTCGCGCTCAACGCCACCGGCACGAGCAGCCCCTCCACTTCCCGCGGGAGGATCGCACCGTAAGGCACCTGAAACGGCGCCGAGACGTTGGCCAGGTAGAAATCGCCCTCGCCTTTGTCGGGTTGCGAATCGTCGGTCTTCGCCCGCACCGGCTTGGCGTCGAGCGGATAGTGTCCGACGGCGATGCTGTCGGCGCGGAGCGGCGGCCGCCAACCCTGCCCCGCGAGAAACGGGTTCACGTCCGCCTCGGACATCATCGCTCGTCCTTCGATCCGCCGCCCTTCGCGCAAAAACATCCGATACGGCACGTTCCCGTTGTCCGCATACTCGTCCTGCGCTAGTTCGAGATCCGTCCTGCCGCAAGCGGTCTGCAAGTGGTAGAGGAACCCCAACGCATGCTGCCGGTACTTTGCCGCCAGCCGTTGCCGGTCTTCAAGTCCGGCTTCGGGCCATCCCCAGTTCGCGCCGGGGAGCTCGCTTCCCACCGGATTGACGTTCACTTCGAACTTCCGGTTCGGCACGCTCGTCGAAACCGAACATGGAGCGAGCCGATACTCCGCGGCGTCATATCCGGCCGGGCGTTCGAGCAACTTTGCTTTCCTCCCGGCGACGCTCTGCACCGTCAGCCGGTAGCCGCTCGAGGGGATTCCCGCGTCCGCCTGGCCGGTGCTCCCGGGGAGGATCTCGCCGGTGCCGTTGAAGTAGTAGATCTGTCCCGCGTGCGGCTCAAGGCGTGAGCGCGCTTCTCTCCCCACCCGGTACGGCGCGCCGGCCCAGGCTGCGATGTCCCCTTCATGGGTGGCGTCCACCACCACCGTCCCGCAGACAGTTAGCGTCTCCGCCCCCCGCTTCACCCGCAGCCCCGCGATGCGCTTCCCTTCCATCACCACACCTTCGAACCGGACGCTGTACCAAACCTCCACGCCCGGCAACGCGCCGATCATCTTCCGGAAGATCTGCGCCGCGACACGCGGCTCCCACCTCCCGCCTTCGCTCGCCTCATGCGCCGCCCGCGAGCGCCCGTCCGGGTGTAGCACCCGCGTTTTCCTCGCCTGGAAAAACGGATCGCCCGGAAGCTCGCGCTGGTAATGTGCGCGCACCGCGTACCTGAACTCCTCAAACACTCCGCTCAGCGATTCGTAGGAGTAGCTGTCGATATTCGAGATTCCATTCGCCAGCATTCCCCCGGCTACCGGCGTGTCTTCGAGAAGGAGGACCTTCACGCCCATCCGGCCCGCTCCGATCGCGGCACCCGCTGCGCCGCTACTTCCACCCGCGATCAGCACGTCATAGGCCGGGCCCTGGCAACTCGCGCGTGTGAGGTTCTGCGCCATCACCGGCAGAGATAAGCACCACACAACAACTGACCAGGGCCTGACAGGACTCATCGCAGCCCGATTACGTCATGCCGCAGTCTCCCGATCCAGCAAATCTTCGCGAAGAAATGGTTGAGCTGAATCTCCTTTGGTGTCATAGGCGTAGCATGCCGTTGCAAAAACGTTAAGGGTGAGGTACCCTCGGTCCGAGCTTTCAATGGCGACCTCGCATACGGACTTCGGGCGAGCCGCGGGGGAACCCACGGCGGAGGAAAAGGTCATCCATGCCCTGCTCGAAAGCCGTGTCCTGGGCCGCTCCGAGCACTTGCGGCGAATCCTTCGCTACATCACCGACGAGGAATGCGCCGGACGCGGCGCGAGCTTGAGCGAGTACGAAATCGGGGTTCACGCTTTGGGCCGTCCCGACGGATACTCCCCGGACACGGACTCATCCGTGCGCACCCGCATGCATGAACTCCGCCGCCGGCTCGAGGAGCACTACGCCTCCGAAGGCCAGGCCAGCGCCGTGCGGGTCCAGATCCCCAAAGGCAGCTTCCGCCCGGTTTTCGTCCACTCCGCCCCGGCAGACCTCCCCAGCCCTCCAACCCAACTCCCGCCGCCGCGCCGGCTCCACTTCTGGCTAGGCCTGGCCGCGGGCTTCGCCCTCGCCTGCGTCCTCGGAGCGCTCACATGGTTGTCGCTTCGGCCGAAAGGGCCCGAGGAAGCTCTCCGCACGGTCTGGGGTCCGCTCCTCGAAGCGGATTCTCAGGCGGATATCGCCTTGGCCAGCCCGCCGCAGATCTGGCTGCGCAACCTCGGCGCGCAACCCACGCCTCTCGGCGATCCCCCCGTTCAGTTGCCCATCATTCGCGATCCGGAGATCCTCCGCTGGTACAACTTCATCACGCGAGAGAACGCCGATTCGATCTTCCCCCACATCAATGCCCATTCCCCTTTGTGGGGCGACTGCATGGCGGCCGCCCAAACCGCCCGCTTTCTCGCGGCGCATGGGGTGAACGCAAATCTGATCCCCGAGCCCTCCATTCGCCCCGAATCGATGCGCGACCGCAACCTCGTGCTCATCGGGCGTTCCGACTACTCCCGTTCCGTGGCCGGCTTGGAGCCCGCACGCGGCTTTCGCACCGTCTACCATGCCGGCGACCGCCAGGTTGGCATCCTGTGGCACGGCGCTCCGCCGCCTCCGTCCGGCGCCCCACCCGGCCCCTTCCACCGTGGATCCTCGGGCCGGATCAACTACGGTTTGATCACCATCCTCTCGCGCACCCGGCAGGATGACCGGACTCTCCGCACGATCATCCTTTCGGGCATCAACTCCGACGGCGCGCAAGCCGGGGCCGAATTTCTCGTCTCCGCATCCAAGGTGAAACCCGTGCTTGAACAACTGCGTGCGGCAGGACATTCCGGCCTGCCCCGCGCGCTGCAGATCGTTGTCAAGACGCTATCGCACGACACGTACTCCATGGAGACCTCCTACGTCAGCCATGTCGTGCTGGAGAAGTAGCGTGGCACCTGTGGTCTCCTGGCGCCGCGCCGGTTGTTCGTCCCGCGCTATGCTCGCAGCTTCTTGACTTGCAACTATGCACTTCTCGATCGCTTCGACCGACGAGAGCCGGATTCCTTCCTGCTCGATCAATTCGGCCATCTGCCGGAGCGGCGGCATCAACGGATCAAGTATGCCAGCGTGAATGCGCAGTAGACGAAGCCCGCCGCGAGGATCAACGCTCCCGGCCAGCGCCGCTTCTCCAGCTTGAACCAGAGGTACACGCCGGTGAAGGCAAAGACGATCATCGACCCGCTGGCGAGGTCCATCGCCACGGCCCACAGCGCGTAGAGCGGACCTCCCGTGTAGCCGTGCAGGCGATGAAAGCCGATGGCGGTGCGCTGCCAGCCATGGCGGGTTTCCGTGATCTCGGCCTGGTTGCCGTCCGCCGACAGGACCAGGGACGCGTTGTAGCCGGGGCGGAAGAACCGGTACTCCCACAGCCCGTCCTTGCGGCGGCGCGGTGGCGAGGGCTGCCCGGTGATCGAGGCCAGCGAGGCCAGGCGCTCCGGCGTGTGGGGCGCGCTCACCGCCGCAGTGCGCCTGCTTACTTCCGGCTTCCCTTCCCCGAAGATCGCGGGCCGGATCATGACGTAGCCGCTCACGAAGTACATCAGCAGAAAGACGCCGAGGATCATTCCGCACAAGAGGTGAACCTGTCGGAGCGCGCGATAGAGCATTTAGGCGGCCCACCAGACGGCGATCATCATCGCCACCGAAACCGCAACGCCGAGGCCTCCCGCCAGCATCACGGCTGCGCGCCGCCGCGCCCGGCTGAACCACAGATACACACCGGAGCCGATGGCGAACAGCACGATCCAATTCGTGATCTCCGTATAGACCGCCCAGGTCCTGGTCCACGGCGCGTTCGGGACGCCCTCTCCGGAACCGTGCAGGAAGCGCAGCGCCGAGGCGAGGCCCGTGTTCCGCTCCTCCACCACCGCCCGCCCGTTCTCCGCCGTGATCCGGTAGCTGCGCCCCGGGCGGCTCATTTCGAACCACAGGCCGCTGCCGGTCCGCTTCATGGACCAGGGGTGCGGCCAGCCGAACAGACCGAGGCGGTCGCGGACTGTTTCGGCGAAGACGAGGTCATTGTCCAGGCGCGGCAGTTCGACGGCGCGCTCCCAGGCGATGGCCTCCGCTTTCGCCTCGGGCAGCATCCACGGATGGTTGAAGCCAAGCGACGTCCAGCCGTAGACGAGCAGGTACCAGCAGGTGATCAACCCGCCGTAGAGGTGGATCTGGAGCAGGATCTTCCGCAATCAGCTCAGCCGGCCCTCGGCGTGGAGGCGCTCGAACCAATCGATCGTCTCGCGCACACCCTCATCGAGCGGCGTCTTGGGGATGTCGGGAACGTAGCGGCGCAGCGCCGAATCGTCCATTTTGAAGGCCACCGGAACGCGCGGCCCGTTCGACGTGATGAGCTGCCCGGCCTCGGGCCGGATGCGGCCGAGCAGGGCGATGATCTCCTCGATGGTCGCGATGTCGCCCGCGAGGTTGAACATGTAGGCGCCTTCGATCGGCGAGAGCACGCAGCGGATGAAGGTCTCCGCGACGTCGCGCACGTACTGCAAGTCCATGGGACCGGAGAGCCGGATCTGGTAGGGCGCGCGCCGCGCCACGGCGTTCATGGCGAGGGTGGGATCGGCGGTCAAGCCCGAATCGCGGCCCACGCCGTACACCGTCCAGGGCCGCAGGCCCACGCTCGAAATCCCGTTCGCGGCATAGAAAACCCGCGCGCTCTCCTCGTTGGTGGCCTTGAACACGCCGTAATGCGTGGCGGGCTTGAGCGGATCGGCCTCGGTGAGCGGGCGGTCTTCGTACGCCGAGTCCGGCCCCCACACGGCGGCCGAGGAAGCGTACGCGACGCGCACCGGACGGCCGGCGTCGCGAGCCGCTTCGAAGACGTTGAGGGTGCCGATCACGTTGATCATGCCGCCCTCCACCGGGTTGACCTGGCAGAAGGGCATCAGGACGGCGGCGAGGTGAATGATGTGAGTGATGCCTCCGTCGCGAACCAGCGTCTTGAGCCGCGCCGTATCCTGAATGGCTCCGATCTCGACGGGCACCGCGTTGGCGCAGCCCTCACCCGCGATCATCGCGAGCCTTCGAGGGTTCGCGTCCAGGTCGTAAATCAAAACATCGATACCGCGTTCCAGAAGTTGGCGGACCACCCAGGAGCCGATGCAGCCTTGAGCGCCGGTGACGAGTACGCGCATTCTGCTACTGTATTCGTTTTCCATGAAAATCACCAATCTCACCACGGCCGTGCTGGAGGCGAATTTCGATTGGATCATCGTCAAGATCGAAACCGACGAAGGCATCACCGGCTACGGCGAGGCCTTCCTAGGGCCGGGAGTGACGGCGATCATTCGGGAGTACCGGCCGCTGCTTCTGGGCGTGGACCCGACCTCCATCGACACGACGCTGCGGCGGCTGCGGTTGAGCTGCGTGCACGGCGCTCCGGGGCTGCTCTACCACGCGCTGGGCGGGATCGAGACGGCCCTGCTCGACCTGATCGGGAAGAAGTACAAGATGCCGGTGTGGCAACTGCTGGGCGGCAAGTACCGCGAGTACGTTCCGATCTACGCGGATTGCCACGCGGGCGAGGCGCTGGAGAGCATCAACTGCCTGCTGGTTCCCCGCACGCCGGCCTGGATGCAGAAAGACGCGCCGCCGGGGCAGTCCATCGTCAGTTTCAAGCACCACGGCTGGGACGCTTCGAAGGACGATCACCTGACGCCCGGGGCTTACGCCAAACAGGCCCGTGAGATGGCCGCGCGGGGCTTCCGCATTCTCAAGTTCGACGTCGATGTCCCTACGCCGTATGAGACCGACGAGTACAATCGCGACCTTTCGCCGATCGAGGTGGATTACGCCGCCGCGTTAGTGAAAGCGGTGCGCGATGAAGTGGGGCCGGAGATCGGTCTGGCGGTGGATTGCCACTGGAATTACGGCGTGGCGGCGGCTATCGAACTGGGCCGCGCCCTGGAGCCGGCGCGGTTGCTGTGGTTTGAAGACCCGGTGCCGCCGGAGAACATCCGCGCGCTCGGCGAAGTGCAGCGCAACACGAAGACCACGGTGGCGACGGGCGAGAACCACTATTTCCGGCTGGATTTCCAGCGCCTCATCACGGAGGCCGGGCTGCGGGTACTGGCTCCGGACGTGCAGAAGATCGGCCTTTGGGAGGGCCGGAAGCTGGCCGACATAGCGGACCTGCACTATGTGAACCTGACCTGGCACAACATTAGCAGCCCATTGGGCACGATGGCCGGGGTGCACCTGGGCGCGGCCACGCCGAACCTGCTGGCGCTCGAATGGCACGCCGCGAGTGTGCCCTTCTTCGACAAGCTGATCAAGAACGCGGACGGACCCATGATCCAGAACGGGCGTGTGAAGGTGCCGGACACTCCGGGGCTGGGAATCGAGTTCGACGAGGTGGCGGCTTACGAATACCGTGCGCGCGCGGAGAAGTACTTCGAATAGCACCAAGCGATGGCGGCGGCGCAGACCACCGCGGCCAGCGCGTTGACGCGGTACCAGGGGGCAGGCTGATCGGAAAGCGGGGCCGCACTCGAAGCCGCGGCGATGAGGAAGAAGGCCACCGCGTAGGTTCCCAGGCTGGCGCCTACGGTACGGATGACCAGATACGCGAGGGCCGCATTAACGGCCGCGGAGGCGAACGCCCAGGCCCCCAACAGGAGCGTGGGTTGACCCGCGGCGAGCATCGCGAGCAAACCGGCAGCGAGAGCCAGGCGGCGGCCCGCGGGGACGAATCGAAGCAGCGCGGCGACGGCGATGCCGGAAACAAAGAGCCGGATGAGCGCCGCCTGGAACGAACCTTCGAGAATCGAAAACGCGGGCAGCAGCGATTCCAGTTGGCCCGCGCCCCACGTGGCCCAGGAGAACCGAGGGCCGGGAACTTGCTGGCCGGCGAAGGCGAGCACGCGCGACGCGCCCCAGGACAGCGCGACGATGGCCGCGGCGTGCAGCGGAAGCGCTCCGGTGAGCGGCGCGCCCCGGAGCGCCAGTTGCGCGAAGACGTCGAGCGCCATGGCACCCAGAAACACGAGCACCGCCGAAAACAGCACCAGCATTACGCGTCCGGCCGCGAACCCGATCAGGTAGTTGGCCAGCGGAACTTCCGTGCTGTAGCCACTGAACACGGAAGGCCAGGTGTTGAGGATGTCGAGGACGGTGAGCGATGACGCCAAAGCCGCCAGCACACCGTAAACGCGCCAATGGAACCGGTGTTGCGGCGAGCCGCGCCCGGCCACGCGCTTGAGAAACACGATCAGGAGAGGAAACGCGAGCACACCGAGGGCGGCGGGAAACAGAACGGTGGTCAAACGGGGCTTCTGGAACTCGCGCAGCCAATCCTCCGGGATCTTGAGGAACGGCCGATACCCAGCGGGCTGGTCGCCCTGCACTTGGACCGAGACGCGCGCCCGGGCCTCGGCCACGGCGAAGTCGCGCGCCTCCCACGTGAAGCTGTGGTCGGTGCGGTGGTCGCGCTTCTCGGTTTGGACGTCCACGAGGCGGTAGCCCTCGAGCGCCAACCCACGCCGCGCCAGCTCCTGTGCGGCGCGGCCCTTGGCGTCGTCCTGCGAGAGATGCGCGCCAGGCGCCTTCTCGTCGAGCAGGCGATCCACGCGGGCCACGCGTCCCGAGGAATCGACGTAGAACAGCCATTCGTTCTTGAGGCCGGGCTGGAAGTAGCGGGTACGCCAGAGGCCGGTGAGGGTTCGCTCGCGATAGATGCGGTTGGCTTCGGCGAAGCCCTTCTGGCGGCGCAGGTACTCAAACTCCGGCAGGCGGAGGTTCGGCAGGAACTCGCTCACGCGGCGCCACGCGTCGGGGTCCAGGCCCCTCGCCTGCGCCTCTCGCCGCGCCGCGGCCTCCGCTTCGGGCCGGGTCAGCCGGACTTCGACGAAATCGCCGAACTGGCGTACGGGAAGCAGCAGCCCGGCGGCGAGGAGAACGCCCGCGACAACGAAGAGCCAACGGGCGGGCCAGAGGACGAACTGCTCCGGCGCGGGCTGGGGTTCGGGCTCGTGCGGGGGCGGCGCTTCCTGGGAGGGCGGCTCAGCGGGCGCTGCTTCCTGGGCCGGTTGGAGGAAGCCCCCGTTCCGAACGTAGGCCGCGAGCGAAAGGCCCAGCGGCAGGGCTACGATGCCCGCGACGAAGAGACCGGACAGTTGGAAGTAGAGACTCGAACTCTGGAAGAGAAACGAGCCGATGAACACGGCGTCGACCGTGTAGTGCCAGATGAGCGTCGCGAGGATGCCGAAGCGCAGCATCAGATAGCCGGCGGCGACGCCGATGAGCCCTACTTCCACGCCGCGAATCCAGGCCGGCTGCTGCGGGTAGTTGGCGTGCAGAAAGCCCCAGACGAGGGCCGGAATCAGAATCGCAATCCAGCGAACCTTGACGAACCGCAGAAGCAGAGGAACCGCGAACAGCCGGAACCAGAACTCCTCGGATGTCGAGGCAAGCACCGAGATGGTCATGGGGTACAGCCATGGGAACCAGGTGGAGAGCAGGTCCGAATACCCGACGTCCTGCGGGCTCCAGGCGCCGAACTTGCGGCCCACCAGGTAGAAGCCCACGACGAATGCCATGTGAATGGCCGCGAAGGCGGAGCCGGTCACGCTGGCCAGGAAGAACTCCCTGCTTTGAAGTCCGCGGCGGCTGAAGGCCTGCCGCAGGGAGAGCTTGCCGGCGAACGCCAGGCGGTACAGCGGCTCGCCGCCCGCGCCTGCCAGAACGACATAGAGGAACGTGAGCACGCCCGCGCCCAAGGCCTGCAGGGCGCTCATGGTGAGCATCTCGGCGAAGGTATTGCTGGTGGGCATGCGGTCCAGTGCGAAGGGCAGCATGTTCCACTGGTTGAGCACGGTGAGCCCGCCGACCACGCCGGAGGCGGCGAGCACGGGCCTCCAGTCGAGGTCGCGGCGCCGCAGATAGACGATCATGATCGCGATCGCCGCCAGAATCAGCGGAACGTACAGCGAAGTGGCGATGGTGGCGTAGAGTTCGTTTTTCGATCGCAAAGCCGCAAACTCGCGCTGCCACTGCTCGGGGACGTGGAGATATTCGCGATAGGATCCGATGCGGTCGCCGTGCACGGCGACGGTCCGGCGGTAGGTCGCGTCTTTGACTTTGAAGGCGTCCTTTTCGAACGTGAAGGTGTAATCGTAGCGGTTGGGCCGTTCGCTCCGCTGGCGGTCCACGAGGCGGTGCGGCTCGCTGGTCTGTTCGGAAAGAAACCGGCGGGCGATCTCCGCGGCTTGCTCCTCGTTCAGCCGGGCGCCGGGGGCGGACTCGGGGACGACGTGTTCGAAGCCGGCCAGTTCACCGCGCGGCGAGAGGAACACGATGCGCTCTTCTTTTTCGGGCGGCTTGAACCACCGGGCGCGCCAACGCCACACCGCGACTTCGCCGCGCATCAGGCGGTTGGCTTCCTCCAGGCCCACTTCGCGCTCCAGGTAGATCTGAGCGTTCTGGTCGGGGTCGAAAACCGTGAGATTCCGGAAGCCGTCGGGACTCAGGTTGCGCGATGTGAGAAACGCCGCGGCGCGGCCGGTGATCTGTTCCCGCGAAAGCTGGAGTTCGATGGAGGCCTGGGGAAACGCGGAACCGTAGTTGCCCCAGGTGTAGGCCGCGGCCGCGAGCGCGAGGAGGATGCAGATGAGAAGGAGACGCCGGTCGCCGCGGTCTAAGCGTTCGCGAACGGCGTCCTGCACAGAGTTACTTCTTCTTCAGCCGGCTGCAGGCGGTTTCCGCGCCGGTCGGGTCGACGGCGGCGCTGCCCTCTTCGATATGAGAGATCTTGCCGTCGAGGTCGACCACGAACGTGGCTCGATTCGCCATGCCCGCTTCCAGCAGGATGCCGTAATCTTTCGCCGTCTTCCGCTGGAAGTCGGAAAGCAGCGGGAACGTCGTCTTCAAGTGCTCTTCCGCCCAATGGCGGAGCGTGGGAGCGTTGTCGGTGCTGATGCCAAAAACCATTGCGTCGAGACCTTCGAATTTCGCGATACCAGCCTGGTACGCGGTCATTTCCTTCGTTCAACCACCGGTGAAGGCGGCGGGGAAGAAGGCGAGCACCACGGTTTTCTTGCCGCGGTAATCGGAGAGCTTGACGGTGGTGTTGTTGGAAGCGCGCAGGCTGAAGTCGGGGGCCATATCGCCGACCTTCAGGTGCGTTTTGGGGGGCGGCGTCTGCGCCACGGCAAGGCCGGCGGCGCACACAGCGGACAACAGGACTCGACGGGTCATGGTGAGGGAAGGGTAGCAAAGGCAGCGCGGCGGGTTCAAGCGTGATGCCACTCGGGATGCCGCTGGAGCGCATCGCCGCACAGTGGCCGGCGCAGCGATCCAGCGGCTCGATCCCCTTAACCTAAGTAACTAACTAACGCGAATCGGGGCCGCCGAAGCCGTTCCGGGCGGATCCCCGCCGGCGAAGGCCCGCACGGATCCACGCGGCGCTCAAGCCGCCGATCAGCAACCAGACCGAGCCCGGTTCGGGAACGTTCGGGAGGGGGGCCGAGTAATCGAATCCGCTCTCTCCCAGTAGGTTGCCCGCCACGGGATTCCCCGATGTGTCGACCAACTGGAAGTTGCCGAGCATGCCCCAGATCCTCGACCTGGACTCCCCGAGCCGACGCCCCGTCTCGGGACCGCTGGTGGAAAGGGACAGCGACGAGAGTGCCGCCACCTGGAAAGTCAGGCCCTTGTTCCCACTTGTGACCGGAAGGCTGAACCGCTCCCAGAACAGGAAAGGCAAGTCGCCGGGCGCCAGCTTCGAGCGCGAGAACCCGAACGACGAAATGCTCAGGCCGCTCGACTGATCCAGTTCCTGGGCGTAGTTGCCTCCGGGAAACGTCAAGCTGAACAGGATCCGATTGTCATAGAAGGGCGTCATCCAAGCGACGTCGCTGAAGACCCACACGTCGAAGCTCAAGGTTCCCGCCACCGGTATCGACAGCCTGTCGATCATCGACGCCCCCGTGACGGGAGAAGACCCCGCAGACCCACCGCCCGACATCGACGAATCCACGATTTCCCCCGACGAACCGGTCGAGGCCCAGACCGAGCCAAACTTCGCCCTCGCCTCCCAACGCGTGAGAGTCTCCTGAAACAGGCCGAAGCCCGGGGGCGCGAACGTGGAAAGGTCCGATCCCGACACGAGGGCAGTATCCGCCGCTCCCGCGGGGTCGACTGTGTCGGTTTGGGTAGGTAGAGATTTCTGGTACGAGAAAACCGCAGTAAGCGATCCCGCTTGGACCAGGGAAACAGAGAACAGACAGGCGATTATCCGATGCATCACGCAACCCCTCGCCCGAGATACGGGCATCTTCCAGGTTGGCAAAGCGCGCCGGGGGCGCCCGGCACGGAAATGATAGTCAAGATATGTCAACCCGCAGTGGGAGTCAAGGCCGTCCGGACCGCCTGTCAAGCCTCGATCGAAACGTCCCCCTTGGGGTGCGCGCGAGAATCTTTTGTACTTTCGAAAAGATTCTCCGGAGCGGAACCTTGACGGGAGGAGTTGCTACGGTGCTGCTTTGACGACAAGGACTCTGACGCGGCGCCGAGCGGGCTCAACGACTAAGCCATACTTCTCCTTTAGCGCTGCCAAGAGCACGCCTGGCCCGTCAGTCCTATACGAAAGCGCAAAATCGTAGAAGTCCTTCAACTGGGTCTCGTCAACGACAATCTTCTTGAGGAAGTTAGTCAATGTCTCGGAGAGCTTAGCCGTGGTCTGGTGCTTCATGGTGATGTTGCCGCGCATGAACATAGACGACTCCGGGCTCGAGCTGACGGGAAGTGCCGGCGCACCCGGCTCCCGTGTGAGCACGAACACGTCGCGCAACTGTTCTTCCCATTCGGCCCGGATGCCGAAGGTCCGTTGAACGGCGTCTTGCAGAGCCGGAAACAGATGCGCTTCGCGTCCTTTCGGAACGACAGCCGCGAAGCGAAACACTCGCTTGTCATCTTCGGGAAGACGAAGGTCGAGGTGGAAGTAATCCGTCCGCCAGGCCGCTGTAATCAGGTTCACCAGGATGGCACCATCCCCACTGATTCGATTGGACCCGAGCTTGTACATCGTTCCACCACCGAAGGCTTCGGTGGGTTTGATGACGACGTGAAAGTCTGGAGCCACTCCGTCCTGCCATTGAATCTCATCCCGATCCCATTCCAGATTCGGTGATCTTCCGATTGGGGGC
The DNA here is from genome assembly GCA_031969915.1 of Bryobacteraceae bacterium. Taxonomy (GTDB): domain Bacteria; phylum Acidobacteriota; class Terriglobia; order Bryobacterales; family Bryobacteraceae; genus DALYJJ01. The sequence continues at coordinate 39,834 of DALYJJ010000005.1, read as the reverse complement.
AGGTCGACAGTCTCTCCCGCAAGGACCTTGCGGATGACCTCCGAAGTAATGTTCTCACCCGCCGTTGGGCCCATCAGGACGCCGGTACCAGAAACGATCGCCGCGGCTGGTACGCCGCGGACACCCCACGCGTCAAAAGTCTTCGAGTCCTCTTCAACAAAGGTGTGCAGCGACAGACCCTTCTCGGCGAAGTACTTCTTGACTCGGCCAAGCTCGTCACGCGCAACGGTGAGAAAGCTCACTGGTTGGCCTGCGAATTCCTTCTCCATCTGGACCAGCTTGTCGAGGCCAGGAAGGCACGGCGCACACCACGTAGCCCAGAAATCGACCACAACTACCCGCCCACGGAGGCTGCTCCATCCGGGAAAAGGACGGTCCGGTTGCAACGGTTGGGCCAAGATTGCAGGGGGCGTTCGCGGCGACTGCGCACACAGCATCACGCTGAAGATCAGCCCTGCGAGGCATCTCATGCGGCGAGTGTAGCAAACCTCCAATTTCCGGGTGCCGCCAGATGCCGCTGGAGCGCACCACGGCAGGCCCGGCGGCAAAGACTAGGGAAGCGAACAATAGTGATACCGTGGGCTCTGCAAGCGATGAGCGGAAGAAGACAACGCGCGATGGCGGCAAGCCTCGACAAGCGGCGTCTCAGGTCCCAACTGGAACTGAAGGACAGGGCTCTCGCCTCGAGTGCCGAGGGGATCACCATTGCCGATGCCGGCCTGCCCGACAATCCCCTCATCTACGCAAACGCCGGGTTTGAGAGGCTCACCGGCTACAGCGCGGCCGATGTGATCGGGCGGAACTGCCGCTTCCTTCAGGGCCCCGGTACCGATCCGGAATCCGTTTCGACGCTGCGAACCGCGGTCCGGGAGAAGAGGCCGATCACGGTCACGCTGCTGAACTACCGGAAGGACGGCACTCCTTTCTGGAACCGGCTCTCCATCACCCCGGTGCGCGATGCCTCAGGGGCGGTGACTCATTTCATTGGCGTGCAATCGGATGTTACCGAGGAGAAGTTAGCGAAAGACGCGCTCCAAAAAGCCAATGAACGCCTGGAGGCGGCCAGCCGGGTGATGAAACGCGACCTGGCGGCGGCGGCCGAGGTCCAACGGTCGCTTCTCCCTCGAGAGATGCCGCGGGTTCGAGGCCTTCGGTTCGCCTGTCAGGTACGGCCGTGTCAGGACGTGGGCGGCGACTGCCTGAATGTTCTTTCGCTCGACGAGCGCCACCTGGGTGTTTACATCCTGGACGTCTCCGGCCACGGCGTTGCCGCGGCGCTGCTCTCAGTCACACTCAGTCACATGCTCTCGGTGGAGCCGGCGAGGTCCTTCCTCTATCAAGCGTGTCCCGAGGATGCAAGCAGGCACTGCGTGGCAACGCCGGCGCAGGTGGTGGGGCGGTTGAACCGGCATTTCGCAAAGGGTCCCGGCGGCTCGCAGTACTTCACCATGATTTACGGCATCCTGGACAAGCAGACCGCGGCATTCCGGTACGTGTCCGCGGGGCACTTAGGCCCCATCCATTTCCGGAGCGGAGTCGCCCAGGGCATGTTCGAGGCGGGCGGCATGCCGGTTGGGCTCTTCCCGCAAGCGACCTACGAGGAAAGTAACATCACACTATTCCCTGGAGACCGGATCTATTTCTGCACGGACGGAATTCCGGAAGCCGAGAACAACGGCGAGCATCAATTCGGCGTCGAGCGGGTGTTGGAGATACTGGCGCAGAACGGCGACGCGACGCTCGAAGATACACTGTTGTCCTTAATGCAGAGCATTGACCAATGGACGGCGCCGGCTGGTCCCGCTGACGATGCCTCGCTGTTGGCGATCGAACGGACCGCGTAAGATCGCATTCTCTCCGGCCTCGCCGCGGCGAAGCAGCACTCAAACGCTCGCCGCCAGCCTCCGCCTCAGCCCTTGCGCCTCCTCCCGAATGGCGATCTTTTGTTCAGCGGACAGGCGGTCGACGTTTCGCATCTGCATCGCCATTCTCTGGATGTTCCGCAGCCGGGACTCGTGGCGCATGAGGAAATCCCAGTAGAGCGTGGTGAATGGACACGCGGCCGATCCCGTTGACTGGGCCGGATCGTAACGGCAGCCGGAACAGTAGTTACTCATTCTCTGGATGTATTTTCCCGTGGCCGCATAGGGTTTCGAGGCCATCATCCCGCCGTCCGCAAACTGAGACATGCCGATCGTGTTCGGCAGTTCCACCCATTCGACGGCATCCACGTAAACGGCGAGGTACCACTCGTGAACCTGCCGAGGTTCGACGCCGAGCAGCAAGGCGAACAGGCCGGTGACCATCAGCCTCTGAATATGGTGCGCGTAGCCGAGTTCGAGCGTCTGGCCGATCACGGCACTGAGACATTGCATCTCCGTGTCACCGGTCCAATAGAAACGCGGCAGGTTCTGTTGGGCATCCAGGGCGTTGCCGGCGGCGTAGGCCGGCATGTGGAGCCAGTAGACGCCACGAGTATATTCGCGCCACCCCAGGATCTGACGGACGAATCCTTCGACGGCGGCGAGCGGCGCCCGGCCGGTGCGATAGCGCTCCTCGGCATCCGCAAGCAGGCGCCGGGGCGAGATCAACTTGAGGTTGAGCGCGGACGAGAGGCGGGAGTGGAACAGATATGGTTGCCCGGTCCACATCGCATCCTGGAATTCTCCGAAGAAGGGCAACCGGTGGTCCAGAAAGTCCTGCCAGGCCCGCTCCGCGTCGGACGGGGTGACCGGCCAATCGAACCGGTCCAGCGAGCCGGGATGCGCCGCGAACTGCCGGTTGACCAGGTCCAGCACCTGGCGCGTAAGGGCATCGGGGTGGAACGCCGCCGGCGCGGGCAGGATACCGGGCCCTTTCCTGTCGAACGATCCGCGGTTGTGCGCGTCGTAGTTCCACTCGCCGCCCGCGGGCTTCGAGCCATCCATCAACACCCGATGGCGGCGGCGCAGTTCGCGATAGAAGAACTCAAGCCTCAATTGCCGGCGGTCTTTCGCGTGCTGGCTAAACTCCTCGACGGTGCTGAGGAAATGGGTGTCGGTGAGCACCTCGATCTCGGGACACGCAGCGCGCAATTGCCGGGCGACGCGATACTCCCCGGGTTCCACCACTCGCACGCGCTGCGGCTTCAGCGCCTGGATGGACCTCCGGAGCTCATCGGCCAGCGAGGAGGGGCGGGATTCCATTTCACGGTAGTCCACGAGCCAGCCTTGGCCGCGCAGTTCGTCGCGAAAGTGCCGCATGGCGCTGAGGAAGAGTGCGATGCGCGCCTTGTGGGTCCACACGTGCGTTGCCTCCTCACTCACTTCCGCCATCCAGACGCGGTCTTGCTGAGGATCGGCGTCCGCGAACAAGGGCGACTGGCGATCCAGTTGATCGCCGAGTACCACGAGAAGGTTACGTGCCGCTGGAGTCGATGAGTGCACGACTGACCTTTCAGCTCTGGATCTCCCTTGCTTCGCGGCGTGCAATTCGCAATGCTTCACGCTCAATCCCGTGGAGCATTCCGCGAAAGACGATGTGGTGCAGGGGCACAACGGCGTACCAATACAGCAGGCCCATTAATCCGCGGGGCTGGAAGAGTGCGGTCTGCCGGAGCAGGCACTGTGTCCCGCCCCGGTCCTCGATCTCAAACTCGAGCATCGCTTCGCCGGGAAGCTTCATCTCCGCGCGAAGCGCCAGTCGCCGGTCGCGCGTGATACCGACGACTCGCCAGAAATCGAGTGCCTCCCCGAAACCCACCTGCTCCGGATCGCGCCGGCCGCGCCGCAGGCCTGGTCCGCCCATGAGCACGTCTATCCAACCGCGCACTCTCCAGAGCCAGTCGGCCGCGTACCAGCCGTGGCCGCCGCCTACTCGGCAGACGGCCCGAAAGGCGGCCCAATCCGGAGCCTTCACGAGCAACTCCCGCCGGTCGCGAAAGACCTTTCCGCCCGCCCAGTCGGGGTCTCCGGGAATCGGGCCCGCCATTGACCAACTGGTTTCGACATGATGCTGCGCCATCGTGGCGAGCGCTGCTTGAATCGATTCGCGAACGGTTAAGAGCCGCTGGGAAATCAGATTCGTGATCTCATTCTCGCGGCACACAACGGGATTTCGGAGTCCCTCGGCGAGGGGCCGTGCAATGGCGTGGCTCAGCGGCGTCACCAGTTGAATCCAGTAGGAACTCAAGCGCGGCGTCAACACCGGCACGGGGACCACCCAACGGTGTCTCAACCCTAACTCCTCGGCCATGATGCGCATGATGTCGCGATAACACAACACCTCGGGACCACCGATGTCGAAAAACCGCCCGGCCGTTTCCGGCACCGACAGGCAACCGACCAGATAACCGATCACGTTCCGGACGGCAATGGGTTGGCAGGGTGTGCTGACCCATCTCGGGGTGATCATCACGGGCAACCGCTCCACCAGGTAGCGCAGGATCTCGAACGACGCCGAGCCCGATCCGATGATCATCGCCGCCCTGAGCACGGTCACGGGGATCCCCGACGACGCGAGCGCTGTCTCGACCTCCCTCCGGGACAGCAGGTGCTCGCTGAGGTCCGATCCCGTTTCCCCCAGGCCACCCAGATAGATGATTCTCCGGACGCCTGCCGCTTTGGCGGCGAGGCCGAAGGCCTCAGCCAACTCGCGGTCTCGCGCGCCGTAGGCCCGGCCCGCGGAGAGCATCGAGTGCACGAGATACACGGCCTGCCCGCATCCCTCGAGGTGCTCCGATAACTCGGGAATGTTACTAAGATCCGCCGCTCGGATCTCTACTCTCTCATTCCCCGCCCAGGTGCGTGACGCAAGCTTCTCGGGAGAACGCACCAGACAACGTACGCGGTAGCCGGCATCCAGAAGGCGAGGCGTCAGGCGCCCGCCGATGTAGCCTGTGGCGCCGGCGATGGCGACACGCTCCCCGCTCACCTTTGACTCCGAATCAAGGAACCGATCCTCGGCATCATGGCTGGTTCGTTGGCGGCGGCCCCCTCGCCGCCTCTCAACGCTATCGCGTCCCCGTCCCGAGATGATCCTTCAGCCAGCCGAGGTAGCGGCTGAAGACGTCGCGCTGATGCACCGGGTCTGTCGGGCTGTGTCCGTAAACCGGATATCCAATGAACTGCGTCTTCACCCCGCGGTCGCGCAGGGCGTGATAGTAACGGTAGGACTGGGTGATCGGGACGCGATAGTCTCCGGTGGTGGCCATGATCAGCGTGGGGACGCGGACGCGGGTGGCGTAGGTGATGGGGGACTGCTCGCGGAACGCCTCCATGCGTTTGGCATCGGTGTAGGGCGAGCCGCCGAAGGCCGAGCCGCGCCGGACGTTGGCGTCTCCTAAGTTGTATTGGTCGAGCATATCGGTGACCGCGGCGCCGGCCACTGCTGCCTTCCACACGTCCGGGTAGTTACCGATCAGCCAGGTGGTCATGTAACCTCCGTAGGACCAGCCGGTGGTTGCGATGTTCGCTTCGTCGACGATGCCGCGCTTCTTGAGAAAGTCGACGCCGGACATCACGTCCCGGCCGGGGCCCGCGCCGGCATCGTTCCAGATGGCCGCCTGAAAGGCGTTACCCAAGTTATCGCTGCCGCGATAATTGGGCTCAAATACGATCCATCCCTGCGCGGCGAACAGTTGGGCGTAGTTAGAGAATGCTTCCTTGGACGCCGATCGGGGCCCGCCGTGGATATAGAGGACCAGGGGGTACTTACGTCCAGGCTGATAGCCGGGAGGATAAGTGACCACGCCGTCGTTCTTGAAACCGTCGGGGCCGTCCCAACGGATCGTCTCGGTGCGGCCGAGTTCGAGCGCGGCGATGTCGCGGTTGAAGTCCGTCAAGCGGACGGGCTTGGCGCGAACGGACTCGAGGTAATACAACTCAACGGGACGCGCGGGCTCGCTGCCGGTGAAGGCGATCTGTCCCTTTCCGCCCACCGAGGCATCCAGCCAGAATGCAGCCGTGGGCACCACCTTGCCGACGTCGATGCGGACCGCGGGCCCATCGAGCGGCTGGTTCCAGAGCCCGACCGAGGCGCCGTCGTTGGCGCTCACCAGCAGCGACTGTGCATCCGGCATCCAGACGGCGCGCTGCACGTTGCGGTCGATCGCCCGGGTGAGGCTGCGCCCTTCGCCGCCGCCGATGGGAGCGACAAAGATCTCATTCACGTTGCGCGGATCGCCGTCGCGCGGGTACCAGAACGAAACCTTCGTGCCGTCCGGCGAGATGAGCGGCTGAGCTTCGTTGGTGGAGCGCCCGGTGAGCGGGCGCGAATGGCCGGACTCGACGTCGAGGATGTGCACGGCGGCCTGGTTGAAGTCGCCGGAATAGGGCGTCGCGACTTTGACGATGGACAGGGACTTGCCGTCGGGCGTCCAGGAAAGCGGCGCGGCGGGAGGCGAAGGCGGGAAGCTGATGGGTAACGTCCAGGCGCCGGAGGTCACCTGGCGGGCCGCGCCGCCGGCGAAGGGAATCACCCAGAGATGGGCGGGCAGGGGCTGCGTGGTGGTGAGAAAGTCGTTGTGGCCGATCTCGAAGGCCTTGTTGTGGCGTTCGACGCCCTCGCGCTTGGGCGCTTCGCTGGTGGTGACATAGGCGAGGCGGGCGCCGTCGGGGGAGAACGCGTACTGCTGGATGCCCTGCGGGGCGCGCGTGATCTGACGGGCCTCGCCGCCGTCGAGGGAAAGGGCGAAGACCTGCGGCTTGGCGTCGACGGAGGCCAGAAAGGCGAGGTGTGAGCCGTCGGGGGACCAACGGGGCTGCGCCAGCCCGCGGCGGTCGTAGGTGAGGATGCGCTGCGACCGGGACGCGATGTCGACCAGAACCAGTTGGGCATCGTAGCGGTTCTCTTCGAAGTTGGCGCGGGAGACGATGACCGCGATGCGCGCGCCGTCGGGGGAGATCTGGGGGTCGGAGAGCCGGACGATCCTGCCGGGAGTATTCACGTCAAAGCGGGCCGCAAAGAGAGCGGCGGCGCAAAGGAGCACAAAGGTCAGCCGTGCGAGTCGCATGTTGAGGAAGTATAGCGGCAGTGCGGCGGGAGGCGCTGGCCGGGTGCGGGCCGATCAGGCGGGACGAGGTCCGGTCAACGCGATGGCCTGCTGGGCAAGATGCCGGCCCACGGTCTCCTCTTCGTCCACAATGTGATCCGCCCCGGCGCGCCGGAGTTCGCCCAGGAACTGGTGGTAGCGCAGGCGGGCGAGTACGGGCACGCCGGGCGCCAGCTCCTTTGCCGCGGCCACAATCAGACGGACGGCGGTGGGGTCCGGCACCGTGACCACCATGGCGATCGCGGCGGGCACGCCGGCGTGGAGCAGTACCTCGGGCTGGGTCGCGTCGCCGAGTTCGATCGAGAACTCCAGCCGGTTGGCGGCAACGGTCAACGGGTTCATTTCCAGGACCGCGAAGGGGACGCCGCCGGCGCGGAGCGCCTCCACTACCGCCCGGCCCGCAGGGCCGAAGCCGACGACCAGCACGCGGCGCTCCTGGTGAGCGCGCGCGGCGGGAAGCGGCGGCCGGCGAAGGATCCGTGTGGCCATAGCCGGCGCCGCGCCGATCAGAGCCGGCGTGACCATCAACGTCGCCAGCGCGGTCGCCATCGCCGCCTGAAACCACTCTGCGGAGAGCAGGCCGGAACGGTGGGCGGTGGCGGAGACCACGAACGTGAACTCACCCACCTGGGAGACGGCCAACCCAGTGGCCACCGCGACGTTGGGCAAACGCTGCACGGTCCAGACGGCGAAGGAGGCGATGGCCGCCTTTCCGAGCATGACACCGGCGGCAAGCGCGAGGATGGCGAGGAGGTACTGCGTCCGCAAGGGTAGGTCGACGGCGGTGCCGGCGGAGGCGAAGAACAGCGTGACGAAGACCGCCCCGAGGGGGGTCACATCGGCCCGGATCTGCGTGGCGAAGGGTGAGGCGGCGAGTACGATGCCCGCCACGAAGGCGCCCAGCGAAGGGGAGAATCCGAGCGCGTGTGCGCCCCAGGCGGCGCCGATGGCGGCGCAGGCGGCAACCACCACCGGGATCTCCCGGCTGCCGGAGAGCGCGGCCCGTTGAAGCAGGCGGGGGAGCACGTACTTGGCCAGGAGCCAGGCGGCGGCGATGAACGCTACGACGCCGGCCGAGCGCAACGCCACGGCGCCCATCATCGCGCCGGCCGTGGCTCCGTGACCGAGCGCGTCGGTCAGAATCAGGATCGGAATCACAGCCACGTCCTGCACCAGAAGAATGCCGATGGCGTTGCGCCCGTGGGCGCTGTCAAGCTGCGAGCGGTCAGTGAGCTCGCGCAGTACCACGGCGGTGCTGCTCATGGCGAAGCCCAGGCCGAGCGCGACGGCGGCCGGCGCAGGGACTCCGAGCAGAAGGCCGGCGAGCGCGACGGCGGCGGCGGTGGCAACCAGTTGGATCGATCCACCCGCCACCGCGACGCGGCCCAACTGGCGGAGGTGGGCGAAGGAAAACTCCAGCCCGATGCTGAACAGCAGGAGAGCGACGCCGAGTTCGCTCAGCACAGCGACATCGGCGCCCGGGCGCACCAAGCCCGCGCCGGTTGGACCGAGCACTAGGCCGGCCACCAGGTACCCGACAATTACGTTCTGGCGGAGACGACGCGCCAGAAGACCCAAAGCGACGGCGGCGGCGAGCAGGCCGACGACGCGTGGGAGGAGGTCCCATCCTTCCATCCACCTTATTGTCGTTCTTCCTAGGCGGAGAACGGCAAGGGCCTGCCCAGCGGCGCCGATTCCACCTAGTACCGGACGGCGCGCGGGGCTAATCGTAGGGCTAACTAAGGTCTAACGTCCAAACACGGCACGTGGGCATAAAGGCCGCACCGGGCCCGTCGATATGAGAACCGTATGCCACGAGCTTCCACGGCCATTCTGCGCGCGATTCTCTGTGCGCTGGCCGCGGGTTTTCTCGCCCGGTTGTTGGTCCAGTGGGCTCCGGGTTTCGGCGCCGCCGAGCAGGTTCTCGACCCCGGCTACTCGGACCAGTCGCGGAGGGAATTGATGGCGAAAGGCGACGGCGGAGGGCCGGTACTTTCCTACTATCGCCAGCTCAGTGGATTGTGGCGCGGAGATTGGGGAGATTCGGAGTCCTTGCAACAGCCGGTGGCCCGGCTGGTGCGGGAACGGCTGCCGGCGACGGCGCGGGTGGCGGGCACGGGATGGCTGGCGGGCTGGGCGGTTGGGCTTCCGGCGGCGCTGCTGGTGACGCGGTTTCGCGCCCTGCGGACGGGAGCGGCCGTGCTCTCGGGCGCGTCGCTTTCGCTGCCCGCGGCGCTGTTCGCGTTGGCTCTGCTGCACGGGGGAGCGGGCGCGGAATGGGCAGTGGCGTTGGTGGTGGCGCCGCGCGTGTTCGAGTACGCGGCGCGGCTCCTTGAGCCGGCGGCGCGCGAGGCGCACGTGACGGCAGCGAGAGCGCGCGGCCTGTCGGGTTTACGGATTCTCGCGCTGTACGTACTGCCCCCGGCGGGCCGGCCCCTGGCCGCGCTGGCAGCGGTGACGGTGTGCGTGGCACTGGGCGCGGCGGTGCCGGTAGAGGTGGTTTCCGATACGCCGGGCCTGGGGCAACTGGCCTGGCAGGCGGCGCAGAACCGGGATGCCTCGTTGTTGGTAGGTGTGACGTGGGTGGTGGCGCTGCTGACGCTGTCGGCGAACGGAGCGTCGGAGGTTTTGACCGGGCGCGAGGTGGCGGCATGACGGCGGCGCGGCGGGCGGCGTGCGGGTACCTGGCGATGCTGTTGGTGGCCGCTGCCGCGGGGCCGCTCGTGCTGCCTGGATACGAGGTGCAATTCCGGGAAGACGTGCTGGCCGGTCCGAGCGCGCGGTTTCCGCTGGGCACGGACGAGTTCGGGCGGGACCGGCTCTCAAGGCTGCTGCACGGTGCGCGTGTCTCGCTGGCGTTGGCCCCGGCCGCGGCGCTGTTGACCGCGGGCATCGGGGGGCTGGCAGGGATACTGGCGGCGGCCGGTGGATGGACGGAGCGCGTGGTTCTGGGCGCGGCGGACCTGCTGCTGTGCGTGCCGTGGTTGTTCCTCTTGTTGATCATTCGTGCGGCCCTGCCGCTGAACCTGGACGCCGGGACCTCTCTCGCGGTGACGTTCCTGTTGCTGGGGTTGCTCGGTTGGGCGGGCCCGGCGCGCGTGACGCGGGCGGAGGTGCGGCGGCTGGCGCAGTCGGACTTCATTCGCCAGGCGCGGGCTTCCGGCTATTCGAGGCACCGCCTCTTGCTGGCGCAGTTGTTGCCCGCCGTGAGGCCGGTTCTGGCCGCTCAGTTCTGGATCGCCGTGCCCGCGTTTCTGCTGGCTGAGGCGAACCTCGGGCTGCTGGGCCTGGGCGTATCGCCGCCGCTGCCGTCGCTCGGCTCACTGCTGAAGGAACTGGAGAACTACGGCGCGGTGCGCGAACACCCGGCGATGCTCGCGCCGGTGCTGTTGCTGGCCACAGCGGTAGCGGCGTGGCAGTCGGCGGTTCGGAAAGAGAGGCTCTCATGATTCGGTTCCTCGCGCTCGCTCCGCTTCTGGCAGTTTGGGCGAGCGGCGCCACGCTGCCCGACCCGCGGGGGGGCGAGCTGCGCGTAGCGATCAAGGCCGAGCCGCGCTCGCTCGACCCGCTACTGGTGACCGACGAACCGTCGCAGGCCTTGCGCTACCTGACGGGGGGCGTGTTGATCCGGATGAACCGGCAGACGCAACGGCCGGAGCCGGCGCTGGCGGAGCGGTGGAGCGTTTCGAGAGACGGAAAGAAGATTGTGTTTCAGCTTCGCGGCGGGCTGCGGTTCTCCGACGGGACGCTGTGTGGAGCGCGGGACGTGGAGGCCGCGCTGGCGCGGGTGCTGGATCCGAAGACCGTCTCGCCGGCCGCGGACGCCTTCCGAGCGGCGTTTGTGGGGGCGCGCGTCGAGCGCACCGGAGATCGGGGCATCACTCTTTCGTTTGACCGGCCTGTGCCGGGCTTCGAGCGCTACTTCGACGAGATCAGCATCACCGGTGCGGGAGGAATCCGCACAAGCGCCGGGCCGTTCTACCTGGCGGAGCACACACCGGGCGTTGGGCTGACGCTGGCGCGGAATCCGCACTACTGGAAGCGTGACGCGGCCGGGCGGCCCCTTCCCTACCTGGAGCGTGTGCGGCTGGAGGTGATTCAGAACCGGGACGTGGAGCTACTGCGCTTCCGCAAGGGCGAACTGGACCTGATGAACGCGCTCGATGCAGAGACGTTCGACCGGCTGCGGACAGAGATGCCGGGCAGCGCCCAGGACATCGGCCAGTCGCTCGACCTCGAGCAGTTGTGGTTCAACCAGTCGGGCCGTGGGCGCATGGCGGAACACAAGCGGACCTGGTTCCGGTCGCGGGAGTTCCGGCTGGGAGTTTCGGCGGCGATCGCGCGCGAGGATCTGGCCCGGGTGGTCTACCGGGGCCACGCGCGGCCAGCCTACGGTCCGGTGTCGCCCGCCAACCAGTTCTGGTTTCACGGCGGGTTGGGGGCGCCGCGCACGGGCACGGAAGCAGCGCTGGCACATTTTCGGAAGGCCGGGTTCCGCCTGGTGGGCAACACACTGCGCGACGCGGCGGGCAACGCGGTCGAGTTCTCAGTGATCACCAACGCGGGCAGCAAGCCGCGGGAGCGCATGGCGGTGCTGATTCAGAGCGACCTGGCACGGGTAGGAATCAAGTTGAACGTAGTGACGCTCGACTTCCCCGCCCTGGTGGAACGGATCATGAAGTCGCTCGATTACGAGGCCTGCCTGCTCGGGCTGATGAACGTGGAATTGGACCCGAACAGCCAGATGAACGTGTGGTTGAGCACGTCGGCGATGCATCCCTGGAACCCCTCGCAGGCCAAGCCGGAAACCCCGTGGGAAGCCGAGATCGACCGGCTGATGCACGCCCAGGCGGCCAGCGCGGACCCGAAGGAGCGGAAAGCTGCGTTCGACCGGGTGCAGCGGATTGTGCGCGACGAAGCGCCCGTGATCTACCTGGTCCACAAGAACGTACTGACGGCGGTGCACCCACGGGTGGCAAACGCGCAGCCGGTGATCCTGTTTCCGCAATCGTATTGGAACGCGGAGAGCCTGGCGGTGGAGCGATGACGGTGCTCGACCTCGATTTCACCGCCGGGTACCGGCCGAACGCGCCGGTGCTGCGCGGCCTGCGGCTGCGGATCGAGGACGGCGAGATCGTGGGGCTGGCGGGACAGAGCGGATCGGGAAAGAGCACGCTGGCGCTGTCGGTGTTGGGGCTGCTGCCGGACGGAGCGTGGCGCGAGGGACGGATTCGGCTGGAGGGCGAGGACCTGCTGGGAGCGGGTGAGCGCCGGCTGCGGCAGTTGCGCGGCCGGCGGATCGCGTATGTGCCGCAATCCCCGCTGGCGGCGCTGAACCCGTACCTGACCATCGGGTCGCACTTTGAGGAGGCCTGGCGCGCGCACGCGGGCGGCGCCTGGAAGGCGGAGGCACTGCACGCCCTGGAGCGCGCGGCGCTGCCGGGGACGGAGGAGTTCCTGAAACTGCGTCCGCGGGCGCTGAGTGTGGGGATGGCGCAGCGCGTGTTGGTAGCGCTGGCGATTCTCCACGAACCGGCGGTGATCCTGGCCGATGAACCGACCAGCGCGCTCGACCCGATCAACGCTTCGGAAGTGCTGTCCCTATTTGCCCGGCTGAGCCGGGAGATCGGGTTGGCAGTACTGCTGATCTCGCACGATCTGCCAGGGCTGGCGAGTTGCTGTCATCGCCTCGCCGTGTTGAACGAGGGAGCGGTGGTGGAGGAAGGTCCGCCGGTGGACCTGTTGGAGAGCCCCTCGGACCCGTATACGAAGCGGCTGGTCGCGGCGCTGCCCAGGCTCGCGGTACCGGAGGGAGTGGCGCGATGGTAGCGCAGGCGGCCCGGTATGAGTTCGTGGGCATGACGGGCGTCGTGGCCAGCGAGGTCATGCACAAGCTGCTGGGGACCGTGGGCCGGTTGGCGCAGACGCGCGCCACGGTATTGGTTACGGGCGAAAGCGGAGTGGGCAAGGAGCTGGTGGCGCGGGCCATCCATCACCTTTCCCTGCGCTGCGGGCGGCCGTGGGTGGACGTTAACTGCGGTGCCCTGCCCGAGCACCTGGTGGAGAGCGAACTGTTCGGCTATGAAAAAGGCGCCTTCAGCGGCGCGAGTTCGAGTAAGCAGGGGCTATTTGAACTGGCCGACACGGGCACGCTATTCCTGGACGAAGTCGGCGAACTCGATCCGCGCATGCAGGTGAAGCTGCTGCGAGTGCTGGACGGCGTGCCCTATTACCGGCTGGGCGGTACGCGCAAAGTTTCGGCGGACGTTCGGATCGTGGCGGCCACCAACGTATCGCTCGAAGAGGCGACGCGCGACGGACGGTTCCGCAAAGATCTGTACTACCGGTTGAACCAACTCCGGCTGCAAGTCCCGCCGCTCCGGGAGCGGGCCGACGACGTGGAGGCGCTGGCTCAGTATTTCCTGGAGCAGCAGCAACCGGGCGCGCGGCTGAGCGCTCGCGCCGCCGAGGCGCTGCGCGCCTATCCGTGGCCGGGCAACGTGCGGGAGTTGCGGGGCGTGATCACCAAAGCCGCGCTGCTGTCCGAAGGCGGCGTGGTGGAGCCCGAGCACCTGGAGATCGGCGCACCTCAGCCGGCTCCGCAGGCGGCCGCGCAGGCGGGCGCCATGAACCTGGAAGAGATGGAACGGGCGCTGATCCTGAACGGACTGGCGGCCGCGGGCGGCAACCAGACCAAGGCGGCGGCGATGCTCGGCATCTCCAGCCGCACCATCGCGCGAAAGTTGAAGACGTATGGAATCACACCTGACCGACAACCGGCCATTGCTTGTACAGGAGACTGACCGCCGCAGCGAGCCGCGCCGCGAAGCGTCGGGCCTGGTCTGGCTGCTGTTCGTCGACGACCGGGGCCAGGGCGTGACCCGCAAGGGCCGTCTGCTCGACGAGAGCGAACACGGGTTCCGGGCACGATACGCGGGCGCGGGTCTGCCTTCGGGCGCGGAGGTTGCGTTTCTGTGCGGACGCTGCGCCGGGCGGGCGCGCGTGGCTTGGAGCCGGACCAGCAGCGGGGCGGACGGCGAGAGCGGCTTCTTCATCCTGGACCGCGAACAAAGCGCCTGAGCGGACTCCACCCGGACAAATTGTCCGGACACACCGGACAAGGCGGCGCCTGCCGGGTTCCCCACAAACGGATCATCTCCTCTGATTTCAATCGACTCTTGATTGGCTGCGGACTTGCAATAGTCATCGCGCATGGCCACCGTTCAACCGAATCCCACTCCCCAGACCCCGGCGCAGCCGCTCGTGGCGTCCGCACTATGGGGCACACTGCCTGCTCCGCGAGAAGACCGCGCGCCGGCCGCCCCGCCGAAGCCGCAACCGAAGCGCACGCCGTTGGCGGCGCCAGTCATTTACTACCTGCAGTCCATCCTGCTGGCGCTCCTGCTGGCCGCGCCGCTGCCGTTGGAAGCGAAGAAAATCTCCGTCGACGTGCCGAGCAGCGGACAGGTGGACGTGATCGTGCAGTACCGCCAGACGCCGGGCGCGGCGGCGCTCGATCGCTTACAACGCCTGGGTGGTCAGTTGCGCAACCGGTTCCGGTCCGTGCCTGCGGCCTCGGTCACTCTACCGGCGGCCGCCCTGGCGGCCCTGGACTCCGATCCGGACGTCACCTACGTGACGCCCGACCGGAAGGTGAAAGGAAGCCTGGAGTACGCGAGCCCGGCCGTGGGCGCCGCTTGGGCCTACACCTTTGGATGGACCGGCGGGAACGTGGGAGTGGCGGTGATCGATAGCGGCGTGAATGCTCACGCCGACGTGCGGGACCGGATTGTGTACTCGGAGAACTTCGTGCCCGGCTCGACCACGTCCGCGGACCTGTATGGACACGGCACGCATGTGGCGGGCATCGTGGCGGGGAACGCCAGCGAGTCGAGCGGAGGGAAAACCTTCCGCACGTTTCGTGGGGTGGCGCCGGGCGCGCGGATCATCAACCTGAGGGTCCTGGACGCCAGCGGCGCGGGTAGCGACAGCGCGGTGATCGCCGCCATCGACCGGGCAATCGACCTCAAGCAAAGCTACAACATCCGGGTGATCAACCTGTCGCTCGGCCGGCCGATCTTCGAGAGCTACCGGTTCGATCCGCTGTGCCAGGCGGTGGAACGGGCCTGGCGCGCGGGCATGGTGGTGGTGGTGGCGGCGGGCAACGGGGGCCGCGACAACTCGGCGGGCACGAGCGGCTACGGGACCATCGCTTCACCGGCGAATCACCCGATGGTGATCACCGTGGGCGCGATGAAAGACATGGGAACGGCGAGCCGCTCGGACGACCGGATCGCCAGCTACAGTTCGAAAGGCCCGACGCTGGTGGACCAGGTGGTGAAGCCCGATCTGGTGGCACCCGGCAACCTGATGATCGCCGCCGGCGTGCCCAGTTCAAGGTTGCAACAGGAACATCCGGAGAACATCGTCGCTTCGAGCTACTACTCGTTCAAGAGTTCAGGAGACGGCTACTACCGCCTAAGCGGCACGAGCATGGCGGCTCCGATGGTGGCGGGCGCGGCGGCGCTGCTGATTCAGAAGGACCCGAACATCACTCCGGACCTGGTGAAAGCACGTCTGATGAAGACCGCGTACAAGAGCTTCCCAACCTCCACCACGGTCTACGATTCGACGGCCGGCGCGTATTACACGACGCAGTACGACATCTTCGCCGTGGGCGCGGGCTACCTGGATGTGTGGGCCGCGCTCAACAACAACGACACGCTGCCCGCGGGCGCCAGCGCGCTTTCGCCGCGCGCCGTGCGCTCGGAGAGCGGCCAGCAGGTGACGCTGGTCAACGACAATTCGGTGATGTGGGGCTCCTCGGTGCTCTGGGGCAACTCGGTGTTGTGGGGCTCCTCGGTGGTGTGGGGCAGCAGTGTCCTGGTTAGCAACAGCTCGATTCTCTGGGGTTCCAGCGTCTGCTGGGGCTCGCGGGAGACTTCCGGTTACAGCGTGATCTGGGGAACCAGCGTTCTGTGGGGGGTAAATAGCGAGCCCTTCGCGGAAGCGCTCTCCATTCGGGGAGAAAACGGCCTGTAGCCGAAGCCGCAACGCGCCCCGGGGCCCCTCACCCCGGGGCGCGTTCTTTTTTCAGAAGTGCGCGCCGCCGCTGGCGATGAGGACTTCGCCGCTGACGTAATCGGAAAGCGGCGAGCAGAAGAAGAGGACCGCTCCGGCCGCTTCTTCGGGCGTGCCCAGGCGGCCCAGCGGGCACATCTGTTTCACCGACTCCAACACCTTGGCTTGGACGCCGACGGCAATCTGGCGCCCCTTGATGTCGATCGTCGCCGGCTGGCCGGAGATCGGCTGGATCAAGCGGGTTTCGATCAAGCCGAAGCCGACCGCGTTCACGTTCACGTTGTAGCGGCCCCACTCCTTGGCGAGCGTCTTCGTCAATCCGATGACACCGGCTTTGCCCGCCGAATAGCCGGCCTGGCCGGGGTTGCCATCGGTGCCGGAAATGGAAGTGATGTTCACCACTTTGCGCATCACCCGGCGGCCTTCCGCGGTTTCGCGCTTGGCGCTCTCGCGGAGCCATGAAGAGGCCGCGCGCAGGATGCGGAAGGGCGCGACAAGGTGGATGTCGAGCATCGCCGAAAACTGCTCGTCGGACATCTTTTGAATGACGTTGTCCCAGGTATAGCCGGCGTTGTTGACGATGATGTCGAGCGAGCCGAAGGCGGCCAGCGCCCCATCCACCACCGCTTGAGGAACGGACGGATCGGTGAGGTCGCCGGCGAGATGCGCCGCCCGGCCGCCGCCGGCGGTGAGGATCTGTTCGGACTCGCGCACCACGGCGGGGTCGAGATCGTTCAGGAAGACGTTCGCGCCGGCCGCCGAAAGCTGCCGCGCGATCTCGCGGCCAATGCCGCGGCCCGCGCCGGTGACCAGCGCGGTCTTGCCGTTAAGGTGGAAGGGCATCGGTAGCAGTGTAGCGCGGCCCCTGCTCTCCGACGCTACGACAGCGCGGATTCCACGGCCGCAAGGGCTCGCTCACACGCCGCGCGGTCCACGTCGTAATGCGTCACCATGCGCATTTCGGTGGAGTTCACCGGATTGGCGAGCACGCCGCGCTGCTTGAGCCGGGAGCTGAGCGCGGGGGCGCCGGCGACCGAGAAGATCACGATGTTCGTGGCCACATGCTCGGGCTCAAGCGAGACGCCGGGGATGCGAGCCAGGCCTTCCGCCAGGAACCGCGCGTTGGCGTGGTCCTCGTGAAGGCGCAGCGGCATCTCTTCGAGCGCGATGAGGCCGGCGGCGGCCAACACGCCCGCCTGGCGCATCCCGCCGCCGAGACGTTTCCGGTAGAGCCGC
This sequence comes from Bryobacteraceae bacterium, assembly GCA_031969915.1. Classification (GTDB taxonomy): domain Bacteria; phylum Acidobacteriota; class Terriglobia; order Bryobacterales; family Bryobacteraceae; genus DALYJJ01. The sequence goes on along the minus strand of DALYJJ010000005.1, from coordinate 22,487 downwards.
CCCTTGTCGATGAGTTCGCGCGGCCCGGCGAGCATCGAACCGACCGGAGCGCCGAGTCCCTTCGAGAGACAGAACATCACTGTATCGACGGGGCGCACGATGGTTTTCACGGGACAGCCGGTGGCGGCGGCGGCGTTGAACAGGCGCGCTCCGTCCATGTGGACCTTGAGCCCCAGGCGGTGCGCCTCAAGACAGATTTCATCGATCGTGTCCTGGCGATACACGGTGCCGCCGGCCATGTTGTGCGTATTCTCAATCTCGATGCATCCGGTGGGCGCCCAGTGCGGTCCCAGCGGCTTGACTTCGCGCCGGATCTGCTCCCAGGTGAGAAGGCCGCCGGGCGAGGCGATGGTGCGCATCACGCAGCCCGCAAACCAGGCGGTCATGGCCAGTTCGTAGTTGAGCAGGTGCCCGCGCGCCTCGCAGATCACTTCCTGTCCATGCTCGGTCAGCAGCTTGATGGCAATGGTGTTGCCCATGGTGCCCGTGGGCACGAACAGCGCGGCCTCCTTACCGAGAATCCCGGCGGCGCGCTCTTCCAGACGATTGACGGTGGGGTCTTCGCCATAGACATCGTCGCCTACTTCCGCCTCGGCCATGGCGCGGCGCATGGCGGGTGTCGGCTTGGTCACGGTATCGCTGCGAAGGTCGATAAGCGGGTTCATGCGGCAAGAAACTCCTGGAAGACTTCGTTCGAAAGCAGGACGCCGCGGGGAGTCAGCCGGAGGGCGGCGCCGTCGGAGGCGAGGAGGCCGAGATCGAGGAAGCGGCGAATGGGGGCGGCGAAGCGGTCCCATTCGGCGGGCTCGGGGTGGATGCCCTCAGTGAGGCGCAGGCCGACGAAGAACCGCTCTTCCTCCAGCCGGGCGGGCGTCGACTCCTCGATCGGCGGCCGGCCCTCGCGATAGCGGGTGACGTAGTCCTGAACGGACTCGACGTTCTGGGAGCGAAGACCGCCATCGAAGGAATGCGCATCGGCGCCGAAGCCCACATAGGGCTCCAGGCGCCAGTACTTCAGATTGTGTAGGGACTCGGAACCGGGCCGCGCGAAGTTGGAGATCTCATAGCGGGCGATGCCGAGCGACTCCAGGCGCGCCACCGCGGTCTCATAGAACGCCGCGATGCGCTCGTCGCCGGGGACCTCGGGCGCGCCGTACCGCTGGCCGTTCAGAAGAACTTCCTGGCCCAGGCGGCTGTCTTCGTCCACCTCGAGCATGTACACGGAAACGTGCGCGGGAGCGAGCCGTTCGATCCAGTCCAAGGACTCGTTCCAGGTTTCCGCGGTTTGCGCCGGAAGGCCGGCGATGAGGTCGATGTTGATCTCCGCAATGCCGGCGGCGAGCAGGGTGGCGGTTTCCCGCTCGACGATCCCGGCGGTGTGCTTTCGGCCGGTGCGGGCGAGTTCGCGGGGGACAAAGCTCTGCACGCCCAGGCTGACCCTGGTGATACCGGCCGCGCGCCAGGCGGCGGCGACCTCCGGTGTCACCGTGCCCGGCGCGGCTTCGATGGTCGCTTCGCGCCACGGGCGGCCTGGGATGGCATCGATCAGGCCGGCGAGCGCGGCAGGATCCATCTGGCTGGGCGTGCCGCCTCCGAGGTACACCGTTTCCGGCGTCCAGGACCAACGGTGCGCGGCGATCTCGGCCCGCAGGGCCTCGCGGTACACGGGCTCCAGTTCGCGCGGCAGAACGCCCGAGGCGAAGTTGCAGTAGGTGCACTTCTGCGCGCAGAACGGATAGGACAGGTAGACGCCGGGCATCAGGGGATTCGTGTGGGGCGGGCGCGCCGGGTATGCCGCGCCGCGGTCAGAGGACGACCTCCCTGCCGATCTGTTTGCCGATCGCCCACTCGATGAGTTCGAGGAGCGTTTGATTCGTCTCGGCGAAAACGAATTCCTCGCGCTCGGCGTTCCAGTCGAGTTTGAAGCTCCTGGTGTGCGCGGAAACCCAGACCTGGCGCACGGGGGTGTTCGGGCTGACCACGAACTTGGCGGGCGGCGCATCGAATTCGACGGCGAGGGCGCCGCTCGAAAAATCCGCCTCGAATCCCTCGTAGTCCTCCGCGGCCTCGTTCACCGCCTCGCAGATCTCCTGAAGCGCCTCGTCGGCGCGGCTTTTGAATTCCTGTTCGTCCAACATGAGGAGCCTTCACCCCTGCGGGGCTCTCTTGAAGGTAGCATCTACGACTTTCGACGGCTTGACAACGGCGACGGCCCGCCGTAGGATTCACCTAGAATGTCTACTAAAGAAGAGCGCGAGCGGCTGGAGTTGTTGCAGGGGACGCTGGACATGCTGATCCTGCGGACGCTGGCGGCGGGAGCGGCGCACGGGCATGCGATCGCCAAGGCGATCGAGCGGAACTCGGACGATGTGCTGCAGGTGGAGCAGGGCTCGTTGTACCCGGCGCTGCACCGGCTCATCGAGCGGGGGTGGATTCGCTCGTCGGAGGGGATATCAGAGAACAACCGGCGCGCCAACTTCTACCAATTGACGCCGAAGGGGCGGAGGCAGTTGAGGGAGGAGAACCGGCGCTGGGAGAAATTCTCGGCGGCCGTGGCGCGGATCATGCATCCGGCGCGCGAGCGGGAACAGGAAGGGTGAGAGATGTTCTGGCGGCGGCGAGCGGAAGAGAGGGAACGGTCACTGGAGCGGGACATCGAGCATCACCTGGCTCTGGAGACGGATGAGAACATCGCCCGGGGGATGCGGCCCGAGGAGGCGCGCTACGCCGCGCTGCGGAAGTTCGGCAATGCCGGGAGGGTACGGGAAGACGCACGCGCGGCGTGGACGTGGGTGTGGCTGGACACGCTTGGCGGAGATGTGCGGCATGCGCTGCGGCGGATGGCCCGGTCGCCGGGCACGGCGGCGCTCGCGGTGGTATCGCTGGCGCTGGCGCTGGCGCCGAACCTGACGCTGTTCTCGGTGATGGACCGGCTGCTGCTGACGCCCGCGCCGGTGGCCCGGCCGGAGACGCTCCGCGAGATCCGGCTGCGGGAGACCACGCCGGGGAGCGAACGGCGTTCCGTGAACCTCTCATACCCCGAGTTCCTGGATCTACAGAGGACCCTGAAAACGTTTCAGGGTGTGGCGTTCCAGCGCAAGCAGGGCGCGTTCGTGGCGGTGAACGGCCGCCGCACGCTGACCTTCGCAAATCTGGTGAGCGACGGCTATTTCACGCTGCTGGGTCTTACGCTGCACCTGGGCCCGGGGCTGACGACCGACCGCCCGGGCGTCGTGGTGAGCCACAGTTTCTGGATGCGCACGCTCGAAGGCCGCGCGGACGCGATCGGCCGGACGCTGCTGGTTTCAGGCCAGCCGTTCTCCATTCAGGGCGTGGCGATGGCCGGCTTTCAAGGGATGGATGGCGTACCGCCGGCAGACCTGTGGATCGGCATCGAGCGATGGATGGAGGCACACCCGGCGTTCCGTCCGATGATTGAGCGCCGTGACAACCGGGACGGAACGGTGTGGGCGCGGTTGGAACCTGGGAGCGGCGAGGCTCGGGCGGCGGCGGAAGTGGAGTCGGTGTATCGGGAAATGCCGGTCACGGCGGGAGCGCCGCTCGCGCCATGGATTTACGACCGTTTGGCCGAGCGGCGGCTTGGCAACCGGAACATCGCCTTCATCGGCGTCTCCCTGCTCGGGCTGGTGCTGGCGGTGGCGTGCGCGAACGTATCTGGAGTTCTGCTGGCGCGCGCGGAGGAGCGGCGGCACGAGACGGCAATCCGGCAATCGCTGGGCGCACCGAGAGGCCGGCTGATACGGGAGTGGATGGTGGAGAGCGCGGCGCTTTCGGCAATCGCAGCGGCGGTGGGGTTGGCGGCTTCGCGGCTCCTGATCCGCCTGCTGCCGGAGGCGTTCCCCTCGCTGCCGGTACCGCTGACGTTCGACTTCGCGCTGTCGGCGCGAGTGTGGTGGTACACAGGGTTGCTGGCGGTGTTCAGCGCCATCGCGTTCGGTGCGGTTCCGGCTTGGCGCGCCTCGCGCACGGACATGCTTTCGGGCTTGCGGCGGGATCTCTCGATGCGCGTGTTTCACGCTCGCGTGCCGATCCGCAGCGTGCTGATCGTGAGTCAGGTGGCGGTGGCGGAGGTATTGCTGTTCGCGGCGGGCGCGCTGCTGCACTCGCTCTCCGCGGCGGAGCGCATGGACCCGGGCTTCGACACCCGGCGGCCCGTGGCGCTGGCGATGGCGTTGGCGACCTCTGAGGACGGGTCTCCTGCGTTCCTGGACGCGGAAGCGGTGGCGCGGCGGCTGGCGGCGATTCCCGGCGTGCGGCGCGCGGCGTATGGAGTAACGGTGCCGCTGTCGGGCATCGCGGGACCGGTGGTTCGCCTGGAGGCGCCCGGACTCGCCGGGGAGCGGGAGATCCGAGGGGGCTCGGCGGGCCCGGGGTTCTGCACGTTGCTGGGGCTGCGGTTCCGCGCGGGGCGCGACCTGGTGGCGACGGATCAGAACGGAGTGTTGGTGAATGAGGCGCTGGCGCGGCTGATGGAGCCTACGGGCAACGTCCTGGGACGGCAGGCGCGGTTCGACGGGCAGTTGCGCACGATTGTCGGGGTGGTGGAGGACACGCCGGTGAGCTCGGTCCAGGAAGTCCGGCGGCCGCGAGGCGTGTTTCTGTCGTCGCGAGGGGAGCTGACGTTCGCGATTGAGACGCACGGAGACCCGGAAGGGTGGTTGGGCGTGCTGCGCACGGAGCTGGCGGCGGCGCAGCCCGGGCTGACCGTGCTGGCGCCGCGGACGCTGCGGCAGCACTTCCTGGACTCGTTGTTTGTGGAGCGGGCGAGCACGCGGAGTTTCTACGCCCTTGGGCTGCTGGCACTGGCGCTGACAGCGGCGGGGCTGCACGGCATCGCGGCGGCGTTGTTCTCGCGGCGGATGCGGGAGTTGGCGATCCGGATGGCGCTGGGGGCGGGGCCGGAGCGGCTGTTCCTCACCACCCTGGCGGGCGCAACGCGGCAGGCGTTGCTCGGATTGGGGATCGGATTCGCGATTGCGGTCCCGCTGGCGTGGGTGGCCGCGGGGAAGCAGGCGGCGTTCACGCCGTGGTCATGGCCGGCAATGGCGGGGAGTTCCGGGATCGTCCTCCTCGTAGCGTTGGCGGCCGCGATTCCGCCGGCGAGCCGTGTACTGCGGCTTCAGCCGGGCACAATCGTGAAGAGTGAGTGACCGGGGTCCAACGCGCGGTGCATTGACCCAAGCGGGGCGCTTTGGAAGGTAACATCTGTGACTTTTTGGGGCTGAGCGGCATCTGTTACCCTTGGGTCGATAACTGGCGCATTCAACCCGGCATGGAATCCTACTGTCTCCGGCACACTGAACTTCCGAACACCACGGCTCTGTTTGCCGACTACCTCTACCGTTTCGATCGCGTTCGGAAGTTCTACGACCATGCGCCGTTCGAAGAGGCTTCGTACCGTCAGGCGGCGGCGGGGATCGAGTTTCCAGAGGAGCGCCGCTCGGCGCTGGTGACCGCGTTGCGGGAACAGAACCCGCCGAGCCGGTCGCTGGATCTGCTGGAACTGCGCGGGACGGTGGCGGTGGTCACCGGCCAGCAGGTGGGTCTGTTCTCGGGCCCGGCCTACACGCTCTACAAGGCGCTGACGGCGGCTCGTCTGACGCAGCGGCTGAACGAGCAGGGGATCCCGGCCGTACCGGTGTTCTGGCTCGCGTCCGAGGACCATGACTTCGCCGAGGTGGATCACGCGTGGGTGTTCGACGAGCGCAACCATCCCATGGCCCTGCGACTCCCGGGGCGCACCGGCGGTGACGGGCCGGTGGGTCCGGAGCGGTTGCGCGACATTCCCATCGCCGATCTGCGCCGCGTGCTGGAGCCGTTTCCGTTCGGCGAGCCGGTGGTGGAAATGGTGGAGGAGGCCTACCGCGAAGGCGAGACGATGGCGTCTTCGTTCGCCGGGCTGATGCGGCGGCTGCTCTCCGGTTATGGGTTTCTGTTCGTCGATCCGCTGGAGCCTGCGATTCGCAGCCTGGCCGCACCCCTGCTGCGGCAAGCGCTGGAGCGCGCCCCGGAGCTCAGCGCGGCGCTGCTGAACCGGAACCGTGAGTTGGAGGCGGCGGGCTATCACGCGCAGGTGCACCTGGAGCCAGACACTTCGCTCGTGTTTCTGCTGGACGGGGCGCGCCGCATCGCGCTGCGGCGTCATGAAGACGGCTACTCGGCGCGCGACCGGCGATTCGGGACCGGGGAATTGCAGGCGCAGGCGGACCATCTGTCGCCCAACGCGCTGCTGCGGCCGGTGGTCCAGGACTACATATTGCCGACGCTGGCCTACTGCGGTGGACCGGCGGAGATCGCCTATTTCGCCCAATCCGAGGTGCTGTACCGGCGGCTGCTGGGCCGCATGCCGGTGCTGCCGCCGCGCGCCGGTTTCAGCCTGTTGGACGCGACCGCGGCGAAGCTGATGCAGCGATTCGACCTGAACTTCGACGCCGTGTTGCATGGCGAGGAGGCGTTGCGTGAACGCGTGGCGCGAGCCTTGATTCCGGCCCACCTGGAGCAGCGCTTCACGCACGTGGAACGGGCCGTGGACAGCGAGATCGACAAACTGCGCGGGGATCTGGTTTCGTTCGATCCGACCCTGGCGGCGGCGCTCGACAAAAGCCGCGCCAAGATCCGCTATCAACTCGAGAAGAACCGCAAGAAGGCGGCGCGCGAGGCGTTGCGGCGCGATGAGCGCGCCTCCGCGGCGGCCTCTTCGTTGGCCGGGCTGCTGTATCCGAACAAGCATCTGCAGGAGCGTTTCTACAGCATCCTGCCGCTGCTTGCGCGGCACGGCTTCGAGTTGCTGGATCGCGTTTATGAGAACGTCCACCTGGACTGCCCCGACCACGTGGTGCTGATGGTCTGATACCATCTCAGCTTCCATGAAACCGAATCACGTGAAGCAGGCCCTCAAGCAGGGCAAGGTGCAGCTCGGCACTTCGTATGGGATGTTGCGGTCCGCCGATGTCGGGCGGATCCTGGCCGCGGCCGGATTCCAGTGGGCGTTCATCGACACCGAGCACGGCTGCTACGACATTGAGACGGTCTACGAAGTGTGCCGGACCTCCGCGTTGTATGGCTTGGCGCCGATCGTGCGCGTGCCGGATCTGCAGTACAGCCTGATTTCGAGGGCGCTCGACTGCGGCGGGTGGGGAGTGATCTTCCCGCGTGTGGAAGATGTGAAGCTGCTCGAGCGCGCCGTGAGTTGGACGAAGTTCCCGCCCGAAGGAGTGCGCGGGTTCGGGCTCACCCCTCTACACGTGGACCACGAAGCGGTGACCATCCCGCAGATCGGCGCGCACATGAACGAAAACGTGCTGGTGGTGCTGCAGATCGAAACGCAGAAGGCGATCGACATGCGGGACGAGTTGCTCTCGGTTCCGGGGATCGACGCGGTGATGGTGGGACCGGTGGATCTCTCGATCTCCCTGGGCGTGCCGGGCGATTTTCAACACCCGAAGATGGTGGCGGCGATGGAGCAGATCCGCGACGCCTGCCTGGCGCACGGCGTGGCCCCGGGAACGCAGACCCGGAATCTGGCGCTGGCGAAGTTCTGGCGGGAGCGCGGCATGCTGTTCCTGGGCTGCTCGAGCGAAACGGGAATGCTGCTCGAGAAGGGCAAAGAGATCGTCTCGCAGTTGAGCTGACGGACGGCGCGGCCCGCGGCGGCGCTCGAAGCGCATGTTACCCTGAAGAGGAATCCCCACTTCCTTTTCGGAAACACAACGCTTGAAAATTGGTTTTGTCAGTCTTGGATGCCCGAAGAACCTCGTCGATTCCGAGGTGATGATGGGCCACCTGGTGGCGCGCGGCCACGAACTCACCACCGACCCCGCCGAGGCGGAGGCGATCGTGGTCAACACGTGCAGCTTCATCGATCCGGCCAAGCAGGAATCCGTGGACACGATTCTGGAGATGGCCGAGTACAAGAAAACCGGCAGGGCGCAACGCCTGGTGGTGGCCGGGTGCCTGGTGGAGCGCTACCGGGAGGAGATCCGCAAAGACATCCCGGAAGTGGATGGCGTGGTGGGGACGAACGAACTGGATGACATCGTGGCGATGTGCGAACAGGGGCTGGCCGGCGCGGACGGCCATGAACCGTACCTCTACCACGACCTGACGCCGCGGGTGCTCTCGACGCCGCGTCACTTTGCGTACATCAAGATCTCAGAAGGCTGCGACCACCCCTGTACGTTTTGCGTGATTCCGCAGTACCGCGGGAAGATGCGGAGCCGGCGCTTCGAGTCGGTGGTGAGCGAAGCCACGCGGCTGTTTTCGCAGGGTGTGCGGGAGATCAATCTGATCGGCCAGGACACCACGGCGTACGGCGAAGACATGGATTTGAAGGACGGTCTGGCGCATCTGCTGGCGCGCCTGGCGGGAATCGAGACGCCGCACGAGAAGTGGATCCGCTTCCTCTACTGCTACCCGAACCGGATCACCCAGAAACTGCTCGACACCATCGCCGGACACGCTGCGCTGGTGAAGTACATCGACATGCCGTTGCAGCACGCGAGCGCTTCCGTGTTGAAGCGGATGAAGCGCGGCGCGCACGGGGATATTTTCCTGAAGCTGCTTGAGAAGATCCGGCGCACGATACCCGGGGTGGCGATCCGGACCAGCATGATCGTCGGATTTCCCGGAGAGACGGAAGCGGACTTCGAAGAGTTGTGCGAGTTTGTCAAAGCCGCGCAACTGGACCGGCTGGGCGTGTTCACCTACTCGGACGAAGATACCAGTGCGAGTTACCACCTGGACGGCAAGGTGGACGGCCGGACGATTCACAACCGCAAGCGCCGGCTGATGGCGATCCAACGCAAGATCTCAAAGGCCCGCAACCGCAAGCTGATCGGCCGCGAGTTCCCGGTGCTGGTGGAGGGCGTGTCGAAGGAAAGCGACCTGCTGTGGGAGTGCCGCATGGCGGCGCAGGCGCCGGAGATCGACGGCGTGTGCTACATCGCCGACCCCGGCGAGGGTCCGCTGCGCGCGGGGCAGATGCGGCGCCTGCGCGTGACGGAGGCGCACGATTACGACCTGGTGGGCGAATTGGTGGACGAAGCGCCCGCGGAGGCGTTCCCCGCCGCGGCCGTGCCCGCGAACCCGTTCGTCGTTTTGAATTCGATTCCCACGCGGCCCTCCGCACTGCCGCACCGGTAGAACGCCATGGGGCCGTCCATCCGCTGTCCGATCTGCAAGAAAGAAGCGCCGCTCACCGGGGCGTACGCGCCGTTTTGCAGCGAGCGCTGCAAGCTGATCGACCTGGGGAACTGGGCGTCGGAGAAGTACGTGATCACGACACCCGCGAAGCCAGAGGACCTCGAGCGCGAGGACGCGGATGAGTGAAGCGGGCGCCGCGCCGCGCGGGTGGTGGCTGCTGGCGACGTGGTTCGGCTGCGGCCTGGCGCCAAAGGCCCCGGGCACGGCAGGGTCGGTGGGAGCCTTGATCGTGGTCCCGTTGTGGATCTGGGCGGGATGGCATCCGGCGTGGCTGCTGGCGCTGGCGGCCGTGATGACGGCGCCCGCGATTCGCGCGGCCACGGCTGTCGCGCGAGCTTCGGCGCGTAAAGACCCGCAGATCGTGGTCGTCGACGAGGTGTTGGGCGTCTGGGTGACGCTTGCCGCCGCGCCGGCGATGACGGGCACGACGGTCCTCGCCGCCTTAGCGCTGTTCCGGCTGTTCGATATCTGGAAGCCCTGGCCGGTGCGGCGGCTGGAAGCTCTGCCTGCAGGTACCGGGATCGTGGCCGACGATCTGGCCGCCGGCGTTTATGGCGCGCTTGTGTTGTGGGCGGGCGGATGGTTCAATTTGTATTAGTTCTCACTATGCCCATTCGTAAGGACAACGACGCCGGGAAGCCGAAGATCGCGCAGATCACGCCCGCGGCCGCGATTCCCGGCGGCGAATTGCAGATTCGCGGGAAAGGGCTCTCCCTGAACGCCCGCCCGCAGGTGACGATCGGCGATGTCATCGCACCCGTGATCATCGGCTCGGATTCTCTGGTGATCGTGCGCGTGCCCGAGGGCGCATCGGCGGGCGAACTCGTGCTCGCCAACGGCGCGCAGTCGGCGCCTGCCTGGACGTGCGAAGTCGGCGTGCAGATCGCCGACAGCCTGCACCCGGTGGCCAATCCCGCGGTGGATGTGTTCGGTAATGTGTACTCGACGTTCAGCGGCTCACGCGGCCAGAAGACGCCTGTTTCGGTCTACAAAGTGGACCTGAATTACAGCGTGAAGCCATTCGTCACCGACCTGATGAATGCGACCGGCCTTGCCATCGACGCCGAAGGGACGCTCTACGTTTCCAGCCGCTACGACGGGATCGTGTATCGCGTCAGTTCCAGCGGCGTGGCCTCGGTGTTCGTGGAAGGCATGGGCGTGGCCACGGGTCTGGCCTTCGATTCGAACGGCGACCTGTATGTGGGCGACCGGCAGGGGACGATTTTCAAGATCAGCCAATCCCGGCAGATCTACGTGTTCGCGACCCTCGAGCCCTCGATCGCGGCTTATCATCTGGCGTTCGGGCCGGATCACTACCTGTATGTCACGGGTCCGACGACTTCGAGTTTCGATGTGGTGAACCGCATTTCGCCGGCGGGCGAGGTGGAGACGTTCTACCGGGGCCTGGGACGGCCGCAGGGGCTGGCCTTCGATGTGGACGATAACCTCTACGTGGCGGCGTCGCTCGGCGGGCGCAAGGGCGTGATCCGAATCACACCGGACAGCAAAGCGGACCTGTTCCTCTCCGGTCCGAACATCGTGGGCCTGGCCTTCGCGCCTTCGAAGGCGATGATGGTGGCGACCACCAACGCGCTCTACCGGGTGGATGTCGGCGTCAAGGGCAGGCCGCTCGGGTGAATGCGGAAATCCTCGCGGTCGGAAGCGAGTTGCTCACCGCGGGGCGTCTGGACACGAACTCGCTCTGGCTGACCGATCAACTAAACGACCTCGGCGTGGAAGTGGTGCGCAAGGGAGTGATCGGAGACGATCGCGAACGGCTGACCGGGGGTGTGCGGGAAGCCCTGGCGCGGGTGGAGATCCTGCTCATCACCGGTGGGCTGGGACCGACCGAGGACGACCTGACGCGGGACGCCGTCGCCGCGGCCACGGGACGCGCGCTGCGATTCGACGAAGCGATCTGCGCGGGCATCGAGGCGCGCTTTCAACGCTTCGGACGCACCATGTCCGAGGTGAACAAGCGGCAGGCGTACGTAATCGAAGGCGCCGCGGTGCTGCCGAATTCGAACGGGACGGCGCCGGGGCAGTGGCTGGCCGCGGACGGGAAACTGGCGGTGCTGCTGCCCGGGCCGCCGAACGAGCTGAAGCCGATGTTCACGCGTGAAGTGCTGCCGCGGCTTCGGGAAATGGTTCCCCCGCTGGCGATCGCCAAGCGCTGGTTTCGCGTGGCGGGAATGCCGGAGTCGGACCTGGATCAGTTGATCGCGCCGGTCTACACGCGGTACACGAATCCGGTGACCACGATTCTCGCCTCGGCGGGCGATATCGAGATTCACCTTCGCGCCCGCTGCGCGACGTTCGCCGAAGCGGATGGATTGTGCGCGGAGTTAGCGGAGAAGATCCTGGCGCTGCTGGGCGACCGCGTGTATTCGTTCGACGGCTCGACGCTCGACGCCACCGTCGGCCGGCTGCTGACCGAACGCGGCGAGACGGTGGCGGTGGCCGAAAGCGCCACCGGCGGCACACTGGCGCAGAGGCTGACGCGCGCGGCGGGAAGTTCGAGGTACTTCGTGGGAGGCTTCCTGACGTACACGGACGGCATCAAAACGAAGCTGTTGGGCATCCCCGCGGAGGTGATCGCCGAGCACACGGCGGTGAGCGAAGCGGTAGCGGCGGCGATGGCGGCGAACGCGCGGGAGAAGACGGGCGCGACCTGGGCGCTGTCGATCACCGGAGAAGCGGGCCCGGAGCCGGCCACGGGAGCGCCAGTGGGTACGATGTACGTTGGGCTCGCGGGCCCCTCCGGAACCGAAGTCCGGCTGCTGCGGTTCGGAGGGGACCGGGAGCGGGTGCGCGGATTCGTTACGAACGCCGCGTTGAACTTCTTACGTCACCGGATGCTCGGTCTCGGCTAGAGGCGGACGCCGCGGCGCATCATACGGCCGCGCATGGCGCCGGCGGCGCCGACGCCGCGCATCTCGCCGCGCATGCCGCGCATCGCGCCGTCGCCGAAGTCCTCCCGGTCCAGCAGGCCAACGGCGGCCGCCTGGCGGATCTCATCGCGCAACGCCGCGGCTTCTTCGAGGGTCTTCAGCTTCTCTTTCTGGGGAACGGTGAGGATGTTGAGCGCCTGGGTCTGGCGCGCGTCGTTGGCGGCTTCCAGCTTCTTGCGAATGGCCTGCATGTCGAGCATGGTCTGCCCGATGGCGGCGGCGTTGGGGCTGGCCGCGGCCATCTGGTCGCGGAGCGTGCGCGCCTTGGCGGCCAGCTCGTCGCGCAAGCTCTTGTTTGCGTCGAACTGCTGGGTGCGAAGCTGGGTGAGCTGCGCTACCTGCGCATCGGTGAGGGAAAGGTAGGTCTTCAGGGAATCGAGACTCGGGGTTCCGCGTCTCTGGCCGGCGCCGGGACCCGAACCGGGGCCCTGGGCGAACGCGGCGGTCACAAACAGTGCCGTAAGGGCAATGAACTTATTCTTCATGCCCATATGAACCCGGCGGCGCGGCGGAAGTTGCGGGCATCGCGCGCGCCGGCGCGGTTCGGACTGCCGGGATCAGGGAAGGCCCGGCGCCGGCTCGGGAACCCGCTCCTGGTCCTTGTACTGGAGCTGGTACAGCTTCCAGTAAATCCCGCGCAGCGCGAGTAACTCCTGGTGCGTCCCTACTTCGCGCAGCCGTCCTTTGTGCATCACGAAGGCGCGATCCGCCCGCTGGATCGTCGACAGGCGATGCGCGATGACGATCGAGGTCCGGCCCGCCACCAGGCGGTCCAGCGCTCCCCGCACGCGCAACTCCGTCTCCGTATCCACGCTCGACGTCGCTTCGTCCAGAATCAGGAACCGCGGATCGTGCGCCAGCGCCCGCGCGAAACTGATCAACTGCTTCTGCCCGGTGGAAAGCCCGTTGCCGCGCTCCCGCACCGGCTGCGCGAAACCTTCCGGAAGACTCTCGATGAAACTCAGCAGGTTCACCTGGCTCGCCGCGGCCTCGATTCGTTCCTCCGTGATCGCTTCGGTTCCGAGCCGGATGTTGTCCGCGATGGTTCCCGTAAACAGGGTCGGGTCCTGCAGGACCACGCCGAAGTGCCGCCGCAAGTCGCGCGGGTCCATCGCGCGCACATCCACGCCGCCGACGCGAATGGAACCCTTCTGCACATCGTAGAAGCGGAGCAGCAGGTTGGTCAGAGTGGTCTTGCCCGCGCCGGTGTGCCCCACCACCGCGATGGTCTCGCCAGGCGCGATGCGGAAGCTGAGGTCGCGCAGCACCCAGTCCTCGTCCTTGTAGGCGAACCAGACGCCGTCGAACTCGATGGCCGCGGCGCCCGCGGGGAACGGAACCGGCGAGGCCGGCGCCTGGATCCCGGCCGGAGTGTCCAACAGCTTGAACACCCGCTCAGAGGACGCCATCGCGGATTGCAGAATGTTGTACTTCTCGCTCAGATCCTGGATCGGCCGGAAGAATCGCATGGCGTATTGAAAGAACGCGACTACGATCCCGATGGTCAGTTCGCCCTGGCGCGTGCGCCAGCCGCCGTACGCCAGCAGTCCGGCCAAGGAGAGCATCGAGAGAAACTCCACCACCGGATAGAACCATCCGTAAGCGACGATGGTGTCCTTGAAGGCCAGCATGTGGTCCCGGTTGATCTTCGCGAACTCCTCGCCGCTGCGCGCTTCGCGGTTGAACAGTTGGAGCACAGACATGCCGTTGACGTGCTCCTGCAGGTAAGAGTTGATCCGCGCGATGGCCAGCCGGATGCGCCGGTAACTCTCCTGCACTACGTTGCGAAAGCGCACCGTGGTGAGAATCACCAGCGGCAGCACCGCCAACAGCAGCAGCGTCATGCCCGGACTCAGCCGGAACATCGCCGCCAGTATGAAGGAGAGCACCAGCAGGTCGCCCAGGATCGTCACCAGCCCGGAGGTGAACAGTTCGTTCAGCACATCGACGTCGGTGGTCACTCGCGTCACCAGACGGCCCACCGGGTTGCGATCGAAGAACGCCAGGTCGAGCCGCTGCAGATGGCGCATGATCTCGCGCCGCAGATCGAACATCGCATGCTGGCCGGTGCGCTGCATCAGGTACACCTGCCCGAACTCGCAGAACACGCCGAGCAGCACGGCGGCCAGGTAGAGGAGCGAAATCTGGCCGATGCCGGTCCAGGGATCCGCGGAGAGCCAGCCGTCGATCGGCGTCGAAGGCGCGGCGGGTCCGGCCGGCGCCAGGTAGCGGTCGATGGCCAGCTTGGTGAGCAGCGGCCCGAGGATCTGCAACAGCGCCCCGATGAGCAGCAGCAGGACGGAGACCGCGATCGCCCGCCGATACGGACGCATGTACCCGAGCAAGCGCCGCATCAGGCGGCCGTCATACGCTTTGCCGAGTACCTCTTCTTCCACCACTACAGTGTAGCCGAGGGCCTTTTCCGCCCCGCTTGCGGCGTTTGTCTCCGCGCCCCTTGCGGAGCCCGCGTCGGAGCCGCTTGTTACAGTGAATGCAATGGATGGCCTCATCCTTCTCGATAAGCCCGCCGGCTGGACCTCCCACGACGCCGTGAACAAGCTTCGGCGGCTGGTGCAGCGCCAGAAGGTGGGACACCTCGGCACCCTCGACCCCATGGCCACCGGGGTGCTTCCGTTGCTCGTCGGCCGCGCCACCCGCCTTGCGCAGTTCTTCTCCGGCGGGGAAAAGGTGTACCGGGGCGTCATCCGCTTCGGCTTCGCCACCGACACCTACGATCGCGAGGGCGAGCCGGGCGGCGAAGCGCAGGCGGTAACGGTCTCCCGCGAGGCGCTTGAATCCCTGCTCGACGAGTTCCGCGGGACCATCCTACAGACACCTCCGCCTATCTCCGCCAAGAAAATTGGCGGCGTTCCCGCCTACCGCCTGGCCCGCAAGCAGCAACCGGTCGATCTGCCTCCCGTCGAGGTCACGATTCACAAACTCGATCTGCTCTCGGTCTCCGGTCCGGATGCCGAGATCTGCGTGCACTGCGCGCCCGGGACGTACATCCGCTCCCTTGCGCACGACCTCGGCCTGCGCCTCGGCTGCGGCGCGCATCTCTACTCGCTGCGGCGCCTGGCCTCCTCGGGATTCACGATTCAGGAGGCAAGCACCATGGAGCGGCTCATGGAGCTCGCCACGGCCGGGACCATCGAGGAAGCGTTGCTACCCGCCGCCCGCCTCCTGCCCGACTTTCCGTCGGAGGTGGTCGACTCCGCCACCGCCGCCCAGATCCGTCAGGGCCGCGACTTCCGTATTTCGCCGTTCCGCGCCCAGCATCACAGCCGCTACGTGAAAGCACTCGACGAGCGGGGCCAACTCGTCGCCATCGGCGAGGCCCGCCTTCCGCAGCTTTACCATCCAACCGTCGTATTGTAAGAGGGAACCGGACAACGTATGGATGCCCTTGAGCTACACCGGCTGCACTTTGCCTTCACGATCACCTTTCACTACCTGTTCCCGCAGCTCACCATGGGCCTGGCCCTGTTGATCCTGGTTCTCAAAACCATCGCGCTTCGCACCGGCGATGAGCACTACGATCGCGCCGCGCGCTTCTGGGCCCGAATCTTCGCGGTCAACTTCGCCATCGGCGTGGTCACCGGCATCCCCATGGAGTTCCAGTTCGGAACCAACTGGGCGCGCTTCTCGAAAGCCGCGGGCGGCATCATCGGCCAGACGCTCGCGATGGAGGGAGTGTATTCGTTTTTCCTCGAATCGAGCTTCCTCGGCCTCTTCCTGTTCGGCGAAAAAATGCTCGGCCGCATCGGCCACTGGTGCGCGGCCGCGGCGGTCTTTGCGGGCTCCTGGCTCAGCGGCTTCTTCATCCTCTGCACCAACGCCTGGATGCAGCATCCCGTCGGCTACACGCGGGGCGCCAGCGGCGAGATTGTGCTCGAAAGCGTCTCCGCGCTTCTCTTCAACCCGTGGGTCTTCTGGATGTATCTCCATAACATGACCGGCGCCGTGGTCACAGCGGCGTTCGTCATGTCGTCGATCGGCGCCTACTACCTGCTCAACGGGCAACACCAGGAGTACGCCAAAACATTCCTGCGGCTCGGCGTTCTGGCCGGCTTCGCCGCCGCCGTGTTCATGGCGTTCCCCACGGGCGATGGGCAAGGGCAGATGGTCGCCCGCCATCAGCCCGTCACGCTCGCGGCCATGGAGGGGCTCTTTGAAACCACCAGCGCCGCGCCCATCGCGCTCATCGGCCAGCCCGACGTCGAGCATCGCCGCCTGGACAATCCGATTCACGTCCCAGGCATGCTCAGCTTCATCACCTACAAGCGTTGGAACGCCGAGGTGAAGGGCCTCGATTCTTACGCGCGCGACCTCTGGCCCACCAACATCCCGCTGCTTTATTACAGCTTCCACGTCATGGTAGGCCTGGGCACGCTGTTCATCGCGCTGACCGGCGCGGCCGCATTCCTGCTTTGGCGGCGAAGGCTGTTCGCCACGCGCCCGATGCTGTGGGCGCTGATGCTGGCCGCGCCGTTCCCGTACATCGCCAACACCGCCGGTTGGATGACTGCCGAGCTCGGCCGCCAGCCCTGGTTGATCTACGGCGTCCTTCGCACGAGCGAAGGCGCTTCGCCCAACGTTTCTTCCGGTAACGCGCTGTTCACTCTCATCGGCTTTATGGGGCTCTACGCCGTGCTCGCCATTCTCTTCCTGTTCCTCGTCCAGCGCGAGATCCAGCACGGCCCCGAACCGGCCGCGCCCGCGCCGATCGCCCACTAAGGAGCCGCACCGATGGAGATTCTCTGGCTTTGTCTGGTCTCGGCCCTCCTCGCCGGCTACGTGGTTCTCGACGGCTTCGACCTGGGCGCCGGCGTGGTGAGCCTGCTCATCGCCCGCGGCGACGATGAGAAGCGGATCATCCTGCGCAGCATCGGTCCTGTGTGGGACGGCAACGAGGTGTGGCTCCTCGCCGCCGGCGGCACGATCTTCTTTGCGTTCCCGCAGCTTTACGCTTCCAGCTTCAGCGGCTTCTACCTGCCCCTGATGATCGTCCTCTGGCTGCTCATTTTGCGGGGCATCGCCATCGAGTTTCGAAACCACCTGGACAGCCCCACGTGGACGCCGCTCTGGGATTTTGTCTTCGCCGCCGCCAGCGCGCTGCTCGCCTTCCTCTTCGGCGCCGCCCTCGGCAACGTCGTGCGCGGCGTGCCGCTCGACGCGTCGGGCGATTTCTTCCTGCCCCTGTGGACCAATTTCCAACCCGGCCGCGAACCCGGCATCCTCGATTGGTACACCGTGCTTGCGGGACTATTCGCCTTCGCTGCCCTCACCCTTCATGGCGCGCTCTGGATTCACCTCAAGACCGAAGGCGGCCTGCAAGCGCGGGCCCGCCGCCTGGCCGGCCGGAGCGCCGTCGCCGTGCTGATCCTGTTGGCGCCCCTGACCGGCCTGACGTTTGTGGTTCAAGTACGAGTCCTCGAGAACTTCGCTCAACATCCCTGGGGTTTCCTCTTTCCCGCGTTCGCTCTCGCCGGCCTGGCCGTGGCCTTCCGCGGCCTCCGCCGCGGCGAGGAGCAAAACGCATTCCTGGGCTCGGCGGTCTTCCTAGCAGGCATGCTCGCCAGCGTGGTGTTCGGCGTCTTCCCCTGCGTGCTGCCGTCGAGCGGCCCGCCGGAGTTCGCCCTTACCGTGTACAACGCGAAAGCGCCCGATTACGGCCTGACGGCCGCCCTGGGATGGTGGATCCCCGGCATTTCGCTCGCGCTCGCCTACACGGTGTTCGTCTACCGCAAATTCGCCGGCAAAGTGCGCGCGGGTGAAGGCGGTCACTAAGGCGGCTTGGGCGGAGTGGAGAGGGTGTCGCCCCGAGAGGCTTGGTCCCACTAAGTTCCGCGCCTCAACTTGCCAGAAAGCGCCCGAGCCGTCCCGCCAACTTCATCACGGCCTCCGTTTCACACTCCCAAACCACACAGACACTCCAACCTGACCCTTTCAGTTTGCGCCCGTTCACGCGATCCCTGACGACGTTCCGCTGAAGCTTGGGTTCCCAGTAGGCGCGGCGGGACTTTGGGATGTGCGAATCGACGCACCCTGGATGCTGGTGCCAAAAACACCCCCGAACGTCGATGATCTTTCTCAGCCGGGCGAGCACGATATCCGGTTTCCCAGGTAACGCTGCCACGTGAAGACGGTAGCGGTAGCCCATGGAATGCACCAAGCGGCGAACAACCAACTCGGGCGACGTATCGCCACTCCGGATTCGGCGCATGTTCGCAGATCTGCGTTCCGGAGTTAAGTTGTCCATGGCAACGCTACCTCCACTGTCCCGACTGCTGGACGAGCCACTCGAGATTCTTAAGGTTCGCGGTGCGGCCGTTCTCACGAAGGCCGTTCCAAAGCAATTCGGGAGCGAAATGGACAGCGGCCGAGAGCGCGGCGTGCGGCATTGCTGGGGGACAGTTCGCCAGCACTTTGCCGAGGCGTGTGGGAGCGAACTCGCCGATCACGGCGTAAAGCCGGCAATGGGCGTTCTGTCGTCGCGCCGCCGGGGCGTAGGCCAAAGCTTCGTCAACCAGATCCACTCGATCATGCCGGTATCGCCATCGAGTTGACACGAGCGCAACGAGCCGGCCTTTCCGCCGAGCGACGATGTCCAGTTTCGGTTGGGCGCTTCGCGTCGCGAACTGGAATCCGGGAAACTCGGTGTGGGGATCCACTTCCTCTTCATAGGTCAGGCCAGGATCGCCGAAGTGTTGGAGTATCGTCACGACCAACGAGCGGAAAGCGTGGCCAACGAGATTGTGGGGTTGCAAGCCGCCAATGACGGGCTGCCGCCAATACACCCCAATGTGCTCATCGATCTCCTGCCTCGGTACACCGAGTTGTTCGGCCAAATACTGGGTCAGCGCTTCCGCACGTCGAACAACAAGGTTGGGAAGGCCGCTAGCCGTTATTTTGAAGTCGTTGCTTTCGCGATAAACGACGACGTCGTGGAACGGCTGCCATCCCTGCCCAGAGCGCCAAACACGGGTCGTGAGAAGGAGACGCGCGATTCCTTGCCATGAGTTCGCGGCTGTCCACTTGTGAGCCTGATGAAGCAGTTCGTACAGATTGACTGCGGTCTCGGCATTAGGCGATCGGGGCATCATCTTCCAACTGAACACGGGCTTGCTTTGGGTACTTCCTTAGCAGCCAACGAAGCACTTCTAACTGATCAGCGCCCGTGGCACGGCGGACCTGGATCAGGAGTTTCTGGAGCGAAGGACGGTCTAACGTCAGATTCCGCGCCCCTTCGTTGCAAACCGAGCAGATCGCCCGCAAATTAGCTGGATCGTCGCTTCCTCCCGTTGATTTGTCGACGATGTGCCCAATGTGAAGGCGCGCTTTTCGAGCCGGGTCGTAAGGGTGCGGCTCGCCAGCCACCGCACCGCACATCTGGCAAGTGAATCCATTCCGGTCCAGCACATAAGCTCGCGTCTCCTTTGAGATGCCCCGGCCAAACGCGGGAATCGGCTTCGGGTCCAGGAGCAAGTACTGCCCTGGCCGAAGTTCACTTCGGTCATTGTGAGTCAGGATCTGAAAGCCCTCTTCCGTGCGGAGCTCACGCACTCGCCGCCCCCACTCGCTGGCGTTTCCCGACGCAGCGCGGAGCGAGTCGGACTCCAGCACTTCGCCAATGTGCGAGAGAAAATAGTCGCGCAACTTCGCTCGCGAACCTCTCGGTTTCCTGGCCATCGCGCCCGCTTCCCGCTACCCCGCGACGCGGACCAACCGCGACGAGAGCAGGCACGCTCTCAGATTCTCGGCGACGGCACGGGCGAATGGCGGCGGAAAGGCGTTGCCCACCTGCCGGTACGCCTGTGTCTTCGTCCCAGCGAATTGCCAATCGTCAGGAAACCCCTGAAGCCGGGCCACCATCCGAACCGTCAAACGGGGCATCCCAACAAAGCCCGGCTCCGGGGCTTCGTTTGCGATCCCGAGTCCATCCACGCCAAGCCCGGCCCACGCTTTGCGGGCTCTCGTAGGGCCAAGGTCGGGACCGCCGTGCTTGTGCGATCCGCCGACGATCGTGGGTGCGATCTCGTCGGCTTGCTCTGCCCATGCGCTCGCGCCTTCCCACCCGTTGGCAGCCATCAGATCGACGAGGGTTTCCCCAACCGTGCGCGGGGCAGACTCCGATTCCTCAGGCCACGAAAAGCGATCAGCTAGGTTCTTCTGCACCGCTACGAAGGCTACCCTGGGACGAAGCTGGGGCACTCCGAAGTCAGATGCGTTCATGAGCTTCCAGCCGGGTTCGTACCCGAGCTTCAATAGTTCCTTCCGGACGTGCCCGCGGTAATCCTCGAAAATGGCATCCAGGAACCCCCGGACATTCTCAATCATCAGGGCCCTCGGCCGGATCTGATCGACAAGCCGGATCATCGCCGGGAACAAGTTCCGCTCATCCCGGGTCCCAAGTTGCTTCCCCGCCACCGAGAAAGGCGGACACGGCAAGCCGCCCGAAATCACGTCCACGCCCTTGAACTCCGAGCCATCAAACGTGTTGAGGTCAGTCTCAATGACTTTCCAATTCGGGCGGTTCAAACGCAAGGTGGCGCAAGCGTGCTTGTCGATCTCGACCAGCCCCGCATGCTCGATACCGGCTTGTTCGATGCCGATCGCCTGTCCACCGGCCCCAGCGCAAAGCTCAAGTGTTGTTAGCCCCGACGCCGTACCCAGGGGCTGCATTCGCCGCGCCGAACCAGTCAACCAGGGATTCTCGGGGCCTGCTGCCATTTCCGGAAACAACAACCCTGGTTTGGGGGAACGCCTCTTCATTTCTTCCTTCTCATCGGCCGACGGCGAGGATCACGCGTGACGTACCCTCAGCAATCGCGAGGCGCGTGAATTTGCCTAAGGTCGATTCTACAAGATCCCGCTCTCCCCGATCTCGCTCCACGCAACCAAGCGCCACTCCTCCATTTTTCGCAGGCTCGCCGGCTGAACTCGAACCGGCACGCCTAGTGCGTGAGCCCTGCCGTGGTCATCGGTCCGAACACGGCTTCATTCAAGGCCAGGACAATGACGTCCGAGCGCAGGCCGTACTTCCGGGCGACCACTTCGATCGAGCAATCCGCGCAACTCTGGCGGAATCCGAACGAATCCAGAACCGGCCCGACCTGAGGGTAGAATTGCCTGACGTCTCGGAGCGTCATGCCGGGGCGAATCAACGTGTCAAAGCGAAGCATCCCGTCTCCTGCCGCTGTGCCTTGCATGCCGGCATCCAACGCGGCGCCTATTCTATCGGCAGGAGTTGCGATTCACGACACCCGCCGACGCCTGCGCCAAATCACGCAGTCTGCCTACTCGGGCCGGATGTCCGTCGGAATATCACCCAACCGGCTCAACGACTTCCGCAGTCCAGGGCGGACCACGGCCAAGGTCGCGATCATCGCCTTCGCCCCCGCATAGTCGCCTCTCGCCTCCAGCATCAGCAGGTCCCGGGTCAGGTCACGCACCGCACCTTTCATCTTCGCGAAGTCGACGGCGTACGTCCCATCGGCCCGCTCCACGAACGCTCCCCGGTCCAACAGGTAGTTGAACTGGATGGCCATCCCGCGGCCGTGCGCCTCATGGACGCCGAACCGCAGCGTACGGAAGGCCGAGGCCAGGAACGTCGCGTAGAGCCGCCGCTCGGCGTCGGCGCCGCCCTTCACCAGCCCCTTGTCGAAGAGATGCTGCAGGAGGAACAACCCGGTTGCGTCCGCCTTCGCCTCCTCAATCGCCGCATACAGCTCCTTCAACTCCTGCCGCGGAGAGGAGCGTTCGCCCACCTTGGTCGGTCCCAACCCGTGGCTCAACTCATGCGCCAGGATGTGCGTGAAGAAAGAGTCGAAGTCGAGGTGGGCGCGGTCCGGTGCCCCCAAGACGCGCTCCGCGATGGGGGCCAGAATCATGCGAAACTTCGCCTGCTGAATGTTCTTCAGCATCACCCGCTTCGCGCCTTTCTCGCGCACCACACGCTCGTCGTTGGGCAGATTGAACGCTGCTGTGCGCACACCGTGTGCCGCATCCCCCGCCGCTCGAATCTCATTCACCACGCGGATCGGAGCCATCGCCCCCAGCTTCGGATTCCGGTATTGCGCGTCGATCGGCAGATGGTTCTCCACGTCCTGCAAATGCTGGGCGAAGAATTTCAGTTTCGCCGTCTCCGCGTCGTCGCGCAGGGTGATGAAGGCTTCGAACGCCGCTTTATATCCGAAGACCTCGTCGTTGTAGGTCTCATAGGGGCCGATGGTGATGTCGAGCGGCGCGTCCAGATCCATCCATGCGACGTCGCTCTCGTAATACTCGTTCGACAGAAACGCCGCCGCCCGC
>DALYJJ010000004.1:62286-83649 GCA_031969915.1 Bryobacteraceae bacterium | reverse complement strand
AACATCATGATCCACGAAGACGGCTCGGCCAAGATCGCCGACTTCGGCGTGGCCCGCATCGTCTCCCAGAAGATGACCCAGACCGGCGCCGTGATGGGCACTCCCAGCTACATGTCGCCCGAGCAGATTCAAGGGCACCCCGTCGATGGCCGCGCTGACCAATGGGCCCTCGCTGTGATCGTCTACGAAATCCTCACCGGCGAAAAGCCCTTCGTCGGCGACTCGATGCCCGCCTTGGTCTACCGCATCGTCCGCGAAGAACCGGTCGCTCCCCAGCGGATCAATCCCTCCCTCAACAATGCCGTCGAAGCCGTGCTGCGCCGCGGCCTGAACAAGGAACCCGACAAGCGCTACCCCACCTGCGCCGAATTCGCTGAAGCGCTCACCGGCGCGCTCAAGTCGGCGAAAGGCTGGAAGGTGCTGCCCCCGGGCACCAGCCAGTCCATGCCCACCATCGCCCGTTCCACCGGGCCCAAGCCCGAGCTACAGACCTACTCGGCTACCCAGCCCCCCACCCCGCCAGAGGCGGCGCCATCATCCGGTGCGTCCCGCAAGTCCATGCGTCTGGGCTTCCTGATGGGGGCAGCCGCCGGCGCGGTCATCCTCGCCGCGCTCATCATCGTTCCGAAGTTGCGTCAACCGGATCGCGCGCCCGAGTTGCCTCCGCCGTCACCGCCGAGCGCCGCCACGTCCCAACCCCAGACGAACGTGCCCACGCCAGCCGAATCTAAACCCGCCGCGGCTGCCCCGGCGCCCGCTCCCGCCGCAGCGGCCAAGCCTGCCGCCTCTGTTCCGCCCATCGCGAAGCCCATTCCCGCCACCCCGCCCAAGCCCGCCGCGCCGCAAGAGAAGGCGGTCGCCCTCTCCACAGCGCCCGCCGGCGCCACCGTCACCGTCGACAGCAACCCTGAGCTGTCGTGCACCTCGCCCTGCTCGCTGAACCTGATGCCTGGCCGCCACGCCCTCGCCGCCAAGCTGGACGGCCATCGCCCGACGCTGAAGATCTTCGAGGTCCCTCGCGACCTCTCGGTCAACGTCAGCCTCGATGCCCTGCAAGGCACCCTCGTGATCCGCACCACGCCCCCCGGTGCCACCATCACGCTCAACGGCAAGCGCCAGGACAAACTCTCCCCTGTCGTCCTCACTCTGCCCGCGGGCCGCTACAAAATGGTGCTCAGCAAAGAGGGCTTGCCCGATCAGGAAGACGAGGTGGAGATCAAGGACGGTTCGCTCAAGAACTACGATTACTCCTGGGGCCGCTGAAGCGCGCTGCCAGGCTTGAAATCCGGCCGGAAGTAGATCTGGTAACCGCCTCGGTCGTAGCTCAGCCGGTACTCTTCCAAGCGCCGCAGTATCCGCGCCAGTAACTCAGGACGCCGGGTCTTGTAGCCTTCGAAGCTCTCCCGATAGGATTCCTCGACCACGATCACCTCCGGCGCTATTCCGCTGTTCAGCCCGAGCGACCGGTCGTCCTTCAGCCGCGCGTCGAACCGCAGCGGGAACACCAAGGTAACCGATCCGTTGATCCGCTGCGCCGGCCCTGCGTTGCGCTTCAGGAAGTCCGCCGCTTCTCTCTGCCCTGCCACCGCGCTGCGGTTCATCGCGACATACGCAAAGCCCCCGGTCTGAACCACCGCTGAGAGCGCAAGCCAGGCGGCGATCGAAACACCTGCCAGCCGGTTCCGCCGCCAAACGTACACCGCTCCGCTCGAAACCAGAATCAGGGTCAGCGGCAGGATGTGGATCAGGTACACGGAGAGCTTCTGATTAAAGACGCACTGCACGGCGAAGTAAATGGCCCACAGCGCAACGATCGGTCCCGTGCTGGTCGCGCGCCGCAGCGCCCCGCTCGCCAGAAACGCCACAACTGCGCCCAGGTACGAGATCAGCGCGACGCCTTTCAAGCGCGGCAGCAGCCCCGGCGATAACTGTCCGTAGGCGAGCCCGTAGCGCTCCACCAGTTCCCGCCAGACCAGCGAAACCGGATTCCACCCGGCCGCCATTCGGTCGTTGCCCTCGGCGTTCCGCCGCATCTGCTGCGTGAAGGCCTCCCAGTCCAGCGACACATACGCCGCGTAGGGGACAACGGCCAACAGCGCTGCCGCCGCCATCCCGATCAGAAGGCCCGCCGTCAGCCGCCTCCGGTCGTAGTAGAGAACCAGGAACGCCAATCCCGCACCGTGCAGGATGGCGTTCGGGTGGGCCAGCCCGCTCAGCGTCACCAGCAGGCTCGCTCCCCAGAGCGCTTGCCTGAGCGATGCTTCGCGCCGCCCCAGATACCAGCAAATGCCCCCAAGGCCGAGCACTGCGCAGAGCACATCCGGCCGCGCCCAACTGCTCGTGTAAAGCACCACGTACTCCAGCGGCATCAGTACCGCCGCCCACGCCGCCGTCGCCTCATCCCGAGTCACCAGCCGGGCGATCCGGTAGGTCTGCCAGCCGAGCACCGGCAGCAGCAGCACCGTCATCATGCGGGCGCCAAAGAGAGAAACCCCGAACACCAGGAACCAGCCGCTCATCAGGAACGAGTGCAACGGCATGGTCCAGTAAGTCCGCTGATCGGCCCGCAACAGGCCGCTGGCCGTCGCGTCCACGGTTTTCGTCGCGAACTTACCCTCGCTCAGCAAATAGTAAGGTGGCTGAACGAAGTGGCCTTCGTCCGGCCATGGAATGCGGTGCCACGCGGCGAAGACGAGCACCATCGCCGCCAGCAGCCAGGCTCCGCCAATCGCAGCGCGCCGATAGCCCGTCATTGCGCCGGCAGCCCCCGATCGAGATACTCCAACAACGCCCCGAGCATCCGGTAGGTATCGAAAAAGTCCTTCCACGACACCGCCGCCAAGGTGTCGCTCTCGTGGTTGATCACCAGGATCGTCCGTTGATCCACTGAATGCACAGTAAGGACCGGAATCCCAGCCTCGTAAAACACCTGCGAATCCGTGGTTCCGACCTTCTCCACGTTCACTCCTTCCAAGCCGATGGCCATCCCGGCGGCTACCTGCGCCGCTGCGTTCACCAGGAATGGCGTCGACCGGTTGGGCCACACCTTCACGGGTGCGAGTCCCACGGAATCCACGACAATTACTGCCGCGATGCGCGCCCGCTCCTCCGCCGTCAGCGCTTCCACATACGTCCGCGATCCCAGCAACCCCTTCTCCTCCGCCGCAAACCCGACAAACTCAAACTCATGCCGCCGCTCCGCCCCGGAGCCGAGGAACTCAAGCAGGCTCGGCAGCAGCACCGCCCCCGTCCAGTTGTCGATCACGCCGGCCCCGCCTTGCGAGTCGAAATGCGCCCCCACGATGATCCGCCGTTTGCCGGAACTCCCGCCCGCCGGCCCGCAGATCAGGTTCGGTTGCTTCGAGCGCTTCACGGGTTGCTCCCGCAGCCGCGGCTCGACACACCCGGCCTGTGCGAACAAAGCCTTCAGCCGCTCATACCGCCTGGCCGCGTTCGGATGCGCCTGCCGCAAGCGGTCCCGCAGCACGTCGTCCGAAACCGGTTCGGCGCGCGCGCCCGCCGAGACCAGCAGCGCGAGCGCCACCACTGTTCGCAAGAGCCCTGCCCCAACACCCTCTCGTGCGGCCCCGGCCAGTTTTCGTAACATTAGGATAGAGAATTCCGAAATGCGCCTGCCGATCCTGATCGCCCTTCTCGCGGGAGCCGCCTCCGCTCAATTTTACCCATTCAACATCGATCAGGACACCCTGGCGGGCGCGCCCGATTTCAGCTTCCTCAACCGTCCGATCGAGCCTCAGGACCGTCTCTTCGTTCGCGACGGCCGTTTCCATCGCGTCGGCCCCGATCTCACCCCCAACACCGGCGACGACGAGCGGGTGCGCCTGTTCGGCGTGAACCTGGCCTTCGACGCCAACTTCCCGGAATTCCGCGACGCCGAGCGCATCGCCCGCCGCCTCCGCAAGTTGGGCGTCAACTTGGTCCGCCTTCATCACATGGATTCGCAGCCGGACTCCAATGCCGCCAACGCTCGCAGCCTCCTCACCACCGGCCCCTACCCGGCGCTGAATCCGAACTCCGTCGAGCGCCTGCGCCGCTTCCTCGACGCGCTCAAAGCCGAAGGCATCTACGTCAACCTCAACCTGCACGTCGGCTACACCTTCCGCCCCGGCGCCGACAACATCCCCGCCCTGGCTCCCTTCCCATCGCAGAGCAAGCCCCTGCACATGATTCATCCGCGCATGATCGAACTCCAGGCCGAGTTCACCCGCAAGACCATTGAGGCCCTCGCCCTCCGCAACGATCCGGTGCTCGGAATGGTCGAGATCAACAACGAGAGTTCGATCGTGCACGACTGGCAGACCTATGGCCTCGACAGCGTGCTGGTGGGCGAGTATCGCGACGTTTTCGCCGGCGGCTGGAACGACTACCTGCGCGCCCGCTATCCGAGCACCGAAGCCCTCCAGCAGGCCTGGGCCGGCGCCGAGCCCGACGGGCCGGATCGCCTTCCCAATCGCTGGGTGATCGAACGCGGCTCTCCCTCCGATGGAACGCTCACCAACGAACCGGATGGCTCCGTCCGCGTCGTCGTTACCGCTCGCGGGCCGCGCTTCATTCTGAAGCAGGTGGGCTTCTCCATCCCTGAAGGCGAACCGATTGTCGCCGAAGTCGACCTCCGCATCGACGCTCCCGCCGGCGCAAGCGGCGCCGTGTATTGGGACCTCAAGCAGGACGTCAACCCCTGGCGCACCATGGTCGCGCAGAACCTCACGGTCACCAACCAGTGGCGCACCTACCGCATCGCCGTCACTCCTACCTGGACCATGGACGGCATCGCCCGCTTCGGGCTTCAGTTCGAAGCCCTGGCGTATCCCTTGCTGGTCCGCAACGCGCGCGTCTACCGCGCCGGCCGTCGCGGCCTGGCCGATGGTGAAACGCTTGAAACCGGCGTCAGCCTGGTGGGCGAAGGCGAGATTGCCGTCGACACCCGGCTCAACGATTACCTCCTCTACCTCGCCGATCGCGACCGCCATTATCTCCGGCAGATGCTCGCCGCCGTGCGGGAATCGGCGGATCCCCTCGTTCCCGTCGCCGGGACGCAGATGGGTTACGGCGGGCTGCTCAATATTGACTCCCACGACGACCTCGATTACCAGGACCACCACTTCTACATCGATCACTATTCTTTTCCCAACGTGCAATGGGACGGCCGCGATTGGCGCATCCGCGATAGTTCGTCCGTCGGAACCGGACTCGGAGCGTTCCTCAGCATGGCCTCCGCCCGCCAGGCCGGACGCCCCTACACCGTGAGCGAGTACAACCAGCCCTGGCCCAATACCTACGCCGCCGAGATCACTCCCACGCTCGCCGCCTTCGGAGCGTTCCAGGATTGGGACTCCATCATGCATTTCGCCTACGCCCACAGCCGCAACTGGGACCGCGGCGTGCCCAATGGCTTCAATATCGACGGCGACTGGACCAAGTTCGTGAACATCGGCCAAGCGGCGTGGCTGTTCCGCACCGCCGCGATCGCTCCCTCCGTCGAGCCGATGAAGATCCCGCTTCCGCTCGATGCCCGTTTGCGCGCCACGCGCGAACGCCGCAACGGCGGCATCGCGACGTTTCTGAGCGCCGCGCTGCGCGTGAACCCGAATACGTTCCTCCGCCACCGCGTGGAACTGGTGAAGGATGGAGACGGCGAGCCTCCGGATGCCGCTCGCGAAGAGAATCCCGATCCCGTTTCGGATACCGGCGAACTTTCCTACGACTCCGCAGGCAAACTCTTGCGGGCCAGCTCAGCGAAAGCCGTGGGGATCTACGGCTTCGCCGGCCGCAACAAGACCGTGACCGCCGGCCCGGTCGACGTCGAACTTACCGGCGAAGCCCGCGGCTTCCTCGCCCTGACCCTCACGCCGCTCGATGGCGCCGCCCTCGCCGATGCCCCGCGCCTGCTCCTTTCCAATCCCGGTTACACCCTTCGCACGCAACCGGCCCAACTCCCCGAACGCCCACAACGACTGGTCAATTACCCCAATACCAACGACTGGTGGACCGTCGAACGCGACGTCTCCTCCAAGCCGTCCGGTGACCTCAACGGCGGCGCACAGCCTGTCTGGATGGAACGCGTCGAATGCATCCTCACCCTGCGCATCGCCGCCGCCGGCCTCACCATCTATCCGCTCGATGGCGCCGGACGCCGCCTCGCTGCCCTCGAGCCGCGCTTCGTCACACGCACCGATGATGGCTTCCGCCTTCAACTTCAGGCCGAGGGCCAGGCTTTCTCGCCCTGGTATGAGATTGTGGTCGAGCGTTAGTCTAGTCCCTTCGCACCCGCATCCGAACCACCTCGCGGGTACTCCGCCGGACGCCCACAGCATGCCCTCGCCGTCCAGCGCGATTCCGCTCCTTGCACCCACTTTCGCCCCTCTGCTACACTCAAGTTTCAGGTCTGACGCCGGAAGGCGGAGTGTGGCCTTTTCTCCGGCCGTCGCGCTTACCCGCACGTTCCAGCCATGGTCCCCGGGCGCGGCCGTACGTGAGCCGGGGTTTTGGAGTCGCAATATGCCGCGAGAGATCATCACGTTTCAGTGCACCGAGTGCAAGAACCGGAACTACACGAACATGAAGAACAAGAAGACCACCACCGAGCGTCTCGAGTTCAAGAAGTTCTGCCCGTTCTGCCGTAAGCACCAGGTGCATCGCGAGACCAAGTAGGCGCCCGGCGCCGGGCCGCTGGGGCTTGGGTCGGTTTTTTTGGCTGTAGAATAGGGTTGTAGGCGGTTTGACAGTCCGGTTTTTAGGGGCGTAGGTTTAACGGCAGACCAGCGGTCTCCAAAACCGCGAGTGGGGGTTCGAATCCCTCCGCCCCTGCCACTCCCTACGAGGACGGCGCTGGAGTTCAGCGCGCCGAAGCCTAGCGAACAGCTTCTGGAAGGATCGTTTGGATCGCCGGCGAAAACGGCCGGCGGAGAAGAGTCTTATGGCGGAAGTTCGAGCAATGGAGCAGCCCGCAAGCTTCGGGCAACGCGTGGCGCAATGGCCGGCGCGCGTCAAAGAGTACATCGAAGATCTCAAATCCGAAATGCGACGGGTCACCTGGCCGAACTGGAAGCAGGTTCGCGCCACCACCACCGTCGTCATCGTCGCCATCTTCGTCTTCGCCGCGTATTTCGCCGTCGTTGATCTCCTGCTGGGCCGCGGAATCAACAAGGTCTTCGACGCCCTAACAAAGTAGGCTGCCATGGCAGATCAGGATCACGTGAACTGGACGCAGGGAGAACAAGTGGAGGAGCCCTACTCGCCCGCCACTGCCGGCGACGGCGCGGCGGTCGAAACCGAACCCGCCGCCGAGTCCCCCGCGCCCGAAGTCAACCCGAACCTCAAGTGGTTCATCATTCATACCTACTCCGGCTTTGAGCAGAAGGTCGCTGAATCCCTTCGCAGCCGCGCCCAGGCCTTCGGTTTCGCCCACCGCCTCGGGCAGGTGTTGATTCCCACCGAAGACGTCGTTGAGCTCCGCGGCGGCAAGAAGGTCACCAGCCGCCGGCTCCTCTATCCAGGCTACGTCCTGGTCCAAATGGAGATGGACGACGAACTCTGGCACCAGGTGAAGAACACGCCGCGCGTCACCGGATTCGTCGGCGGCGGCAACACGCCCGTGCCGCTCACCGCCGACGAAGTCAACTCCGTCCTCTACCGGCAGGCTTCTGCCGCCGAGCGGCCCCGCCCCAAGCTCAACTTCGAGAAGAACGAGACCGTTCGCATTATCGACGGCCCCTTCGCCAACTTCTCCGGCCGCGTCGACGAAGTCAACCCAGAACGCAACACGCTCCGCGTTCTCGTCACCATCTTCGGCCGCGCCACGCCGGTCGAACTCGATTTCCTGCAAGTGGAGAAGGTTTAAGCCCGCGGCCCCCGCGGTTCATGAGAGTAGATTGATATGGCAAAGAAAGTTACTGCGCAGGTAAAGCTCCAGATTCCCGCCGGCAAGGCCACTCCGGCGCCTCCGGTTGGCACCGCCCTCGGTCCCCAGGGCGTTAACATCATGGAGTTCTGCAAGGCCTTCAACGCGAAGACCTCGGCGAAGGATCAGGAAGGTCTCATTATCCCGGTCGTGATCACCATTTACAACGACCGGTCCTTCACGTTCATCACGAAAACCCCGCCGGTGCCCGTGCTCATCAAGCGCGCCGTGAACCTCGCCAAGGGTTCAGCCACGCCGAATAAGACCAAGGTGGGCAAGATCACTCTGAAGCAGGTGGAGGAAATCGCCAAGCTCAAGATGCCCGACCTCAACTGCTTCACCGTCGAGTCGGCCATGAACTCCGTGAAAGGCACTGCCCGCAGTATGGGCGTCGACGTCGTCTAGCCGCTTTCGTTCTCAAGGGGCCTGGTTCCCGGGCCCCGGACCTCCCAGCAGTTTCAGATTCACGGCTCCACCCGAGAACACCATCTCCTCCATCGCCGCCTCCACGCTCGCCGGCGAGAGCACCGCTCCGCCGCTTGCTTCGATTTCGAACTGGGCTGAGCGTCGCATGAGTTCCTTGATGAAGGCAGCGCTGCCACCCGCCGTCCTGCGAACCACCAGATCCACCACTTCGTCCGGAACCTCGATGCCCCGCGAATAGAGCATCGCCAACTTGCGCCTCCCCTCATCGTCCGGCAGCGGGAACTCAATCGCCTGGTCGATCCGCCCCGGCCGCGCCGCAAGCGCCGGTTCCAGTTGGTCGGGCCGGTTCGTCGTCAGGATGACCAGCACGTCGGCGTCTTCCCGCAGCCCGTCCATCTCGTTCAGCAGCTTATTGAGCATCACTTCCTGCATCGGGTTCGCCATGTTTTCGCGCTCCCGTGCGATCAGGTCCACGTCCTCGATCACCATCATCGAGGGGGCAAGGAACCGCGCCAGGCGGAAGTACTCGCCGATGCTCGCCACCTGCTCCGCGGTAATCAGCAGCGTGGTGTGCCCCGGTAGCTGCGATGCCAGGTAGTGAATCGTGTGGGTCTTGCCCGTGCCCGGCGGTCCGTGGAACAACAGGCCCTTGCGCGCGGAGAACCGAAGCTGCTTGATCCGCTCCCGCGCCGCGACAAATTGGCCCACGTTGCGATCCAGCAGGTCGAGCGTCTTCCGCGGCAGGATCACCTCCTCGCGCTCCACTTTTCGCAAACGGTGCACCTTCACCGCGCCGCTCAGTCCGCCGTAGCCCATCGCCTGCTCGAGCGACAGCACACGCCCGCGATAAGTGCGTCCCGCGGTCACCCGGACTTCCAGGTCCCGGAAGAAGCGCGCCGAGAAATCCGCCCCTTCCTCCCCCGACGGGACCCCGATCTCCACGTGGCTCCCGCCCACTTGCCCGTACTGCATCGCGGGCGAGAGCAGCACCGCGAACGGCAGGCCGCCTTCCTTCGCCAGCCACAGCCCGTTCTTCAAGCACCGCACCGGCGTGTCGTCGCCAATGTCCACCTCGTCGTGCTGCAGCGGGCTCACCTCGGACGGCCATGGTCCCGGTGTGAGAAAGGACGCCAGCGTCGCCGTCTCGTGATTCACTTGCGAACTCACGCCGAGCAGCCGCGCGCCTTCCCTCGCAGCGAAGATCTCATTGCACGCCGACTGCACGTCCACACGCGAGGTCACCGGGAAGTCGCGCGAAGCGGTGAGGATCTGCTCCACCGCCAAACCGCCGAAGTGCTTACCGAGCAGGCTTCGCAAACCGGACTTGCCTGCGGCGGCACGAAGAAAGTAGCCGAGCAATTCCGCCTCCCGCACTTCCATCGGCGGCCGCGGCTGCGCGCACCATGGCCCGTCGCCCGGCGCCGCCCGGAAGTTTACGTCAATCGATCCGCTCGAGGCGCTCGGACTCATCCAGAGACGCCACCAGCGGATCGGCTCGCACCTGCGCTACCAGCGATGCGGGCAGGGAAGCGGTGAACATCTCATCGTCGATCCGCGCCCGCACCGTCACGCCATTCGGAACGTATCCCGCCTTCTTCACCTTGACGATGGCTGTGATCGTTCCCTGGGCTCCGCCGCGTTCCTCGTCCGGATCGGGAGGACGCAGCTCGTCTAGTGTGATCGCCATCTTCCTAGGATCGCGTACCGCGGCGTCCTCCCGCAGCGGCTGCCTTCGCCGCCGTCTTCACGGGCGCCGCGGGCTTCGCGGCCATCAGCCGCTTCAACGCCTCGCCTCCCGAGATCCTGCCATTGCCGTAGCGCGAATGCCACCCGGCCGCGGACATGGGCCGCGAGGTCTCTGCCAGGATCTGACGCAACTCCGCGATCGTCAGGTTGCGTTTCTGCGCTTTGGCCTGCGCCAGCACCAGCGCGCAGATACCGGTCACCGCCGGCGCCGCCATGCTCGTCCCAGACTTCGAGATCACGCCGTTGCCGGTCCGCGAATGCGCCGCCAGTACGTCGTGCCCAGGTGCCGATACCTCCGGCTTCTGGCGGCCGTCGCGCGTCGGACCCTCGCTCGAAAACCAGGAGAGCGGCACGTTCGGCTTGTGGGCGTCGTAGGAACCCACCACGATCGTCTCGCGGCCCGTCGAGATGGAACCCAGCGTGTGTGAGTTGTCGAGCGGTTCGGCAAACGTCGACTGGCCCGCATCGTCACGCTCGATCCACGCGTGCCACTTTCCGCTCGCCACACTCCGCCCGTGCAACCGCACGCTCCAGCGCCCCGCGGGAAGCCCTCCTTCGAGGAACACGCTGATCGTGTTGTCGCCGTTGTTCGGCTCCGCCAGCCGGTTCGAGATGAAGATCGCCGTCCGTCCCGTGCGGGTGGTCAGTTCACCGGTGCGTCCCGGCTCGACGGTCAACAGGCTGGTCCCGTTCGGCGCCACCAGTTCCACCGCTAAACGATCGGCGCCCGCGTACCAAAGCTCCATTTCGTTGCCTGTGGCATCCTGGCTCGCGACGATCCACGGAATGTCCGTGCGCCCTCCCGCGGCCACCGTGCCCGCCGCGTGAATCCCGTCGGCAAAGGAGTTGGACGCCGCAATCACCACGGCGCGGTTCGCCGCCTGCCGCACCAGGCGGTCCATGCCCTGCTCCACCAGCGTTGTGCCATCATGCGGGCCACCGTTGGTGCCCAGGCTCAGGTTGATCGCGCAGGGCCGTCCCGCCGCGCGGTCGAAGATGAACTGGACCGCCTCCAGCAACTGGACCGAATCGCCAAAGGACTTGCCGGTGACTTCCTTGCCCGCCCATGGAATGTCCGATGAGGCAAGCTCGACGAAGACGAACTCCGCCTGCGGCGCCACCCCGGCGACACCCGATCCGCGCCCGTTGCCCGCCGCGATATCCATCACGTGGGTGCCGTGCGAGCCCTTGTCGAATTCACTATCCGGTTCCGGCCCATAGCCCAACGCGGCGTACGGATCGGACTTCTTCAAGGCCGCGTTGATCTCCGCCCGCTCATACACACGGCCGTATCCAAAGGGGCTCGTCGCCGTGGGTCGTCCGCTCTGATCCCAGATCGCGAGCACGCGCGACGTGCCGTCCGCCAGGCGGAAGTTCCGGTGCGCGAAATCGCAGCCGAAATCCACGATCCCCACCACCACGCCCTTGCCCCCTGCCACTTTGTTTCCCTTGGGTAGCAGGTTCGGCCGGGTCGCCGTGTCCGCCGTCGTCGCCCCGAGCATCCGCTGCACCGCCTGCGCGGCTTTCAGGCTCAGAACGAAAGGCATTTGTCGCACCGCTTCAATCCGCGCGACGGGAATGCGGCCGGTAACGATCGCGTCTCCGCCCGCTTCCGGAATGCTAATCCCCGGTTTCACTTCGCTCAGCGCCAGCCAGTCGTCCACGCTGCTGACGCGCGCCACCACCGCGATTTCGTTCACCGAAGTCGATGCGCTCGCGGGCCGCCGCTGGCCCTTGCGCGCACGCGACACAATCCGCTGCAGGCGCGGGTCCATCGAAGTGTATTCGGCTTGCCCGGTGGGCGTGAGTTCGTCGAGTGCAATGGTTTCTTTCACGGTCTCTCCTCCCAGATGAGTGTGACCGCCCCGCGATTGCCGTCGGCGAAGCGGCACAAGAATGCTACTCGCCGCGGGCCCCGGATGCAATGGCCCGTGAACGCCGAGAACGCCGCGAGTGCGGCAACGCGCCCATCAGCCCGCCAACTGCCGTTGGTACTCCGCCTCGTCGAACCAGCCCCTTGACTCCGCAATCAAACCACCGGCCCCGAGGGTCCATGCTTCATACCCGCTGATGCGGACGCGCCGTCCCGTACCGCCGGGCCCGGTGTTGGCGCCGGTCAGCGTCCAGTGATACTCGACGGCCCCGTCCCGTTCCACCAGGCGATCGAGGGACACCGTCAGATCCGGGAACGCAGTCATGAACGATCGCGCGATCTCTTCCACCGCCGCCCTGCCCACGGCCGGCGCGCCGGCGTTTACTTTCAGCCACCCGTTCTCGGCGAAGTGCGCCGCCACCTGCCGGGGCTCCTGGCTGCACCAGGCCGCCGTATAGCGCTCGGCGAACGCCTGCAAGTCAGAGCGCATCGCCGCCCCAGGGATGGTCGATGAAGTACTTCCACGACCCATCGGGCTGCTTCTTCAGGACTTCAACGCTGCTCCCTGTGGTCACGGTATCGGCGCCGTCCGGGCCCGGGGCGGTGAGTGTCCACACGCCGCGAACCAACGCCGTATCGCCGTTGTCGAAGATGTAGACGTGTTCGAATGCCATTTTCCGCCCACCGCCCAATAACTGGCCGAGCACCGCTCGAATGGCCTCGGTCCCCTGAACCGTGACTCCGCCCGGAATCACGAACACCGCGTCTTCCGTGTACAGCCCAACCAGGGTCTCTACATCGGCTGCGTTGGCCGCGGCCGCGAAGGTGGGCGCAAGTTGCTTGAGATCGTAGACAGGCATAGGGCTGCCAGCGTATCGCATCCGCCGCCTCAATAGCTGGCGGCCCGGACTAACTCAGGTGAACGCGCGCGGAAGGGTTGCTAGAATGATCGGGATCAAACGCCGCACGTTTCTTCAGGCGCTTGGCGCGGCGACGCGAAAGCGCCCCAACATCCTGCTTCTGATGACCGATCAGCACCGCGCCGATTGTCTCGGTGCGGCGGGCAACCGTGTCATCCGAACACCGCATCTGGACCAACTGGCCTCCGAGGGGGCGCTCTTCCGGCACGCCTATTCTTCGACGCCGACGTGCACGCCCGCGCGGGCGGCCCTGCTCACGGGGCAATCCCCGTGGCGCCACGGCATGCTCGGCTATGCGAAGGTTGCGGAGCGCTACCCGGTGGAGATGCCGCGCCTGTTGCGCGAGGCCGGCTACCACACCACCGGTATCGGCAAAATGCACTGGTCGCCGATGCGGAACCTGCATGGATTCCATCAGACGATTCTCGATGAGCATCACCCCATGGCGACTGCGCTCACGCGCGCCGAGCGCAGCGATTACGAGAGCTGGTTCCAGGCCCAGATGCCAGGTGCGAATCCCTACGCGACGGGCCTCGAGTGGAACGACTATCGCGCCCGCGCCTACGTCTTCCCCGAGGCGTTGCATCCCACCGTCTGGACCGCCGATACCGCGGTGCGCTTTCTGAACGCGTACTCGCAGCCGAACCCGTTTTTCCTGAAGGTGTCTTTCGTGCGGCCGCACAGCCCCTATGATCCTCCGGAGCGATATCTTCGAAAGTACCGCGACGCGGACCTGCCCCCGGCGCTGCGCAGCGATTGGTCGGGACGTTACGCGCGGCGGAGCGGCGAATCGAACGAGCCCTGGCATGGCGATTTCGGGCCGGATGTCGTTCGCTCATCGCGCCAGGGCTACTACGCTTTGGTGAGTCAGATCGACGATCAGATCGGCCGGATCATGGAAGCGCTGCACCGCCGGCGCCTTTTAGACGAAACGCTGATTGCGATGATCTCCGATCACGGCGACATGCTGGGCGACCACAACCTGTGGCGCAAGTCGTACGCCTACGAATCCTCGGCGCGCATCCCGTTCGTCGTTCGCCCGCCGCGGGGCTTCATCCCC
The DNA here is from genome assembly GCA_031969915.1 of Bryobacteraceae bacterium. Classification (GTDB taxonomy): domain Bacteria; phylum Acidobacteriota; class Terriglobia; order Bryobacterales; family Bryobacteraceae; genus DALYJJ01. The sequence goes on along the minus strand of DALYJJ010000004.1, from coordinate 69,703 downwards.
GGCTTCCGCGGCGGCCGCGTCTTCGACCAACCGGTGGAGATCCGCGACGTGCTGCCGACGTTCCTGGATGCCGCCTCCGCGGCGATTCCCGAACCTGTGGACGGCAAGAGCGTCCTCACTCTCCTTCGCAGCCCGAATGCACCCTGGCGCGAGTTTATCGATCTGGAGCACGACGTCTGCTACAGCCCTGCGAACCATTGGAATGCCCTTACCGACGGCCGCCGGAAGTACATCTTTCACGCGCCGTCCGGAGAAGAGCAGTTCTTCGACCTGGAGCGGGATCCCGGTGAGACCGTGAACATCACCGATCCCGGCCAGGTGCGCCCCTGGCGTGCCCGGCTGGCGCAGCATCTCCAGGAGCGCGGCGAAGCCTGGGTGCGCAACGGCGCACTTGTCCCCCGGCCAGCATCCCAACTCCTGTCACCGCACTATCCAGCCGCGTGAGCGGCGTGCCTATTCCTCCGGCAGCCCGAACGTGAACAATGCGTGCCCGTTGGCGATGGTCACGTACTGGCGCCCGTCCACGGCCCAGGTGATCGGCGAGGACGCCACCTGGCCGCCCAGGTATCGTGTCCACAATGGCTTCCCGTCGCGTGCATCGAGCGCAAAGAAATGGCCCTCGCGGTTTCCCGAAAAGAGCAGGTTCGAGCCGGTGGTCAGCAAGCCGCTATCGCTGACGTCGCTCATCTTGTACTCCCACACCCGGCGGCCGGAATGAGGGTCCAGCGCCCGCACCGCCCCATAGCCGGCCTCCGGCCCCCACGTGCGCGGTTCGCGGCGGCGGATGGCCGGCAGTTCGGCCTGGACGCTGCCGCCCGCGTACCACTTACCCTGCTCGTACTCTTGTTCCCACGTATAGTAAGTACCCGGATAGTCGTCCCACGTTGTCAAATAGAACAGGCCGGTAAGTGGACTATAGGAAGGTGCGTACCAGTTGGTGCCGCCCTGCACGCCGGGATAGAGCAGCGTGCCTTTCTCGCTCGGTTCGCTGCCTTCGGCTTTGATCGGCCTCCCCTTGGCGTCGAGCCCCTTCGCCCAGGTCTGCTTGACGAACGGCGTGCCCTGCAGGAACTCACCCGTCGCGCGGTCCAGCACGTAGAAGAACCCGTTGCGGTTCCCCCATAGCATTACTTTGCGGAGGCGCCCTTTCCAGTTCAGATCCGCCAGAACTGGAATCTGCACGGCGTCGAAATCCCAGGCATCGTTCGGCGTGAATTGGAAATGCCATCTTCGCTTCCCGGTCGTCGCGTCCAGAGCCACGACGCTCGACGAGTAGAGGTTGTCGCCGCGCCGCACGGACGGGTTCCAGTCCGGACCCGGGTTGCCGATGCCCCAGTACGTGAGGTTCATTTCGGGATCGTATGATCCCGTGAGCCACACCGGGGCGCCGCCATGCTTCCAGCTATCGCCGGGCCACGTTTCGTGCCCGGGTTCGCCCGGCAGCGGCACCGTGTTGAAGCGCCAGACTTGCTTTCCGGTGGCCGCGTCGTAAGCGGCCAGGAAACCGCGGATACCTAATTCGCCGCCCGCCGGTCCGACGATCACCATTCCGCCCGCCACCAGCGGAGCAAGCGTGAGCGAGTACGCTTCGCGGTAGTCGGCTACCACCGTGTCCCAGCGCTTCCGTCCCGTGCTTGCGTCGAGCGCGATCAGCCGCGCATCGAGCGTAGCCAGGAACAGCGTGCCGCCGAGGATGGCCAGACCCCGGTTGACACGCCCGCAGCAGGGAGCCACGCCTTCGGGAAGGACGTGGTCGTAACGCCAGAAGACGCGCCCCGTGCGGGCGTCGAGCGCCACCACGTCGTTGGGAGCGTCGGTCAGATACATCACTCCGTCCACCACCAGCGGTGTGGCCTCCAGTTTCTCGAGCGAGTTGGCCTGCCAGACCCATTTCAATTCCAGCCCCTTCACGTTCTCAGGGCGAATCGCCTCCAGGGAGCTGTGGTGGATGCTGGAGTAAGTACCGTTGTAAGTAAGCCAGTTGTGTGGTTCGGCGGCGGCGTTTCGGAGACGCTCCGCCGTCACGTCGCCAGTCACTCGTGCCGGCGGGGCGGGGATCTCCTGGCCGGAGGCGAGGAAGGCCAGAAGGTGGTCCAGTTGCGCCGGCGTCAGTTTGCCCTCGAACGACGGCATGGGTGACCGCCGGATCAGTTCCGTTTCCGAAAGGTCCTTCTTCCGGAGCGAGAGCAGCACTCCTCCGCCGCCGCGCAGTTGCAGCGAATGCGTGTCTTCGTTGAGCCGCGTTCCGCGGATCTCCGCGCCCGCCGCCGTCCGAGCCCGCACCTGCCAGTAGGCCGGCGCCACCTTCAGATCCGGCCTCAAAATCGCCTCGCGAAGTTCCGACTCGGCGCGCCGGCGTCCAATGCCGCGCAGGTCGGGCGCGGTGTTGGTGTGGCACTCCGCGCAGTGCTCGCGGAACAGCGCCGCACCAGCCTGTGCGTCGCCCCGTCCCGTTGCGGAGACCCGGGCCAGAGACAGCGAGCGGAGATAGGCGATCGACTGCCAGACTTCCAAAGCGTTGGCCGGGAAGGCGGGCATGGCCGTCCCGGGCACGCCGCGCGAGATCACCTGGAACAACGCCTGATCCGTGCCCCCGCGCCGAAACGTGCCCGTGTTGAGCGCCGGACCCGCGCCCGTTCCCGTACCCTCCGGGCCGTGGCAGCCCGCGCACTTGCCCTTATAGATTGCCGCTCCCGCCGCCACGTGCTGTGGCCCGGTAAACGGGTTGACTTCCGCCGAACTGCCATGCTGCGCCGCCAGCGGCGCGGCCACGAAGACGAACCCAGCCAGTAACCGCATCCCTTGCATGGCACCAGTCTACACGCGCCGAACGCCTGCCCCTTGATTCTGTTGCCGAAATCGGGTATGCCTGTACCAAAGGGTCTTGCCTGATGAAACGTTTACTCTGCCTGTTTTTCGCGCTCTGCCTCGTCGCGGTGGCGCAGTCCAACTACGGCTCGATTCGCGGCCAGGTCACCGATTCGACCGGCGCCGCGATAGTCGGCGCTAACGTCGAGATCAAAAACATCGGCACCAACGCGACCCTCAAGCTCACCACCAACGAGGAGGGTTTCTACGTCGCGGCGACCTTGCCTCCGGTGGAGTACGAAGTCAAGGTGTCGACCAACGGCTTCCAGACCACCGTCATCAGCCCGGTGAAGGTTGATACTGCTCAGATCTCCACGGTCAACGCTTCCCTCAAACCGGGCAGCGTCTCCGAGCAGGTAACCGTCACCGGGGAGGCTCCCCTTCTGCAGACCTATTCCGGAGCCGTGCAGCAGACCGTCGACCAGCGCACGATCAACGAGATGCCGCTCAACGGCCGCAACACGCTGGAACTGGCGCTCACCCTTCCCGGCGTGGCGGGTTCGGCAGGGACGGAGTTCAGCGAACTCACCACCAATGAACCGGTCCCGGGCCGGGAGCTTGCCATCAACGGCGGCCGCGTCGGCAGCACGCAGTTCCAGGCCGACGGCGCCAACGTCACCTCCATCGCGCTCGGCCGCATGAGCATCGCCTTTACGCCCGATACCATCCAGGAGTTCAGCGTCCAGCAGGCGAACTACTCCGCGCAGTTCGCGCAGGCCGGCGGCGCCATCATTCAGCAGACCACCAAGAGCGGCACGAACGATCTGCGAGGCACCGTGTTCTGGTTCCACCGTCAGAAGGCGTTCACCGCGAACCCGTTCGACTCCCAGCGCAGCCCCACCACCAATTTCGACAACCGTCCGCCGCTCCGGCGGCAACAACTGGGCGCGGTGCTCACCGGTCCGGTCATGCTCCCCAAAATCTACAAGGGCAAGGACCGCACCTTCTTCATGTTCAGCTTCGAGCCCACGCGCCAGCTCTCCTCCAATCCCGGCGGCCCTTCCTTCATCCGCGTCCCCACTGAGCGCGAGCTGAATGGCGATTTCTCTCAAACGATGGTCTACTTCCGCAACGCGAACGGGACCGTGCGCAGCGAGCCGACGGCGCTTCTCTATAACCAGTTCGTCCGTCGCTCCGACGGCACCCTGCAACTGCGCGCGAATCCGAACTTCAATCCCAACCTGCCGGCCAGCGCTACCAACTTCACCCATCAATACCGGGCGTTCCCGCTCTTCAATCCGAACGACTCCGACCCCGCCCGACGCGGCCGCGTGCTGGTCGACGAGCGCGGGCAAAGCCTGGTGAACCCGGTGACGCAGCGCATCGCTCGCGAACTCTATCCCGCCCCCAACATCACGGACCCCGGAGTGATCGCCGACTTGCTCGGAGCGAACTATTCGTTTTTCAGAAGCACCCAGTACTCCGACGACCGCTACACCGTCAAGATCGATCACAACCTCACGGACGGCAACCGCCTGAGCGCCCGCTGGACCGAGCAGCCGCAGTACGGGAACCGGCGCTTCCGCGACGTGATCCAGCACGGGTTGATCTCCGATGCGAACCTCGCGCGGCAGTTGCTGGCCACGCTCACCAGCACGCCGCGCCCGACGATGACCAACGAGTTTCGCGCGAACTACGTGTACGGCAACTTCGGCCGTAATTTTCCCGAACAGTTGCTCGGCAAGGACTACGCCAACGAGTACATGAATGTCGGCGGACCCGGCGTTGGGCGCGTCAATCTGCTCGGCTACGGCATGCCGCGCTTCTACGACGGCGGTTCGCCGTTCGGAGTCAGCGGGCAGGCGAGCGGCTCGTCGTTTGAGGCGCTCGGCTTCGCGCAGCCGCAGGACGTGGGCAAGAACACGGAACACAGCTACTCGCTCACCAACGACTTTTCCTGGGTGCGCGGCGCCATGACCTGGAAGTTCGGCTTCTCCGCCAGCCACCTGCAACTGAACCAAAGTGCGCTCGGCGTGGGGTCGCTCGTCGGCGGCCGCTACTTCTGGGATCGCGCCCAAACCGCGGAGCAGAATTGCGCCACCAACCCGCTCGGCGGCGTCGCGCCCGACTGCGCGGCGCAGGTCTTCGGCGGCGATAAGTTCGCCAGCTTCCTGCTCGGTGTGCCCACCGGCGTTCAGGTGCAGACCGAGAATCTCGCCGTCCCGTACTACTATCGCTGGTTGAATCTCGGCGGCTACGCGCAGAACGACTGGCGCGTGAAGTCGAATCTGACCCTCAACATCGGCCTGCGCTGGCAATATCAATCGCCGCGTTGGGAGAAATTCAACCGCCAGGGCCAACTCAACCTCGATCGGTTAGAGCCCAATCCGTTCCTGAACAACCTGCCCGCACCGGTCTTTGAATACGCGGGCATCGATGGACGGTCGCGCTACCTCACGCCTTCGGTGAAGGACGTGTTTGAGCCGCGCTTCGGCTTTGCCTGGACGCCCAAATTCGGCGAGAGCCGGCTGGTGATCCGGGGCGGTTACGGCATGGTGCACGGCGTTCTGATGGGCAACGATCGCGAGCCCGTCCCGAACCTCGGTTCGCAGACCGCCACCGGCTTCCGGCAGATCAGCTACCTGCTCGGAGCCAACGACCTCAATTCTCCCGGCAACGTGCCGAGCTGCGGCCTGGCGCGCTGCAACGACCCCAGCGTGCCCATGCAGTTCGGCTTCAACAACCCCGTGCTCGCGCCCGACGACACGCTTTTCCGCGTGCCCGCCAGCGGCGTGATCCGTCCCGGCGACCGCGCCGAGCCCAACGCGTCCGGCCAGCCGCGCCAGAACGTCCTCTATCAATCCACCGGCGTCATCGGCAACAAGAACTTTCGCATGCCGACAACCCACAACTGGTCGCTCCAGGTGGAACGCCAGTTCTTCGACGCGAACGTCGTCCGCGTGACCTACCAGGGCTCGCGCAGCCATCACCTGTTCGGGCCCAGCCCCAACCTCAACCGCCTCGACCAGTTCACCGGCCGCTTCCCTTATCCCGGTTTCGCCGGCCGTTTCAGCGGGGGCATCTTCCTGCTCGATCCCACCAACACCAACGCCGTGTACAACGCGCTGATCGTCGAGGTGGAACGGCGCTTCGCGCGCGGCCTCCAGTTCCGTTTCAACTACACCCGGAGCCGCGCGCTCGACAATTCCTCGGGCGGCATTCGGTTCCCAATCCCCAATAACTCGTTCAACAACTCGGGCCTCGACGTGGGCATCCTTCGCAACCAGAACCCGTACGACGTGGCGCAGGAGTGGTCCATCTCTTCCACCAACACCCCGAACATCCTGAATTTTGTCGCGCTCTGGGATCTGCCCTTCGGCCGCGGCAAGACGTTCCTCAAGGGCGGCGGCTGGAAGGAGCACTTCATCGGCGGCTGGAACGTCAACGGTCTGGCACGCATGCGCAACGGTGCGCCCATCGCCGTCCCGCTTGGCTTGGCCAACTCGTTCGACATCGGCATTCCCGGCGGCTCGCTTCGCCCCGACATGATCCAGGGCGTGCCGATCGTGAATCCCGATTGGACGCGCGAGAACTCTTGGCGCGGCGTCCCCTACATCAACCCGCGCGCATTCGCCTTCCCGGAACCCGGGCGCTACGGCAACGCACCGCGCAACCTCGATGCGTACCATCCCTGGGTGTCGAATTTCGACTTGAGCCTCTTCAAGCGGATCCGGCCATTCGAAAACGACCGCCGCTTCTTCGAACTGCGCGTGGAAGTCTTCAACGTGCTCAACATGAAGCAGTACGTCGCTAACCCCAACATCAGCGCCGTGCTCGGGGGCGCCAATCAGCATCCCCTACTCACCGGCACGTCCCCGAACTTCGTGCCCGTCGCCAACGTCCGGAACCGCTATGCCGCCCTTCGGTCCCCGGGCGTTTGGGACGCGATCATCAACAAAGCTTTCGGCACCCCGGTCGACACCGCTATCGCGCAGCTTCCCGGTCCGGGCGCCAACGGCCTCGGTTGCCCGGCCAATGCGGCGGAGTTGACGGCGTCGAATCAGACCAACTCATTGAGTCCCGCTTGCACGGCCCGCGCTCTCAACCTCGGCGGTCTGGGGCGGATGAACGCAAACTCAATTCAGCCGCGGATCTTCCAGTTCGCGCTGAAGTTCTACTTCTGATTCGCTTGTGTGGCCCCGGCGGTGGCTCAGCGCGGGCGCGAGGAGTCGCCGACCTTCAGCTGGCACGGCAGCTTGATCACCACCGGCGCGGACTTGCGCTCGCCTTCGATCCGGTCGAGCAGCAGGTTCGCGCCCTGGTAGCCGAGTTCGTAGGTCGGCTGAACCACGGTGGTGAGGTCGGGGCCGAATCCGCTCAGCAGGGCGACCGAATCGAACGTCACCAGCCCGAAATGTTGCGGAGTGGATAGCGACAGGCTGCGTGCGGCCTCGAGCGCCCCCACGGTCATCAGCAGGTTGGCGACGAACAACGCGTCGGGCCGCTCTTTCGATGTGAGAAGCTCAAGCGCCGCCCGATGCCCCGACTCCCGGCGGAAGTCGCCGTGCACGATACGCGCCGGCAGCCCCGCCGCGCTCATCGCCGATAC
>DALYJJ010000004.1:0-62276 GCA_031969915.1 Bryobacteraceae bacterium | reverse complement strand
GCTTGCTGCCGTTGGTCATTGGAAATTCGAGCGCACGCAGGCGCTCCGGCGCGATGTACATGCTGGGAGCGCCGCCGATATAGGCGATCCGCCGGTGGCCCCGCTCGATCAAGTGCGCCACGCCGAGGCGCACTCCGGCGGCGTTGTCCACCATCACCGTGTCCGCCGCCAGCCCCTGCGGACGCCGGTCCAGGCAGACCACCGGCGTTCCCGATTCCACCGTCTCCTCGACGTGCGGAATCGGCCCCCGCTCCAGGGCCACCACCAGCAGAACCCCGTCCATCCGCCGCGTGTGGAGCACCTTGAACACCTGCCGCTCGCGCTCCGGCCGGTCATCCGTGTTGAACGTGCTCAGCAGGTATCCCCGCGCCGTCGCCGCGTCTTCCGCGCCCCGCACCACTTCCGGAAAGAATGGGTTGGTGATGTCCGAGATCACCATCCCGATGGTGTGTGTGCGGCGCGACTTCAAGCTGCGCGCGATCAGGTTCGGCCGGTAGTCGAGCGCCGCCGCCGCCCGCTTTACGCGCTCGCGGGTCTTTTCGCCGATCCGGCCCGAGCCCGACAGCACATGCGAGACCGTAGCGATGCTGACCTTGGCTTTGCGCGCGACATCCTTGATCGTGACCATGGCGGATGAAGTCTCACGTTACTACTCAGTACCGAGGCGCGGCAATGACTGCCTCACCCTTGCGCGCGGCGCCGTCCGGTGATATCCCTCCGGCATGGTGCCCGCATCGCAACTCCGAAGCGGTATGGCCATCCGCTACGAGAGCCACCCTTGGAAAGTCCTCGCCGCCGACTACCACCCCGGCCAGGGAAAAATGGGCGGCGTCGCGCACGTGCGTTTGCTGAACCTCGACACCGGCACGCAATGGGAGCACAGCTTCCGCGCCGAGTTGAAACTCGAAGAACTCGCGCTCGAGATCAAGCCCATGAACTTCCTCTACTCCGACGAGGACTACTCGGTCTTCATGCACCTCGACACCGCCGAACAGGCAGACATCCCCAACGCACTCCTCGGCGAACGCGCGCGGCTTCTGATCCCCGACATGGCCGTCTCGGTCGAGTTCCTCGGTGAGCGCCCCGTGAACGTCACCTTCCCCGATATCCTCGAACTCCCGGTAACGGAAACGACGCCGCCGGCGCACACAGGCGGGACCGACTCCACCTGGAAACCGGCGGTCCTGGCGAACGGTCTTGAAGTGATGGTTCCGCAGTTCATCAAGACGGGCGATGCGATTCGCCTTGACCTGCGCACCATGAAGTACATGGACCGCGCGAAAGGGAAGTGAGCCGGGCGCCTACTTCGCCCGGCCCGCCCACTTCTTCCATGCCTCGCGATCGGCAAGCATCTTGATGAATACGCCGCCCACCACCGAACGCGCCTGGAACCCGCGCTGTTTGCCAGTGCTCGTCATGTACCAGTCGGTCATCGGCACGCGATCCGGTGTCTCGTTCAGGAAACGGTACACCGGGTCCACCAGCGCATCGAAGTCCGCTTGCCGCTCGGCCATGGTGGCCGTCCACAGAATCCAATCCAGCTTCGTGTAGTCGGCGCGGTTGTCGAGCGGCAGTCCATACGTGTTCTGGCGCTTCAGATAGTAGGCCATCTCTTTGCGCGCGATCCCCGGGTCGAAGAGGTTCAAGTCGAGCAGCCGGTCCCAGACCAGGTTGTACTTCTGGCTCCACGTGCCCTGCTTGTCGAAGGCGAGGCGGTAGTGGTCCCCATCCTGGGCCATCTCCGGCCATTTCGCAGCGAACTCGCGCGCCAGCTTACGGTACTTCGCGGCTTGCTCCTTCTGTCCCAGCGCGTCGCCGAGCAGCGCATAACTTCCCAGGCCCAGGATGGCTTTGATGGAGAGGTTCGTGTTATGCGCCAGATGGCCCGCGAAATCGTCGGTGCTGAGCTGGTTATCCGGGTCCATTCCCTTTTCGGCGAGAAACTCAGCCCAACGCGTGAGGATGGGCCAATAGGGGCGGCTGAACTCGGCGTTTCCGTTCACCTTCGCCAGCGCGCCAAGCAGGATGAGCATGTTACCGCTCTCCTCGACGGGCATCTGGCGGTCCTCGGTCTCCTCGCCTCCTCCGTACACCTGTCCGTTGGCCAGCGGGTACTGCCCGAGGTCGTGCGGCGCGTAGGGCCACTTCCAGCGGCCGGACCGGGCGTAATCGAGCACCGGCCGCAACTGGGCTTCCAGCAGCTTCGGACTCAGCAGCAGGAACATCGGCGCGGCGGGATAGATCACGTCCACCGTTCCCATGCAACCGTTTGAAAAGTTCTCCTTCGAGAAGTGCAGCGCCGTGCCGTCGAAGTCCGCCGCCAGTTTGTGCGCAAACAGCGTTTGCCGGTAGGCCAGAATCGCGATCGCGGCGTACCGCGGGCCGCCCACGCGGACTAAGTCCACGGTTAGTTCCTCGTCGAACCGTTCGCAGCGTTGCTGCAAAGCGGGAAAGTCCTGAACGGCACTCGTCAGTAGTTCCTCGGCGCCGGCGCGGTTGCGGCGCCAATAGGGGCGCAAGGGCCGTTTGAAATACTCGAGCGAGTAGATGTCGTCGTAGGCAGTTACTAAGTATCGGCTGACATTGCCTGCGGCGGGAACCTCGAGGTCCATCGCGATCGCCGCCACCGCCACGCTGCGGTCGGTCTGCTCCGGCATTTCCAGGTCGCGCGGCCGCGGCAACTCAAGCGTATTCAGGTAGCGAGCGCGCCCTTGCGCGGTAATGCCCAGCGTGATGGCCGGCTCGGGCGCGGCCAGGTAGAAGTACCCCCAGTCAATGCGCAGATTGTCGCCCGACCGGGAGAGCATCTTCTGATCCACGCTCCCCAAGCGGATGGCCTCGACGCTGCCCACCCGGAATCGTCCCCACATCGCCCGTTGCGCCGGCGTATCGACGGCCAGGTGGCTGGCCGCGTCGACATAGAGACGCACCCGGTGCGGCTTCCCATCGGCCGAACGCACGTCGAACGCGATGTAGGTCACGGGGCGCGCGAGCGCCTCCAGATCGCCCGCCAGTGCGGGTGTGAGGAACGTCACGTCCAGCCGGACGCCCTCGCCCTCGAATGAGTAGAGCGTGCGCGTGGGAGTCAGCCCTCGCGCCGTCTGCCGCAGTTCCGGGATCGGCTCCGCCCATCGGGGCGTCACGCCCAGGAACCGGCGCACCTTGCCGTCGATTCCAATCAGCCCGGTGAGAGGCTGCTCGGTGCCGGTCCAGTGTTTCGTTGTCTGGGCGGTCAGTTCGTCAGCGGCCGACCACACGCTGAAATACGGATCGTGGCCAAGCAAAGGAGTGGCCGGGGGCCGAATCGGCGCGGCCATTTGCGCCAGCGCCGGAAGAGCCATCACCGCCGCCAGAACGGAACGTCGAAGGAGTGTCATATCCGCCTCACTTGCGTATTGGATCACAGGTGGCGGCGCCGCTCCGCCACCTGTCGCGAGCCCGTGAGGACGGCCCCCGTTAGCGCCGGACGATCAACACCGCCGGGGGCGGCGACTGCGCTCCATCCACGGAGATCAGCAGGCGATGATCGCCATCCCCGGTACCCGCCGGCACGCGCAGATTGAGCTGGTACAGCCCCGGGCTGAACGGCGTGATGCCGGTGTACAGAACATCCTCCGCCGCCAGTTCCGTCTGGCCAATCCAAACCCGAACGGCTCCCGTGGCGCGGGCGGCGCGGTCGCCGGCCTCGCCCGGTTCGAAGTCGGGATTCGTCTGGCCCACTCCGGTGAGATACACGGTGAGGACGTCGCCCGGTTGGGCGGGCGCGAACTCCACGCCTGAAATCATCCCCGGCAAGCCCACGTAGCGTCCGGTAACGGCGTTCGCCGCGGCCACCGGATTCGTGCCGTCGGACCGTTGCAGGAAGTAGAAGAATTCCGGCGCGGCGGAGCGCACCTCCACGGTCTCCGGCGCACTTCGCTGCTCGTCGGCAGTCCCGCAGGCCGTGATGACGCGTACCGGAACGGCGGTAGTCCCCGGGGGCACGCGCGGAGACTGAAAGGTGATCTGGGTCGCGGTGACCACGAGGATCGGTGCCCGCACCTCGCCCACCTGCACGCAGACACCGGCGAAGCGCGCCGGCACGCGTCCGTTCTCATAGTCCGCCTCGGTGACCTGTCGAATGGCAGTACCAGCGAAGAAGTTCTGCCCAAAGATCGTCATCAGTCCCTTCGGAGTCAAAGCGCGAACGGGCGGCCGGGTGAGCCCGGCGCCCACCACGCCGCCAGGGTCGATGCGGGGACCGGGTCGCGCCGCCGTCACCGTGATCCGGAATGTGACCGGTGCGATGCCCGCTACCGTCGCGGTCACTACCACCTCGCCCGGCGTGTCTCCCAGCAGGACGGTCGAACGCGCCAGGCCCGACGCGTCGGTCACCGCCTCGGCGGGGTCCAGCCGCGCCGCGCCCGAGGTCACGGCGAACCGCACTCGCACGCCCTGCATGGGCGCTCCTGTGGTGTCCACGATGCGCACTACCAGCGGATCGCTGATGGCTTGGCCGGTTGTTCCCGCAAGCTGCACTGCGGAGGCAGCGGCCGCGGCCGAAACCGTGCGCGGGTAGATCCGGCGGACGCGGTCGTTGAACGGCTCCGCGATGAACAGGTTGCCTCTCGAATCCACCGACACGGAGAACGGATCGATCCCAACCTGCAGGGCCGGCCCTCCCTCGTCCACAGTGCGCGGCAGGCCGTTCCCCGCGATGGTCGTGATCGTTCCCCGCGTGTCAATCCGCCGTACGCGGAAGTTGTCGTAGTCGGCGATAAACAGATTCCCGTCGCTATCGAAGGCCACGCCGGAGGGCGAGAACAGCCGGGCTGCCGCCGCCGCCCCGCCATCTCCGCTGAAGCCGGGAGAGCTACCCGCCGCAGTGGAGATCACTCCAGAAAGATCCACCCGGCGGATCCGATGGTTGTCCCGATCGGCAATGAACATCTCGCCCGTTCGGCTCACCGCGACGGCGAAGGGATCCACCTGCGCCACAGTTGCCTGCATGCCGTCGGCGACGAACTGCCACCGGCCGTTGCCCGCCACCGTGGTAATCACGCCGTTCGGCGCGATCCGCCGTACGCGGCTGTTCCCCCAGTCGGCAATGTAGATGTTGAAGAGAGCGTCTGTCGCCACCCCGGTGGGATAGGACAGACGTGCTCCCGTGGCCGCGCCGCCGTCGCCGGAAAACCCGCTCACGCCGGTGCCCGCGATCGTGGTCACAACGCCGTTTGCGATCTTCCGGATGCGATGGTTTTCCGTGTCCGCTACGTAGATGGCCCCCGACTGGTCGCTCACCATGGCCATTGGGCTCTGGAACAGGGCGAGCGACGACGTGCCGTCCCAAAAGCCGGGATAGCCGTCGCCCGCGTACCGCGCGATCTGCCCCGTCGGGCTGACCCGCCGCAGCGAGTGGTTGCGCCGGTCGGCAATCAAGACGCCGCCTTGCGGATCGGCGATCGCCATCGTCGGTTGGTTCAGGAACGCTTCAGCAGCCAATCCCCCCGCGCCGTCGCCGGCCCCCGCCACTGTATCGATCGTCGCGCGCGCCACCCGCCTGACCCTCCCGTTCAAAGTGTCCGCGATCAGAAACTCGCCCGGCGCAGTCAGAAACACATCGCTCGGCCGGGCCAGCCGCGCATTAGTGGGCAGCCCGCCATCGCCCTGGAAGCCGAACGTCGCGGAACCGGCCACGGTTGCGATGAGGCCTGTGCGAGCGTCGATCCGTCGAATTCGCGACGCGGCCTCATCGGCGACATAGACGTCCCCATTCGCGTCCACCGCGAGTCCGGCCGGCGTCAGGCCGGTGCCCGTCGCAAAGGTATTGTCGCTGCTGTAAGCGCCTTGTCCGTTACCGGCAATGGTCGTGATAACGCCGTCCACCGATACCTTTCGAACGCGGAAATTACCGGCGTCCGACAGGTAGAGGTTCCCCGCCGCGTCCACGGCCAGGCCCTCCACGTCCCCCACCCGGGCGTCCTTGGCGGGACCTCCATCGCCCCGAAACTCCGGTGGGCCGCCTCCCGCAACCGTGGTCACGTTGCCGCGGAGGTCGATCTTGCGAACCGAAAAGCGAAGACCCAATTCGACGCCGCTGCCGACCGCCAACGAGATCCAGATGGAGGCGTCGGACACATACAAGTTCCCTTGCCCATCGAGCGCCACCGACCAAGGCGTGATCACCGAGGCCGTCGCCGGACCGCCTTCGATGAAGTTCGCGTTGAACTGTGGCCGGCCGGTGCCGATAACCGTGGAAATGACTCCCGCCGGTGTGATTTTTCGGACACGATAATTGTCCGTGTCGGCGAAATAGAGCGTCCCGTCGCGGTCTATCGCCATCCCCGTAACTTGCGCTCCGATCCGGGCCATGTTGGCGGGTCCTCCGTCCCCGGTAAAGCCGCTGAAACCCGTGCCCGCATAGGTTGTCACGACTCCCGTGGGACTTACCCGAAGAATGCGCGCGTCGTAGCGATCGGCTATGTAGAGGTTACCAGTGCGATCCCGGACCACCGCGGTCGGGGCCCGGAGCGGCGTCGCTGCTACCTGCCCGCCTTCCTGGAAGCGAGTCCGGCCCGCTACGGGGACGGCCCAGTAGTCCTGCCCGAAAAGAGGCGAGGCGATATCCAGTAAAACGAACAACAAGATGGGACTGACGATTCGTGAGAGCATGTCGCTGTGTTACAAAACAGGATAATCAGGTCTGACACGCCGATTATAAGTCCGGCTTCGAGGCGGGGCAACTCAAAAAACGGACGAATCGCATTGATATCGCTTACATTCGGTAGCTTTGCATTGCCTCCCGAAACGCCGAAGCCCCGGCCGCTCGAAACGAGCGATCACCGGGGCTTCGGAGGGGCCTGCAAGTTATGTTGAGTTAGCGCACGGCGGCCGACTTCGACGCCGGCCGTTTCGGCGTTTCGAGTAACTTCTCCAAGTCAGCTTCCGGCATGCTGGCCGACATGCGGAAGGTCTTTCCGTCGTTGCGAACCTGCATGGATTGCAGCAAGGCGGCCACCGCCGGAGGCATTTGCTGCTGGCCCGCCGCGAGCGTAGCCAGGAAGCGGGCCACGTCCACCAGCGCTTGCGCGTCGCGTTCCGTGCGCGCCAGCGCTTCGCTCGCGATATCCACCATCTGCGAGCCGAACTTGATGCCGCCGCTCGCCTCGTCAATCGCCTGGAGATACTCCGGGCGCACCGGGTTGGTTGACGGCGTACCCGGCGCGGTGGGAGCGGAACCCAGCTTCGCCGCCGGCTGATCGGTGGTCATCCAGGCGTGATACTGCGTGCTCCAGTTCCGGGCGCTCTGCGCGAGGGATGCCTTCAGGGAGATGCTGCCCCGGCGGTCGATGGCACCTTTCACCAACCCCTGTTCCCCCACCACCGCGACGGTGCCGTTCAGAAGCGCCACCCAGGGTGTCCGCTCGGCCGGCGCGGCGCCCGGCTTCTGCATGACGATGATGTCCGCGTCCTTATACTTGGTCACCGTCAGGCCCTCGACCCGCGCCGCCGCCAGAATTCGCGCGGTGGCGAAGCTGCCTGCAACCAGCACCAACCCGTTGTCCTTTTCGCCCGTGGAGGCGACCAGCATCTCGCGAACGTCCTGCCGCGGGTCAAAGCCAGTCTTCTCGATGAAGCGGCGGAACTCGTCCTCTTCCGCCTGAATCTTGGTCAGCAGATAGCGGCCGAACGGCGAGGCCTTTGCCTCCATCACGTTCACCCCGCCGACGAACCGGGCTTCAGGCATCACCATTCCCAGCAATTCGGCGTCCACGGCAGCGGCCGGCGCCGCCACCAACAAGAGCCCGGCGAACACGGCGACAAGTGCGGTCTTCATATTTGATCCTGTCCTCTCCTACGCATCAGACGGACGCCCGGTTGCCGAATTAGCAACCGGCTCCTGCGCAGTGTTTACCGGCGCCTGGCCGGCGACTTCGATCCCGAACCCTTCCAGGCCCACCAGCTTCCGGGGATGGTTGGTGAGCAGCCGGATGCGCCGCAGCCCCAGGTCGCGAAGGATCTGGGCTCCAACGCCCACCTCATGCTGCAGCAGCCGTTGTCCGTCGGGCGTCGCGTAGTGCATGAAGCCCCGGGAGTGCGAAACCAGCCGCACAGTCCCCTGGGCGTCGCGCTCTCGCCGAAGACCAGGGCCGGTCTGGTGCAGGTAGACCAACACGCCGCGGCCCTCCTCCGCGATCCGGCGGAGCGAATCGCGAACCAGCCGCTGGCAGTCGCACTCGGTGGAGCCGAAGACATCGCCATAGACGCAGTGTGAGTGCATGCGCACCAACACTTCGTCCTGCGCCGACACGTCTCCTAGAACGAGCGCGATGTGCTGTTCCGGGTCCACGAGACTTGAATAAGAATAGGTCTCGAACTCACCGAAAGCCGTTTGTATTTTTCCCTGTCCGGTCCGCTGAACGAAACGTTCATGCTGGAGCCGGTAGCGGATCAATTCGGCTACAGAAATCATCTTCAGCCCGTGGACCGCACAGAATTCCTTGAGTTCGGGAACTCGCGACATGCTCCCGTCCGGGTTCATGATTTCGCAGATCACGCCGCCCGGCCGTAGGCCGCACATCCGCGCCAGATCCACCGCCGCTTCGGTCTGCCCGGCCCGGACCAACACTCCTCCCTCGCGGGCCCGCAGCGGAAAGACGTGTCCCGGCCGGGCCAGATCCTCCGGCCGCGTCGTTTCCCGCATCGCCAGCCGGATGGTGTGCGCCCGGTCCGCGGCGGAGATGCCCGTGGTGACCCCCTCGCGCGCGTCGATGGACTCGGTGAACGCCGTCCCGAAGTTGGAGGTATTGTTCGGCGTCATCAACGGCAGCCGCAACCGCTCGCACAGGTCCGCCGCCAGCGCCAGGCACACCAGTCCGCGGCCGTGGACGGCCATGAAATTGATCGCTTCGGGCGTGGCCATCTCGGCGGCCAGAGTCAGGTCGCCTTCGTTCTCGCGGTCTTCATCGTCGACCACCACCAGCATCCGGCCGGCGCGGAAGTCTGCGAGGGCTTCCTCGATGGAGGCGAACGGCATAGGGCTAAGTCCCAATATAGCGCACGGGTTGCAGACAGAAGATTTCGTCCTGGGAGTACCAGTTTTCTCTTGCGCCCCAGACCACTAAAACCGTAGAGTGAAAATTACTAAAAAACTAAATAGTGCGTTGCATTTTCCCGGAGGGACGTGTGTCTTTTATGAGGTCAGGCGCGAATTACAAGCATTTGACATTTGATAGCGATTTGTTGAACAGAGTTGCATTTGAGGCCGGTCTGTTGAACATGCAGCCCGAGGAATTCGTTCAAAGGCTGATCGAGGACTACCTGGAGAGCACGGAGTTGCTCCCGGCAAGCCGCCTGGCCAGGCTCGCGGTCAACTGAGTCCGGTCTCAGGCTCCGGCGGCCCTCTCCGCCGCGGCCCGTACCAGAGACGCCGGCATGCGCAGGGTCGGTACCGGCAGCCAGCGTTCCAGGAGTTCCGCGAGTCTCTTGGGATTCACCGGCTTGCTCAGGTAATCGTCCATGCCCGCCGCCAAACAGCGATCCCGATCGCTCTGCATGGCGTTCGCCGTCAGCGCAATGATGGGGATCCGGGAGTTCGGTCCCGGCTTGGCGCGGATCAGCGCCGTGGCTTGGAAGCCGTCCAATTCCGGCATCTGGCAGTCCATCAGAATCAGCCGGTAGCGCATCCGGTCCAGCGCCGCCAGGGCCTCCGCCCCGTTTGACACGACGTCGACATCGATCCCCAGCTTCGCCAGCAGCCCCACCGCTACCCGCTGGTTGACCAGGTTGTCCTCTGCGAGCAGAATCGGCCCGCGTCCCGCCAGCGGCCGCGGCTCCTGGCTGGCCTGCCGGCTCAGCCGCGCCAGCGAATGCGCCTCGGTCGGCTGCGGCCAGCGCATCTCCGCCAGTGCACACCGCAAGGCTGATTCCCGGACCGGTTTATGCAACACCCGGTCGAAGCCCTGCGCCGTGCCCGGGAAACTGCGCGGCGCCAGCAGCAGCCGCGACATCCGGCGCCAGGCCGGTTGATGTTGGCCCAGCCGGGCGTACGCTGCCGCCGTCGCGGTGTCGGGTGTGGCGACGATCACGGTGTCGAAGGCCTCCCCGGACTGCAGCCGTTCCATTGCCTCGCCGGAGCCCGCCGCCGGCTCCACCGCGGCCCCCCACGAAGAAACCAGGCGCGCCAGGGCGCTCCGGGCGGTCGCGTTCCGTTCCACCAGCAGCACACGCCGCCCGGCGAGCGCCTTCCGGCTCACTTCGCTGACGTCCGCCCGCGCAATCACCGGCAGCGTGAACCAGAAACGGGACCCCGCTCCCGGCGCGCTCTCCAAACCGATCGCTCCGCCCATCCGCTCAATCAACTGCCGCGAGATCGCCAGCCCCAACCCGCTCCCTCCGTAGCGCCGGCTGGTGGATCCGTCCGCCTGGCTGAACGGCTTGAAGAGCCGCGAGCGCGCCTCGTCGGAGATGCCGATGCCCGTGTCCCGCACGTCGAAACGCAGCGTCACCATCTCGCCGGTCCGCTCCGCCACGCGAACGCTCACTTCCACCTCGCCCGACTCGGTGAACTTGATGGCGTTGCCCAGCAGGTTCGTCAACACCTGCCGCAGGCGCAGGGAATCGGCCCGCATCAGCTCGGGAACCTCCGGGTCCACTTCGCTCACCAGTTCCAGGCCCTTCGCCGCCGCACGGACGGACAGCAACTCCACCACGTCCTCGATCGTCCGCCGCAACTGAAACTCGATGTCCTCGAAGTCCATGCGCCCGGCCTCGATTTTCGAAAGATCTAGGATGTCGTTGAGCAGCGTCAACAGCGCCTCGCCCGAGTCGCGAATGGTCAGAATCCGGTCCCGCTGGTCGATGCTCAGTTCGCCTTCCAGCAGCAGGTTCGCCATGCCGATGACCCCGTTCATCGGCGTCCGGAATTCATGACTCACGTTAGCCACAAACTCCGACTTCAGCCGCGATGCCTGCAGCGCCGCGTCGCGCGCCTCCCGCAGTTCCACCGACTGGGCCAGCAACTGTTGCGCCTGCTCTTCCAGCCGCAGCCGCGCCTCTTCCAACTCCCGCGTATACTGCATCCGGTCCCGCTCCGCCAACTTGCGGTCCGTAATGTCCGTCAGCGTGCCTTCGAAGTACAGCGCCCGCCCCTGGCCGTTGGTCACCAGGCGGGCGTTTTCGAGCACCGTGATCTGCCGCCCGTCTTTGCGGCGGAGCGTCAGTTCCTCGTTGCGCACCTCGCCATCCCGGCGCATCTTCTCCATCACCCGTTCGCGGTCCGCCGCGTGAACGTAGAGCGTCCGCCCGACATTCACTCTCTTCAACTCCCGCTCCGACTCGAAACCCAGCATTCGGATCAGGGCCGCGTTGGCGGAGAGGATCGTGCCGTCGGGCGAACTCTGATACACACCCTCGATGACGTTGTCGAAAAGTTCCCGGAATCGCGCTTCGGAATCGCGCAGTGCTGCCTCCACCGCCCGCCACCGCCGCGACTCGATTCGATGCGACGTCGCCAGCAGGATCGGAACTACCGCCAGCGCCATGAACAGCACCAGCAGCCACCAGACCTTGTCCCATTTGGCGTGCAGCTCGGCCACCTGTTCCCGCTCGATCTGCGCCAGGACGTGCGCGGCCTGTTGAAGGTCCCGCCGGTCCAGTTCGGGCGCCAGCCGTGGTTCGAGCGCCTTCAGTTGCTCCACCCGCACACGGTCTTCGGCGTCCCGAATCGCCGCCAGAAGCTGGGTGGCCTGCGAAGTCCGATCGATCCGGGACCGCAGTTCCGAGGCTGTCCGGAGGAGCGAAGCGCCGAAGTAAATGGAGAGAGCGGCCAGGGGAATCGTCAACCACACCCAGCGGACGGAGAGTCCATCCCACCAGGACGTGCGCGGCGTGTTGCGCCCGATCGGCGTCATGCTTGGCACCTATCGGCGGAAAGTCCCGATTCGACTAGGGCCGGACGGGAGGTATCACCGGAAATCCCCTAGGACTACTTGCCGGCTCAGCGCTTCCCGTCCCGGATGGTCAAACGCTCGATCCCCGTTGCCCGTCCCGTCTCCGGGTCGGCCTCCACGACCACCGAGTGCAGTTCCACGCCATGCTTGGCCGCCTCTAAGCGGATCGGCAAGGCCGAGGTGAAGCGTTTCAGCGCGCTCTCCTTGATGGAACCGATCACGGAATCGTAGGGTCCCGTCATGCCCACGTCGGTCTGGTAGGCGGTGCCTCCCGGCAGTACGCGCGAATCGGCGGTCGGGATGTGGGTGTGCGTTCCAACTACGGCCGTCGTCCGCCCGTCCAGGTGCCACCCCATCGCCATCTTTTCACTGGTCAGTTCGGCGTGGAAATCCACGAACCGGATGCGCACCCCCGATTCGATGGACGCCAGCAGGTCGTCCGCCTTGCGGAACGGGCAGTCCGTCGAGGGCATGTGGGCGCGCCCCTGGAGGTTCATCACCGCTACCGGAACTCCGTTGCGCGCCTTGGTGACGAACAGTCCCGTGCCCGGCAGGCTGGCGGCGTAGTTGGCCGGCCGGATGAGGCGCGGCTGCCGGTCCAGGTATTCATAGATCTCGCGCTTGTCCCAGATGTGGTTCCCCGACGTGAGGACGTCGAGCCCCAACCCCAGAAGCTCTTCCGCTACCAGCGGCGTGATGCCGAAGCCGCCCGCGGAATTCTCGGCGTTGGCGATGGCCAGATCGATCTTACGTTCGGAGATGATCCGGTTCAGATGGTCGGCGACAATGGTGCGGCCGGGCGAAGCGAAAATGTCGCCAATAAACAAAATTCTCATGGCTCAGTGGAACTGCGGGGAAGGCGGCCCGCCTTTGTACGGACCGCCGGTTTACCTCAAGCTTGGGAGCGCACCACACCGCCGTGCTGGCCTCCGTCATTGACCCCTTACTACAAGGGGGGAGCCCTCCGAGCGCCTTCAGGCTTCTCCGTTCGGCTTGCGCCGCCGGAGCTTGCTCACCGGCACAGCAACGACGAGTAGGGCTCCAATGACTTTGAGTGTTGGATCAAATTAAGGAAGCCGTTTGCACCTGCCTAGCAGGAACGCTCTTATGTTGAGGATAACATGGGGGTCAATAGGGCCGTCTCAAGCCGGGGAAAGTAAGGGCACTACCGTGGGGTGGAGGCCGGCGCGGGGCGAAGGTGCCGGTCAAACCAGGCGGCGAAATCCCGGACATCGAGCACCATGGTCAGCCAGCCGTGCCCGCCGCCGGGATGCACCACCAGTTTCACCTCACGGCCCAGCGCGCCCGCACGCTCCTGAAAACGCTGCGACTGTTCAAGCGGTACCAGCGTGTCCGCGTCGCCGTGGTAAATGAGCGTGGGCGGAAGGTGGGGACCGACATAGTAGATCGGCGAGGTTTCGTAGCCGATCTTCTTCCAGACTTCGAGGTCGCGGTTGTTCATGCCGAACGCCTTCACGAAGCTCTTGGGCGGGCCGCCGTCGCCAAGATTTTCCGTGGAAGGGCCGAGGTTCAGCAGGTCGGTTACCGGGTAGAAAATGGCCACTGCCTGCACCGCGCTCGATTCGCGGTCCACGGGATCCGGCGCGTCTTGCAGGCCGGGGCCGCCGCGCGTAGCCAGCATCAGGCTCAGATGCCCGCCGGCGCTGCCTCCGGAGATACCGATGCGCTTCGGGTCCACCCCGTATCGCCGCGCATGGTGGCGGACGAAACGCACGCCCCGGTTCATGTCTTCCACGATCTCCATCACCGTTGAGGCCGGCTGCGAGATGTGGCAGATGGCAAACACCGTGTAGCCGGCGCGAATCAGCGGCGCAATCAACCAGGCCGGTGCTTCGCCCGCGCGCTTGGACTTCCACCCTCCGCTCACCATGAAGGCGATGCCAATCCCGTTCGCTTTGCCCTCGGGGGGCCGCAGAATGTCGATGGTTAGAGGCTTGCCGTGGCGTGTTCCGTAGGCAATCCCGTCGATCCGCTCCAGCTCCGGATGAAGGTACAGCCAGAGCCCGCCGGCCAGCGCACCGGCGGCGAGGACCACACTCAGCAAGACAAGCAGAACAGCGCGAATCGCGCGCCGCAGGCGGCTTTGGGGGCGGCTCATCTTAGAACGTCGCCTAACTGGAACGCGCGCGGCCCGCCCGAGCCGAAGACCTGCCCCGCGCGGGCGCGGAAGAAATAGTACCCGCTGCCGTGAAACCGGTTGCCGCCCGAACGCGAGACGATGTTCACCGCCACGCCCGCGGCGATGCCTGTCGAAAGGTCGAAGTTCACTGAGGAGATGACGCCGTCGATCTTGTGGCTGTCATAGGCAATCTGCGAAGCCGCTCCGGTAACCGTAACCACCTCGGTGAGCGTGCCCACGGTCAGTTGACGGTCGACTGCGGTCGTTAACTGGGCCCGCACATCGTATTCCCCGGCTGGCAGCGCCGGCGCCAGATACAAACCGGTGCCGGCGATGTTGCCGATCGGCTCCTGCGCCATTGCCAAGGCGGAGGCGAGAGACAGGGCAGCGCACGCGCGCAGCAGTCGGGAGAACATCGTATGCGAGACCTCGATGTACCCGATGGTACAGCGCTTTCGTGGCAGCGTTATGACGCAGCGCGCCTACTCGGCGGTCTTGGCCAGCAGAGATCGAATGGCGCTGGCCGTAGCCGGACTCGGTTGGGCCGCCAGCGCCGTGGTCAGTTCAGCGCGTGCCGCGGCGCGGTCCCCTTTTGCTGCCAGAGCAGCGCCCAGGCGGTAGCGATAGGCGGCATTAGCCGGATACTCCTTCACTAGAGGCTCCAGAAGCCGCTGGGCTTCGGCGGTCTGTCCCTGCTTCAGGCGCAGCCCGGCCAGCGTGTCGCGCAGTGCCGGGTGCCGGGGCAGGCGGCGGAGCCCGCTCTGCACCAGGTTCACCGCTTCGTTCAAATCCCCGCCCGTCTCCCCGATCAGGTAGGCGGCGTTGTTGGCCACCAGCGGGTTCTCCTGGTCGCGGGCCAACGCTTTGCGGTAAAGCGCCAGAGCCTCCGGCAACCGCCCCGCCTGCTCTTCCACTGAAGCCAGCGTGGCGTCGAGGCCTGGGTAGTCCGGCGCCAGCGCGCGTACCTTCTCCAGTGCCGCGCGCGCCCCGTCAAGCTCCCCGCGCAGCCGCTTCACATCCGCCAGCGCCGCGCGCAACGACGGCGCATTCGGAAAGCGCTCCGCCAGCGCGATGATCTGCGTCTCGGCCTGTTGCGGGCGGCCGGCCGCGATCGCGGTACGGGCCACCAGCAGCGCCGCGGGCACCGAGTCTGCCTTCGCGCTCAACGCGGCGGCCGCGAACTTGGCAGCCGATTCGGTAAGCCCCTGCATCAGTTGCAAATCGATCAGCGCCTCCAGCGGCCGCAGGTCTGCCTGCCCGGGCCGGTACATCTGCCGCAGCTCCCGCTCCGCGTCCGCGAATCGTCTTTCGTCCATCGCAATGGCGGCCAACTGCAGCCGCGCGTCCATCGAGTTCGGGTATTCCCTTACCAGCTTTGCCGTTTCGATCCGCGCCAGCGAATTCTCCCCAAGAGCCCGCAGGCCCACAATGCGCAAGTATCGCGCGTAGGCGCTCTGCGGGTGCAGGGCGAGCGCCGCGTCGGCATGCCGCAGCAGCGCCGCCCCGTCGCGGCTCTGCCGCGCGAGCCCGGCCAACGCCAGCGGCGGCGTGATGGCTCCCGGCTCCAGCCGCGCCGCTTCGCTGTACTGCAACCGCGCCCCGGCAGCATTGCCGCTTGACTCCAGTAGACCGCCCTGCAACATTCGCAATTCAAAGTCGTTGGGGAACTGCTGAATCAGCTCGGGCACCTGCGCCCGGCCGCGCTCCCGCTTGGCCTGTTCGCTGCTGGCCAGTAGCAGGCGCACCCGGGTAATCTGCGCCGGCGAATGCCTCGGCTCCGCCTGAATTGCCTGGTCGAGCAGCGTCTCGGCTTCCGCCATCTTGCCCTGCTGCAGAAACACACCCGCCAGCCGCCGCCGGCACTCCGTCTGACGCTTCGTATCGGAGTCGCTGTCGATCCCCGTCCGGTAGGCCTTCGCCGCCGCTTGCAGGTTGCCCGTGTTAGCGTAGAACAGCCCGACCCGCAGCGCCGCCTCCGGGAACTCCACACGCCGCGCCAGTAGACCCTCGAGCGTCGCCGCCGCCTCCGCCGGCTTCCGCTGCGCAAGCTGATGTCCGGCCAATTGCAGAAGGGGGGTGGCGTCTTTCGGGTTGTTGCGCGCCCGCAGCCGGATCACCTCTTCGGCCTCCGCGGTCCGGCCCGCCGCCAGCAGCGCACCGTACAGCAGATCGTACGCCGGCGCGTACCCCGGGTGGCCCTCCACGGCCTGCCGCGCCGCGCGTTGTCCCTCCTCCGCCTTCCCTCCGCGTAAGTACGCTTCCGCCAGCCCCGCCGCCGCGGGGGCCAGCTTGGGATCGGCCGCGACCGCCCGTTCGAACACCGGAACCGCCTCCAGCGGCTTGCTGTCCAGCAGCAACAGATACGCCTGAAATCGCAGGCCCTGCGCGGAGTTCGGATGCGCTGCAAGTTCCTCCGCGGCCAGCTTCCGCACGCGCTCATAGAGCACCGCCGGCCGGTCCGGCGATGCCAGGTAACCCGACAATGTCGCCTCCGCCAGTTCAATGCGAATGGCGGCGTCCGCCGGCATCAACTCGTTGGCCCGCACCAGTGCGGGATAGGCGTCCTGCAGCCGGCCCAGTTTCAAGCTGGCCTGCGCCAGCCCGTAGAAGGCCGCGCCGGACTGCGGGTTCTTCTGCATCGCCTTGCGATATTCAATGGCTGCGTCTTCAAATTTGCCTTCAGCAAAAAGAGCTTTGCCGCGCTCCAATGAGCGCTCCGGACCGCCCGAGCAGGCAGCCAGTAAAAGCAGAGTGAGAGCCGGAAGGACGATGCGCATAGTGTTTTGCTCCCGTTTGTAGAGTTCGATCCGGTATGCCGGCCGGTATGCCGGCGGACGAAAGCTACCGGGCGCGTCGCCGCGGACGCGCCCGGGATGTCCAAGCAAATCGAGCAACCATCTGTCCGCGGGGACAGGCCGCTATCGCGAGACCCGGCGCCGCCGCGCCCAGGCGAAGGCGGCCAGCCCCAGCCCAGTGAGAGCAGCATAGGTGGAGGGCTCCGGAACCACGGTCAGCAACTGGTCCGGAGTCAGCAGAAACGCGCGCTTGCCCAGCCCGTTGAACTGGCCATAGCCGACGATGTGCCCGGCTTCGCTGACCGCGAAGGCCTCACTGAGAACCCAGCCGGAGTTGGCAGGCAGAAAGCTATTGAGGTCCAGCAACTGCCCGTTCCGGTAAAGAAACGCTCGCCCCATCGTCGTAACCTGGAATCCCACAACCCATCCCGCGCTATTCACGCCGTTAGCGACCGCGAAATTCGCACCAGGAAGAAAACCCAGGTCCAGAGGCGCATTCGCGCCGTCCCAGAGCACCGCTCTGGAAGCGGAATTCACGTTTGAATACCCGGCAATCAGCCCACTCTCGCTGATGGCGTTGGCCTGGCTTCGAAACGACCCAGGGAGGCCGGCCAGAAGGTTGATTGACCCGTTGCTGAAGACAGCGGCATCGAGAAACGAACTGCCGACAACGGTTCCCGCCTCATTGACGGCCCTCGCTTCGCCAGTGTTGTTCGGCTCCAGGAGCGAGCCCTGGCCGTTGGACCATGTGACGGCACGAGGCGGGAAACCTGCTACGAGACCAGTGACCACCCCGGCGTTGTTGATGTCAGTCGCCTCGTTGCCAGTTGTGCCGCCGACCAGGGGCAGGTCCGTACGGACCCCTGCGGAGTAAAGAAAGGCCTGATTCACGCCAGATGCTCGGCTCATGCCCACCACCTGGGCCTGATCGTTGATCCCCGTTGCCATGCCCAGGCCCAAGTCGATCATCTGCGTGCCATCCCACAGAAACGCGCGGTCGCTGTTCGCGCGGGAGAGCCTACCCGCTACTTGGCCCGCATTATTGACCGCTAACGCTTCCGAGAAGTCCGATCCCGGCAGCACGCCGAGGTTCGTAATGGTAAAGGAAACCGAGTTGGCCGCCAGGGGCAGACAACCCAAAACGGCGAGCAGAGCGCCGGAACAAAGAGTCAATCGCATGGATCCATTTCCCTCCGCGAAGGCGTCTTACCTAACCCCAGCCCCGCCGCGCGCCTTCTTCGCAGAAAAGGGCCCTCACTGTATACATTCGGGAATGGGTTTGCGGCTGTTACAAAGAACGAGGAACTTTCTTTTGGGAAAGTGAAGATCGCCGGCCCGGTGGAGGGGATGTGGGGGTGCTTAGCCGTGCCGTCCTGGCACGCAGGGAAGGAACGCCGCTAGCGCGTCTTCAGTGCTTCGGCGATCTCTTTCTCGGAGATTGAGCCTTCCTTGATCATTCGCCAGTAGGGTTCGGTGATGTCCACCGTGGTGGAGCCGCCGCCCGCCGAGAGCCCTCCGTCGAGGACCAGGTTCACCCGGCCGTCCATCATGCCGAAGGTCTCGATGCCGGAGCGGCAGGTGGGCATGCCGGAGATGTTCGCCGAGGTGGCGATGAGCGGCTGCTGGAGCCACTCGAGCAACGCGTTCGCCACGGGCGACTTCGACTGCCGCACGCCCAGGCGGCCCGTGTTGCCGGTGACCTTGAGCGGCACGCGCGAACTGGCCGGGACGATGATCGTCAGCGGGCCCGGCCAGAAGCGCCGGGCCAGCATGTAGAAGCGGGAACTCAGATCGCGCACCAACTCTTCGGCCATCACGTCGGACACCAGCAGGGGCAGCGAGCGCTGGGCCTCGCGTCCCTTGGCGTGGAAGACGCGGCCCACCGCGGCCAGGTTGAAGGGGTCGGCGACGAGCGTGTAGAGCGCATCGCTGGGGATGGCCACCACTTCGCCGCGCCGGAGCGCGGCGGCGGCGCGTTCGATGGCTTCGGGCGAGGGTTGCTCGGGGTCGATCTCGATGAGGTCAGTTGCCACGGAGCTTGAAGCCCCAAGTGTAGCTCGCGCTTGGGGATGGCGCAACCCGGTTGCTGTGTCATACGATATCCGAGGAGTTCTCCAAACCATGTCACAGATCAAAGGTCCCGCCATCTTCCTGGCCCAATTCATGGGCGACGCCGCACCCTTCAACACCCTGCCGAACATCACGGCCTGGGCGAAGTCGCTCGGCTATATCGGCGTGCAGATCCCCTCCTGGGACGGGCGCGTCATCGACATCCAGAAAGCCGCCGGGTCGAAGACCTACTGCGACGACTTGAAAGGGCAGACCAACGGCCTCGCCATCACCGAGCTGGCGTCCCACTTACAAGGCCAGTTAGTGGCCTCGCATCCGGCCTACGACGATCTCTTCGACGCCTTCGCCGCGCCTGAAGTGCGCGGGAATCCGAAGGCCCGCAGCGAGTGGGCCACGCAGCAAATGAAGTACGTCATCCAGGCGTCGGCGAACCTCGGCCTCCCGGTCAGCCCGACCTTCTCCGGCGCGCTGCTCTGGCCGTTCCTCTATCCGTGGCCGCAGCGGCCGGCGGGCCTGGTGGAAGAAGGCTTCGCCGAACTGGCGCGCCGCTGGAAGCCGATTTACGATTGCGCCGACCAGTACGGCGTCGACCTCGCCTACGAACTCCACCCCGGCGAAGACCTCTACGACGGCGAAACCTTCGAGCGTTTCCTCGACGCCATGGGCGGCCACCCGCGCGTGGCCATCAATTACGATCCCTCGCACTTCATCCTGCAGTGCCTGGACTACGTCGGCTTCATCGACGCCTACGGCCCGCGCATCAAGGCGTTCCATGTGAAGGACGCCGAGTTCCGGCCGAGCGCCAAGCAGGGCGTCTATTCGGGCTACGCCGGCTGGCAGCAGCGCGCCGGGCGGTTCCGCTCCCTAGGCGACGGCCAGGTGGACTTCAAGCAGGTCTTCTCGCGGCTGACCGCGGTGGGTTACCAGAGCTGGGCGGTGCTCGAATGGGAGTGCTGCTTCAAGGACGCGGCGCAGGGCGCGGCCGAGGGCGCGCCGTTCATCCAATCGCAGCTCATCGACGTGCCGTCGAAGGCGTTCGACGACTTCGCCGGCGCGGCCACGGACGCCGGACGGAACCGCCGGATCCTCGGCATCTCGTAGATCGATCATCCCCGCGCGCCGCCCGGCGCGGGCTGGGCGCTCGCCATCGCGATCTGTCGGCTAATCGCCAGCGCCACCGCCAGCGGCGCGGGCAGCGCGGCGGCGCCGTAGGTCCAGGCGGGCGCGCCGAAGGCGGCGGCGGCGATCATCGCGAAGATCGTCAATAGGTGTCCCACGGCGATGAGGTACATGCCGGACGCCAGCAGCTCGTGCCGCGCCGTGCGGTAGAGCGTGTGGGCCACCGCGGCCACGGCCAGCGCGGCATAGCCGAGCACCAGCAGGTCGGGCAGCCACCCGACCTTGTGATAGAGCGCCGGGTGCACCGCGAGTTCCGTTGCGAAGGCGGCGATCAGGACGGCGCACGGCAGGTAAATCACCCAGCGCAAACCTGCTCGGGCCGCGTCGTCCCGCGGCTTGGGGTACACCAGGAAGAACTCAAGCATCACGGCCGCGGCCACAACCAGGCACGTGGTGCTCAGGTGCGACGGGACGCCGCTCCAGGAGCCCAGGTGAGGACCCAGGCCGAGGCTCGCCGAGAGGCCCACCGACAGGCCCGCCGCCGCGAACAGCGACGTGGCGTGCGTGGCCGGGCCGAGATAGGCCCACAGCCCGGTGAGCAGGAATGCGACACCGAACAACGCGGCCCCCAAACGCGTCTCCATCGCGGCTCGCGACGGGGCGGGGAAGACCACGTCCAAGGGAATCCGCGCGCCCTTGCGGTCGACGACGAAGCGGCGCGATTCGCCCGCGCGCGGCCGCAGCGCGCCGGGCCAGCGGGATTCCATCCCGAGGCGCTCCACCGGAATCCCCTCCACGCTGATCACACGGTCGCCCGGCTGCAGGCCCGTGCCGGGCGGGACCTGCTCGGCCAGGTAATCCGGCCCGTAGAGCCCGCCGCTGAGGCCTTCTTGCGCACCCGCGTACAGGCCCAAAGCGCCCCAGGCGACGATCACGGCGCCCGCCGCGAACAGGTAGGCGGCGGGGACTCTGGTTGGGAACAGCGACATGGCCGTTACCTCCTCCCCGCACTATGCTCCTCTGGAAGGCGGACGGCAAGCCCCTTACACCCGCCGAATCGCCTCCGCCACCTGGATCGCCATGTCGTACCGCCCGAACGGCGCGCTGAGCTGCACGCCCCGCACCATCGGCTGCACCTGCTCCACCATCTCCCGGGCGATGGCGATGCCCTCGGCACGGGCCTTCTCCGCCGAGTCCGCGTTCCGCATCCGCGCCATGTACTTTTCCGGCACCGGCACCCGCAGCTCGTTAACCATGAATTCGGCGTTCCGGTAGCTGGTCAGGGGCCAGATTCCGGCGACAAAAGGGATCTGAAACTGCTCTGTCCGCTTCAAGAACTGCTCCAACAATTCAAGGTCAAATACAGGCTGCGTAACCACATACTCGGCTCCGGCCTGAACCTTCCATTCGAAGCGGCGGAGTTCCTCGTCCAGGTTCAGTGCGCCCGGATTCGCGCCCACTCCCAGCAACAGGCTGGTCTGGGAACCCATCGGATTGCCCCCGATGTCGAGCCCATGATTCAGGTTATTGACTATATTTGTCAATCCGATAGCGTCAACATCGAAGACGGCGGTTGCATCCGGGTAGGTGCCCATCCGGGGCGGATCCCCGGTGATGCAAATCAGATTCCGAACTCCCGCTGCGTGGGCGCCCAGCAATTCCGATTGGATCCCTAGAATGTTGCGGTCACGACAGCAAAAGTGAAGTACTGCTTCAATGCCAGCGTCACGCTGGATGAGCTGGCACGTCACTTGCGCGCTCAGGCGCGCGCTCGCCCGCGGGCCATCCGGCACGTTGATGCAGTCGATTCCATGCCGCGCGCACAGCGCCGCCCCGGAGATCTCCTTCGAAGCGTCGACACCCCGCGGAGGCAGGATCTCGACAAAGGAGACGAACTCGCCCTTGGCTAGTTTCGCGCCCAGCTTCGATTTCGCCCCGACCGGCGCCTTCTCCATCGCCTTGGCCTTGGTCTTGGGCTCCTCCACCGTTACCGCCAGCTTCCGCTGCAGCGGTTGGAGCGAGCGCGCCTCCGAGGTGATCAGTTTGATGTGCTCCGGCGTCGTGCCGCAGCAGCCGCCGACGATCTTGACGCCTTCCCACATGAACCGGCGCACGTACTGCGACATGTACTCCGGTGAACAGAGGTAGATCTGCCGGCCCTCGACGAACGCCGGCTGCCCCGCGTTGGGCATCGCGCTCAACGGCTTGCGGGAGATCTTGACCATCTTCTCAATGGTCTCCAGCATCACCTTCGGGCCCACTGAGCAGTTCAGTCCGATGACATCGGCGGGCAGTTCGTTTAGGGCTTGCGTGAAGGTCTGCGTGTCCGTGCCGTCGGCCATGTTGCCGTAGTCGTCGATGGTGACGTGGGCGACAATCACCATGTCCTTGCCGGCGGCTTCCCGGGCGGCCAGGATCGCTTCCCGAACCTCATGAAGATTCGAGATGGTCTCGATCACGACCAGGTCGATCCCCGCTTCGAGCAGCGCTTCCGCCTGCTCCCGGAAGTGGCCCCGGGCCTCTTCGAACGACGTCGGGCCGAGGGGTTCGATGGCGACGCCCAGCGGACCGATCGCCCCCGCCACAAACGCCTTCTCCCCGGCCGCCTCGCGCGCCAACTTCACTCCGGCGGCGTTAATGTCTTTCAGTTTCTCCGCCAGACCGAAGGCGGCGAGCCGTGGACGGCTGGCTCCATAGGTATTCGTTTCAATGATTTCTGCGCCAACCTTCACGTACTCCTGGTGGATCTCTCGAACCATCTGGGGAGACGATATGTTGAGCTCATCGAAGCATCGGTTGATGAAGATGCCCTTGCCGTAGAGCATCGTGCCCATCGCGCCGTCGGCGACCAGGATGCCCTTTTCCAGGCGTTCGCGAAACTCCAGCGCTTTTGAGAGGATACCGGGGGAGGTGGTCATGGGTTGCTACCGTTTCTGGCACCGCGGGCAGAAGTATGTGGAGCGTGCGCCCTGCTCGATGCGGCGGATCCGGGCGCCGCACGTCCGGCAGGGCTCGCCCTCCCGACCATAGACCGCGACCGGGTATGCTTCGCCCTCGACAAACCGGCCGGGGGTGGCATACGCGAGTACACACGATTGTACCGCGCTGTCCAAAACTCCAACAATCGCCGCGTGGAGGCGGCGGATGCGGGTGAGTCCTAGGCGATTGGTGGCGGTGCGGGGGTCGATCTTCGCTTCAAACAGCGCTTCGGCCGCGTAGATGTTGCCCAGCCCGGCCACGCGGCGCTGGTCCATGAGGAACAGCTTGGCCGGCTGGCGCGTCCGCGACGCCAGGGCGGCCAGGACCTCCGGTGTGAACGCCGGGTCGAGCGGCTCCGGGCCCAGCGGCGGGAGGCGCTCTCCCAGACCCGCGCTCGGGTACAGCGAGACCTTGCCGAACATCCGAGAGTCCTCCAACAGCAGCCCGCGCCCGTCGCTCAGGGTGGCGTAGAAGCGCGTGGCCACCGGCCGGAACCGCGCGTCGGGGACCACGAAGAGGTTGCCCGTCATCCCCAGGTGGACCACCAGCGTCAGGCCCCCGTCCAGGTGGATCAGGATGTGCTTGGCGCGCCGCGCCACGGCTTCCACGCGCCGCTGCGAGAGCTTCCGCTCGATCGCCGAGGGCCGTTGCGGCCGGGCGATCCGCGGGCGAACGACCTTGGCGGCGGCGATCTCCGCACCCAGAATCGCCGGCGCGATCCGCCGGCACACCGCTTCCACCTCAGGCAGTTCGGGCATGCCCGGCCGCTACGGCTTCGCTGGGATCCCGTAGCCCGGCGAGGTCACGGAGACTTCGGTGATCGATGGAGCGTACTTCTTCGCCGCCTCCCGAATCTTGGCCGCGTTGCCCAGCAAGGTGAACACCAGGCCTTGCGACTGGTAGTACTTCTTCGCCGCCGCGTTGGCCTGTTCGAGCGTCACCGCATCCAGCCGCGAGAACAGGTCGTCGATCTCGCCGCGGTTCAAGCCGTAGAGCTCCAGGTCCTCCAGCACCTCGGCCAACTGGTCCGCCGTTTCGAGCGAGCGCGGCGGGAACGTCCCCTTCAGGTACGCCTTCGCCGACGCCAGTTGATCCGCCGTGATGCCCTTCTCACCCAGCCGCTTCAGGATGTCCAGCGCGAGGTCGATGGCCTTCTCCGTGGTGTCCGTCCGGGTGTAGGTGGTGATGCTGATGCGGCCCGTGCGCCGCTCCCGCATGAGGATCGAATTGGCTCCGTAGGTCAGGCCGCTGTTCACCCGCAGCTCGTCGTTCAGCATCGACGTGAAGCGCCCGCCGAACAGCGTGTTCAGCAGCCAGAGCGCGGGCCAGTTGGGATCGGTGCGCGTGATGCCCGGCTGGCTGATCTGGAAATAGGTCTGCGTGGCATCCGGCTTGTCCACCAGCAGCAGGCGATTTTGCGATGCCCGAGCGGGCGGCGTGTCCTTCTTCCAGACGTGGGCCGTGCCCTTGGGCAGCGTGCCGAATTGCTTCTCCAACTCCGCGCCCAGCGCCTTCGGATCGAAGTCGCCCGCCGCGATGAGAACCAGGTTCGCGCCCGTGAAGCTGCGCTTGTGGAAGTCGAGCACGTCGGCGCGCACGATCCTGGCGAGCGTGGTCTCATCGCCGTTCAGCGGCCGGCCGTAATCGTGATCCGGCCCGAAGAAAAAGGACTCGTGGAAGCCGTTGATCGCCGCGCCCGGGTTGTCCTTGGCCGCCTTGGCGCGATCGATCCGCTGCGCCAGCGCCTTCTTCAATTCGTCTTCGGGGAAGGTCGGATTGAGGATCGCGTCCGTGAACAGGGCCATTGCCGGACCCGTAGCCCGGGTCAGAAACTCCATCTCTACCACCAGCGACTGGCGGTTGGCGTAGGCGTTGAACGACGCGCCCAGAGCGTCCAGTTCCTCTGAGAACCGCTCGCTTGAGCGCGACGCCGTGCCGCGGCGAAGCAACTCGGCGGCCAACGGAGCCAGGCCCGCCTTGGCCGGGTCCGCCGCTTCGGCCCCCCCGCGGAAGGCCGCCCGCAGCGTCACCAGTGGAGCGTCCTTGCGGGGCATCAACAGCAGCGTGCCGCCGTTGGGCAGGGCGGCTCGCGTGAATGGCGGCAGCTTTACCTGCTGCGCAAGAGCGGCCGTGGAGGCCAGTACCAGCACAAGTGCGGTCTTCACTAGCGTTTCTCCGGAATCAGCGTCGCCACCGTACGGCGGTTCGGGTTGAGATACTTCGCGGCCACACGCTGGATGTCGGCGGCTGTCACTTTGTCCAGGCGCGCTTCGGCGTTGGCCAGTTCCTGATGCCCGCCGAAGTAAATCTCGTACGTGCCGAGCAAATTCGCCCGGCCCGAGATGGACTTGGTCTGCTGATACAATTGCGCCAGAATCTGGTTTTTCGCCTTGGTGATCTCCGCCCCCGTCGCCTCCGCCGATCTCATCTTCTCCAACTCCTCGTAGAGCGCTCTCTCCGCCGCCGCCGTGTCCACGCCGGCGCGCGGCTGCATGTTGAACTGAATGAGGCCCGGATCGAGCGACGGGTTCACGCCTCCGCCCACGCTCAGCGCGAGCTGCTCCTTCTCCACCATCCGGCTGTACAGGCGCGAACTCCGGCCGGACTGCAGAATGTTCAGCATCACCTGCAGCGGCAGGTAGTCGGGATCGGTGGAGGGCACGCCGTGGTAGGCAATGAACTGGATCGGAAGCTGCGCCGGCCGGCGGATCACCACGCGGCGTTCGCCCAACTGCTCCGGTTCCTTGGTGCGCACCGCCGGCGGCGGGTCCTGTTTCGGAATCGGCTCCAGATACTTTTTCGCGAGGCCGAAAACCTCGTCCGAACCGGCATCGCCCACCACCACCAGCACACAGTTATTCGGTGCGTAACCCATCTTGAACCAGCTCTTCAGATCGTCCATCGACCAGGCCTCGATATCCGAAGACCACCCCACCACCGGCCATGAGTAAGGATGCGCCAGGTACGCGTTCGCGTAAAGCTGTTCGAACAGGGTGCCGAACGGGCTGTTGTCCACGTTCGAACGGCGCTCGGAGTACACCACGCCGCGCTCGCTTTCGACAATCTTCGGATCGAAGGCCAGGTCGCGGATGCGGTCCGCCTCCATGTCGAACATCAGCTCCAGCATGGTGCGCGGGAACCAGTTCGTATACACCGTGAGGTCGCGCGTCGTGTACGCGTTGTTGTTGCCCCCGTTCTTCTCCATGACGATGTCAAACTGTTTGGGACCGTACTTGGCCGCGCCGTTGAACATCATGTGCTCGAAGTAATGGGAGATGCCGGTGATCCCCGGGCGCTCGTTGCGCGAACCAATCTTGTAGAAAAGGTACATCGCCACGTTCGGAATGTCCCGGTCCTCATGAACCAGGACCTTCATCCCGTTGGCAAGCGTGGTGGTTTTGACGTCGAACTTCTGCGGCCACGCCGGAAGGGCGAGAGCCAGCAGCGCGGCGAGTGCGGTCAGGCGCATGTTTCCAGAGTAATGCGATTTCACGTGCCGCGGTTCGGCCCGCTCCGCGCCGGTCCCCGCCCCCACCTTGGAAAGCTGGTATTCTCACTTCGTGCTGATCATTCGGAACGAGCAGATGGCCGCGTTTCGCGGCTCTCTGGAGGACAGCTTCAGCCGGAACCTCGCGGCCTTCCTCACCGCCGAGCATCCCCAGGAAAGCGCCGAATTGGGCGAAGCCGGCGTGCTGGCGCTGGTGGAAAAGGCCGTCGAGACCGGTCGCACGCATGGCGTTGTCCACCAGGGCGGCATTGCCGTGCTGGCGGAGCTGATGATCCGCTTCGGCACG
Source organism: Bryobacteraceae bacterium (assembly GCA_031969915.1). Taxonomy (GTDB): domain Bacteria; phylum Acidobacteriota; class Terriglobia; order Bryobacterales; family Bryobacteraceae; genus DALYJJ01. The sequence goes on along the minus strand of DALYJJ010000004.1, from coordinate 35,449 downwards.
GAGTTCTCGCGCTCGCCCGACAAGGCATGGGCCTGGAAGATGCTCGCTAAGCCCTCGCTGCCCGGCGAGGTAAAGGTCGCCGCCCTGCGGGAGCGAATGGAAGCCGCCACCGGTGGCCGCCGCATCGTCGCCGCCGCCTCACGGAGGAGCTGAATGCCGCTGTGTGTCTTCTGTGGAAACCCGCTCACCTGTACCTGCGGGCGGACCCCCGTATTAGTGGGCGCCGCCGTCCTCCCGTGCGGGTTGACGATGGGCGCGCTTTGGGTCCACGTGATCGACGATGCCGTCGTTGACCTGTCCGGCATTCCGGTCACCGTTTCCGGCCAGGCCGGCAAGCCTACCGAGCCCTCGGGCATGGCGCGTTGGGATCCCTTGGGCCCTCACGGGTACACCGTCGCCCTCGAAAACTTGACGCCCGATCTGGCCAAGATCTACGACCCGCCGGCCGCGATGAGCGAAGACGTGACGGTGGTGAGCGGCGAGATCACGTACGTGCAGTTCGTGCTCACCAGGCGCGGCAAGCTCAAGGTGATCGTCAAGGAGGAAGCCCCCGGCACGAAGCTCTTCGAGAACGCCACGGTCACCATCGAATGCAACGGCGTTCAGGATTCGAAACCGACGGACGTGAATGGCCTGGCGGATTTCGAAACCCGAAGCCCCGGCTCGTACAAGGTCACCGCCGTCCTCGCTGCCGCCGACGCCAAGAAGTACAAATGCAGCCTCCCCCAGCCGGTGCGGCAGCTTGCGCCGAACGGCGATGAGACCGTCACCATCCTGGTTCCCCAGCCGCTCTACCGCCTCAAGCTGAAGCTCGGAGAGATCGACGCGCTCTTCACCCCCGTCACGGGCGCCGCAAAGCCCTGGACCGACCCCGGCGTCCGGGAGCGCCTGCAGGCCTTGGGCTACCTCTACACGCCGCTCGACCACCCGTCCATCGCCACCGCGGGCGCCGGCCCGTCCACGGTCGAAGGACACGCCCACGCTTGCTGGGATTACTACAAGGAAGTGCACAACCTCGTGGACGACGTGGCGGCTGTTACAAGGCTGAAGGACGAGGCCGCTGGCAACGTCATTGCCGCTTCTTTCCCAACCTCGGGCCAGGTGTTCGCCGAGTCCCAACTCCCCGCCGACGGCGCCTTCGCCGCCATTCGGATTCCGGGCGGGTATGCGACCACTAAGTCGCCCGTGACCGGGCTCAACGCCGGCGACCATTACTGCAACAACTCCACTGCTTCGGTTGTGCCCGCGAATTACCAGTTCCAGATCGGCTATCGCCGCAACGAGATCGAAGACCGCGTTCGCGAGAAGAACGCGTCGCTCGGCAAGATTCCGCTGATTGCCGAAGTCCAGGCCGAATGGCCGGACGGGAGCACGAGCCCGGCCGAGGACGTTCCGGTTCTCTTCCAGTTGATCGCGCCCGACGACCCCGTCGGCACGGCCTTCGTCGCCCCTCCGCTGCCCGACAAGGTCATGAACTACGACACCGACGGCGTGTGGTGGCAGATCGATTCGTTCCCCATCCAGAACCAGTTCAACGGTGGCCTTGACGAGTCCGAGTGGAAGGGCCTCTGGACACTGGTTCACAAAGCCTGGGACGCCACCAACGACGATGTCTTGGCTAAGGCGCAGGCCCAAACCTGGATCACCACGTGGACCACCGGTGGCTACGACGTCGACGTCCCCTGGGCGGCTGTGCAGGATTGGTGGGACGGCATAGCCGTGACTCCGTATCCGCGGCTGATTCAAGGGCCCGACCTCGTGATCTCCAAGCTCGGCAAGATCTTCGATAAGATCCCGGACCTGGCGAACCCGCCGGCGGTCATGCCCTCCAAGATGGCGGTCGGCTTAGCGCCGCTGGAAGTGGCAGAGTGGGAAGCGGTCTGGAAGCTGGTGCTGAAAGCGATGGCGAACACGGTGGCGCTGGTTCCGGCGCACCCAAGCCCGGTCGATCACGCCAAGCAGCAGTGCATCGCTTGGCTTCGCACCTGGGGGGCTGTCAATAGCCTCTCCTGGCCCAGAGTCTCAGCCTGGTGGACCGCCCAGGCCGACACGCCCTACCCTCGCGTCCGGGCCAAGACTGCTCAGAAGAACTTGTTGGGCCGCGTCGACTTCCTCCTGCAACAGCGAGCCGCCGCCTCCACTCGGCTGGCCGAGATCACCGGCGCACAACGCAAGTACGTCACTGACCTCTACACGGGTTGGGCCGGCAGAGCCGCCCCCACTGACCCGCAGAAGGACAACGTCTGGCACGAGCGTGGCGGCAAACTCGGCCACGCCGACGGCATCAAGGCCGTGCTCGGCCAACCCGCGGCGCCGATTGACGGCTTCCACACAAAACGCGCCGATGCGAAGAAGGACTTCGGAACGCTCGCCCTGGCCACCATGCCCGCCGACACGGGCCGCAACCCGCACGCCTCCGAATGCAAGACCAATGACAAGGGCTTCGCCGGCGTGTTGATGGATCCCTCGCGTTGCGGCGGCGACCGTTACAAGCTGCGCGCCTACATCGATCCCGATTGGCTTCTCCGCGAATCCAACGGGCCGGTGCACGAGCCGGAAGCCAAGTGTGGAACGCTCGTGGTTTGGCGCAATCTCCGCCTGTACCGCTACTATCAAATGCCCAATCCGTGGGCTGCGGGAACCGCTCCCAGTCCGTGGCTCAGTACGATCCTGGAAAAGGGCAAGTATCCGCCCGGCCACCACGAGTTCCAGATGATGGGCCTCAACAGCCCGATGATCGACCTCGCCGTGTTTCCCGGCCTCGCCACCGAAGCGCGCGTCTATCAACCCTTGAATCCCGGCGATTTGCTGAAGATCAACGAACGCGGGGAGCAACTGATGTACCGGCCGCTGGCCGTTTCGCCGACGCCGTTCACCACGCAATTCGCCTGGGGCTATTGTGAGTGGATCGCGGACGCGCCCAGCAAATCCGTGCTGGGTAACCAGGAACGCCTCGACGCCATGGAATTCGCGCGCAACGCGCTGGAGCGGTGGTGGTCTGCGCAGGGCTATCAGGACGTGCACTGGGACACCTTGTTCGGCTTCCCGAAGGTGACTCCGCGGGTCGACGCCACGTCGCCCTTCCTGTTCAACATGCGGGTCTTCTCCCATTACAACGAGCTGATTGCGAATGACCCCGCGCTGGCGGGAGTATACGCTCCGTTCGATCTCGTCGCCAATGACGACAAGCAGAAGATGACAGTCGGTCTCCAGTTCTTCGTGGAGGCGATGATGGAGTACCTGTGCGGCGGTGGATCCTTGCCTGGGTTCACCATCGTCCAGATCCCGCGAGGCGACAACACGGAGGCACGCGCCGGCTACATGACCGGCACTTCCACCATCACCAGCGGCTACGGCACCGGCTCGCGCGGCTTCTACATCTCGCATACCGAGAGCGTCTACCACGGCGTCTTCCGCATCTACCCCAACACGGGAAATGCCCTTCACGAATTCGGTCATGTGCTGGGGCTCGCGCATCAGATGCCGGCGGGCGCCAGCCTGGTGGACGCCCACCAGCGGGCGGTAAACGATCCCTGGCAGAAGCCCACCGCCGATCAGTGCGTGTGCGTGATGAGCTATTCGGGCTGCTACGGGGACCTGTGCGGGGAGTGCCTGCTGTCATTGCGAGGCTGCTCCCAACCCCAAACCGACCGGCAGATCAAAGATATGTACGGACTCCCATGACCCATGCCAGCGTTCGTTTCGATCGCGCAAAGATCAAGTGGACCGAACCCATCGTCGCGCGGTGCCGCCTGGAGAACCAGGGCGACGAAGACCTCGAATTCTGCAATTACCAGGTCAAGGGCGGCGACCCGGCGATGGTGCTCACCGACGTGCAAGGGCGGCGCCAGTTCACTTTCGGTGAGCCCGCCGAGGTCTGGGCCGAGCGTCCCGAGCAGAAGGTGCCCTCGGGGTCCACGCTCGAGAACCTGATCCATTCCGCCTCCCGCTTCCCGTTCCCCCAGGCGGGTGTGTTTGACGTCGTGGCCCGCTATCACTGGTTCCGTGAGGGCGAGCCGGTCTACCTGGATTCGCCGCCCGTCCGGATCGAAATCGAGCCCGCCCCGCCCGCTCACCTCGTGCTCGCCACCGGCTCCGGGATTCTGGACGCTTCCCAGGTGTACGCCCTGTGGACGGAAGCCCCCTCCGGCGGCTCTTCGAATCTCTGGTTGACCTCCGTCCTCGGGCTGGCGCCGGCCACGCTCGGCAACAGCCTCCCGCTCGGTCCCGTTCCCGCCGGTGCGCGGCCGGTTCTCGCCGTCCCGGCGATGCGTAGCGCGCCTTCCCAGGTCGCCGCATGGGTCGAAGGCGATCGCCTCCGCGGTTACTCCCACGCGCGCGGTGCCTCTCAGCCGCTGGCAGCCGATTTGCCCGCCGAAGGCTTCCGGATCGTCCCGCCCCTGTTTCAAACCACCAGCGGCGCCGACGCGCTCCTGATCCGCGAGCGGGGTGACTCCTGGGAGTTGATGAGCGCGCCGCTCGGCCGCCCGGATGCCCCCCTGAACTCCGCCGTCCAGCCCGGCCCCGTTCCCGCGCTGGGCCTTTCGGTTCACGGTCCCGACGACTTGCGAAGGACCGTCTTTCTCTGGCGCACCGCCGATCCTGCCGGCAAGCCCGCCGCCTTGTTCGGACTGAGCGTGTGGCGGGGCGGCGAACCGGTTCCCGCTCCCCAACTGGTGACCGCTTTCCGCGGGACGATGATCGCCCAGGATTTCGCCCTTCGCGCCGATGGCGCCGCTCTCGGCGCCGGCCTCACCGACGAGCCCGATGAGCCCCTGCGCTACCAGCTTCGTTCCTGGAGTGTGACACCGGCCGGACAGTTCGCCAGAAACCCTTCGGTTACCCTCCGATGGGATTCACCCAGCGAAATCCGGAACGCCGTGGTGCGCGTGGATCAGCGCGGCGGCGCGCTCCTCGTCTGGCAGGCAAGCGACGGCGTTTGGTGGTGGGCGGGTCCGGATGGCTTGGCGGTGCGAATGAAAGAAGAACTCCAGAACATGGATGCTCCGCTCGCCATCTTCTGGGTGGATTTCATCTATCCGGGGCTGCTCTACAACGCTCCCGGAAGTGGGTTGACCATCGGCTATCTCGCCCTGCCGCCCCGCTCCATGCCTATGGTCAGCGCCAGCCTTCCCTAGTCAAGGGCGCCCAAGAAAGGCTGCCCAAAAAAGGAAAGACCGCATCGTCCCCGGTCGGAGATGAGGCCACGAAGCACTCCGGAGACGTATGCGGCCCTGCCCCAGTTCTGGGGCTGAGATCCGGCGTCGGCTCGTCTGGTGATTCCCGCAAACACTACCTCCGCTCCCGTGGGGCCCGCGTCCTACTTATCCACCACGAAAGCGCCAGACAGCAACCGAAACCCAAGATCCCGGTAAGCTCGTATCAATGCGGCTGAGGCGACCCGCTCCTCAAAAAAAACCCTCTGTCGCAACCTGCGATCGGACGACAAGAGCGAATCAGAAATCTAAGACCACTGGCTCCCGCAAGCACTATCGGAGTCTTCGGTACTCGCTCAAATCAACCGCCCGCCGATTGCTACAGAGGGCAGGTTCAAGGTCACTTCATCAATTCGATGCCTATGGTAGCAAGCGTCGGACCACTCGTGCCACAGTCGTAAGTTGTTTCTTTTCTTAGCTTGAGACCCATCGCCGGGGGCCGGAGTTGGGTCACGGCGCGCCACGCTGTGTCAGTGTGACACAATCGAACCGGATGCTTCGCAGGCTCTTCCTCGGGACCTTGGCCGCCGCCGCTGCCGCCGCCGACGACGAGAGTTTTCGTGTCTACTCCGATCCTCCGCGCCTTCTTCTCAATCCGCGCCGCTCGCGCCTTCTGAAACGCGAACGCGAGCGCGATTCCATCCGTTGGCGCCAGTTCCACACCCTCATGGCCGGCAGCGCCGCCATGCCCGAGCCAGGGTTCGCCCACGGCCTCTACTACCACGTCTCCGGTGACGCCGCCGCGGCCCGTCGCGCCCTCGAATTCGCCACCAACCCCGGCGCCGACACTCGCCAGGCCGCCCTGGTGTACGACTGGTGCGCCTCCGCCGCGACCCCGCCCCAAAAGGCCGCCCTGACCGCACGCCTGGCCAAGGACGCCGCCCGCCCGGCCGTCACCGCGGAAGCCGTCCGCGACCGCGCCTTCGCCGCCATCGCGATCGCCGGCGAGCATCCGGAGCTCTCCGAAAAAGCCCTCGCCGAAATCGTCACCGTCTGGTGGCGCGGGAGCATCGTGCCCGCCATCCAGGAGGGCCGCCGCCCGATCGCCCGCGAGAGCATGCTTGCCCTCTACGAGCTCCTGCACGTGGTGCGCGACAACCTGCGCATCGAACTTCGCGAGCCGATCGAACCCTACTTCCGCACGCTTCCCGCCTTCCTTCTCACCAGCTACTATCCCAGCCCCTGGCCCGCCGCCGAAAACGAATACCGCATCCCCATGATGCCCGGCGCGGGCGAGCCCGACCTCCGCATCGCCACCTACACGCGCGCCTCCGAATTCGCCGCCGTCGCCTACGACACCAACCTGCTCGAAACGCAGTTCCTCCAAGGATGGCTGATCCAGGACCGCTTCCTCCTCCGCGGTCCCCTCGGCGCGCCCTATGAGTTTCTCTGGGCCAACCCCTATCAGCCCGGCCTCAGCTACTCGCACCTCGCGCTCATCTTTCACGACAGGAAACACCAGGGCGGCGCCCTCTTCCTGCGCTCAACCTGGGACGAGGACGCGCGATGGCTGGGCTACCTGGAAGGCAAGCTGCAGTTCTTCGAACAGGGTAAGCTCAGCGTCTTTGACACCAGCAAGCTGGAGAAGCCGCTGCGGGTTGGCAATCAGGCCGTCGTCGCCTCGACGAAGTTCGCCTTCGACGACGCCACCCCCGATACCGTCTACGTGCTCGGCCTGAAGCCGCGCGGCTGGTACGATATCGAGATCGACGACGAGGCGATGTACGACGACCAGGCCGACGCGGGCGGCATCCTCGAGATCCATCCTTCCGGCCCGGCCGGCATCCGGCTCAAGCCGTCGAGCTACTCGTAGTGCCGCGCCCCGCTTCGGGCGGATAGGGAGGCAGCCATGGAGTATGTGATCGGGTTTGTACTCGGTCTTGCGGTGTGCGCCTTTGCCCGGTTCTCCGGGTTTGACCGTGAGCGGGTCTTCTATCCAACGGTGACCACGGTCGTCGCAACCTATTACGTCTTGTTCGCGACCATGGCGAACTCCACCCGTGCGCTCGTGCTGGAGACCTTGCTCGCGTGCGTCTTCTTCGCGCTTGCCGTGGCAGGCTTCCACAAGTCCCTCTGGCTGATTGTGGTTGCCCTCACCGGCCACGGACTCTCTGACTTCGTTCACCACCTCTTCATCGAGAACCCCGGTGTTCCCGTCTGGTGGCCCGGCTTCTGCGGATCGATCGATGTCTTCTTCGGCGGATATCTGGCCCTCTTGCTGTGGCGGCGCCCCGGTTTCGCTTCCCCGCGAGGCGCGTGATCAACTCCGCGTCATCATTCATAGTGCAGCGCCACCATCGGGTCCACTCGCGCCGCGCGCCGCGCCGGTAGCCAGGCCGCGGCCAGCGCCACTGCGGCCAACACCAGCGGCGCCCCCGCGAAGGTCCACGGGTCCGTAGCCTTCACCCCGAAGAGCAGCTTCTCCACCAAGCGTGTCAACGCAAGCGCGCCGCAAAGCCCCACGGCGGTGCCGATCAAAACCAAACGCAGGCCGCGCCCCAATACATCCCTCAGCACGTCCCGCTGCCGCGCCCCCAATGCCATGCGAATGCCGATCTCATGCGTGCGCTGCGCCACCACGCTCGCCATCACACCGAACAAGCCGATGGCCGAAAGCACCATCGCCGCCATTGCGAACAACGTCAGCAGCGAAGTCTGGAACCGCTCCGGCGCGATCGACTTCTCAAAGACCGTGCGCAGCGGTAGGATCTCGCCGATGCCCTGTTGCGGGTCGAGCGAGCGCACCTGCTCCCGAGCCGCCGCGGCCAGCGGCGCCGGATCGCCCGCCGTACGCAGAATCACGAACACCCCGCGCCGCGCCGATTCCGCTTGCGCATACGGCACAAACGTCTGCTCCTCGTTCTCACGCGCCAGGCCCCGGTTCTTCACATCGCCCACCACGCCCACAATCGTCATGTACGGAACCTTCGATTCCGCCAGCCCCCACTTGATCCGCTTGCCGATCGGATCTTCGCCCGCGAAGTGCCGTAGCGCCAGCGTCCGGTTGACGATCACCACTCGCTCCGCGCCCTCGCGATCGGCCTCCTCAAACCCGCGGCCCCGCTCCAGCTTTATGCCCAGCGCCGCGAAGTAGCCCGGCGTCACATAGGCGTGCGCCGCCACGGGCGGCTTACCCTTCACTTCGAGCTGTCCTTCCTTTGTGAAGACGCGCACGTTGTAATCGCGCATGGGCATCCCGGTTCCCGCGCCCACGTGCGTCACGCCGGGCAGCGCCCGCAGCCGCTCGATGAGTCCCCGATGGAAGGCTTCCACCTGGGAGCGCTCTTTGTATTGCTCCTCCGGCAACAGGAGCGACATCGCCAGCGCGCCTTCCTGACGGACTCCCGTGTCGACATTCCGCAACAGCGCGAAACTCCGCAGCAGCAGCCCCGCGCCGGTCAGCAACACGATCGCCAGCGCCACCTGCGCCGCCACCAACGCGCCGCTCAGCCGCCCCTGCCCGCGTCCCGCTGTACCAGTGCGGCCGCCTTGCTTCAACGTCTCGTTCAGATCGGCGCGCGCCGCGGCCAGCGCCGGCGCCAGGCCGAACAACAGTCCCGTCAACAGCGAGAGCCCGAGCGTGAACAGAAGCACGCTCAGATCCGTCCCGACTTCCTCGCTGCGCGGCACGTTGTAGGGAATGGACCGCACCAGCGCCCCCGTGGCCACGTGCGCCAGCCCCACGCCCAGCGCGCCTCCCGCGCCCGCCAGCAGCAGGCTCTCCACGAAGGCCTGCTTCGCCAGCGACCAGCGCGACGCCCCCAGCGCTGCCCGCACCGCCGTCTCCCTCCGGCGCCCGGCCGCCCGCGTCATCAGCAGGTTTGCGATGTTCGCGCAGGCAATCAACAGAACCAGTCCCACCGCGCCCAGCAGGATCAGCAGCAGCGGACGGATCTTCCCCACGACGCGCTCCCGCAGCGGCAATGTCAGCGCCTCGATGGTGAACTTACTTCGCACTGGCGCCGGCACCGCTTCTTCATAGAGCGCCTTCCCCACTGCCGCGACTTCCGCCTCCACCTGCGCCATCGAGGCTCCCGCCTTCACTCGCGCAATCGCGCTGTAGTTGAAGTTGTCTCCCATGCGCTTCCGTTCTTCGTCTGTGAACGCCATCGGCACCCACAGGTCGCCCGCCTCGGCGAAGCCCATCGCCCGCTGCGGAAACTGGAAGCCGCGCGGCATCACGCCGATGATCTTGTACGGCTTCCGGTCGAGTGTCACCGTCCGCCCCACCACGCCCGCATCGCCGCCAAACGCGCCCTGCCACAGGGTGTGAGTCAGCACCGTCACCAACTGCCCCGGCTTGTCCTCTTCCGGCGTGAAGGTCCGCCCCACCGCCGGCGCCACACCCAGTAGCGGAAACAGATTCCAGTTTGCCGAAACCGCCTGCACGCGCTGGATCTGCCCATCCGTGATCAGATCGATCGGACCCGTCTCAACGCCCGCCACGCCGTCCACCGAGCGCAGCCGCCGTCCGTACTCCACCACGTCCCGAGCCGTAATCGGAATCGGCTCCTTGATCAACTGCGGGATGCGGTTGGCAATCAGCACCAGCCGGTCCGGGTCACGGTAGGGCAGCGGTCGCAGCAGGACCGCGTTCAGCACGCTGAAGATGGCCGTATTCGCGCCGATCCCGAGAGCCATCGTCAGGATTGCGGTCAACGCCAGGCCCCGGGCTTTCAACAGAGAACGGAGAGTCACGTTGAGGCTTGCCATATATCTATGTAAACGAATGACGGGGCGAGTGGTTCGGACTTAATTCGGAAATATGCTATTGTCTCGGACAAGACCTGGAGGTTGAATGGATCGTCGCTGCTTCTTGCAATCCACGGTTGGGGCCGTTTCCTTGAACGCGTTCCCCCACCATCTGTTCGCGGCCGGTAAGGCGAAACAGGCCACCGACCGCATCAAGCTCGGACCGATGAAGGTGGAATTGAGCCGCCTCGCCCTCGGCACCGGCACTAACGGCGTGGGAGGCAGTTCGAACCAGACCAAGAAGCTCGGCATCGGCGGCATGGGCGAACTGCTCAAGGCGGCCTACGATCAGGGCCTCAACTTCTGGGACGCCGCCGACCAGTACGGCACCCATCCCCACCTCAAGGCCGGCCTCAAGCAGGTGCCGCGTGACAAGGTCGTCATTCTCTCCAAGACCCACGCCAACACCTACAACGAGATGAAGGCCGACTTCGACCGCTTCCGCAAGGAGATTGGCACCGACTACGTCGACATCATGCTGCTCCACTGCATGATGGACGCCAACTGGCCGGACCGTAAGAAGGGCGCCATGGAGTACATCTCCGAGATGCGCGAGAAGGGCCTCATCAAAACCCACGGCGTCTCCTGCCACACGCTCGAAGCGCTCAAGACCGCCGCCAGGACTCCCTGGGTGCAGGTCGATCTCGCCCGCATTAACCCCGCCGGCAAGATCATGGACGCCGACGTCGCCACCGTGGTCAGCGTGCTGAAGCAGATGAAGGCCGCCGGCAAGGGCATCATCGGCATGAAGATCCTCGGCGCAGGCCAGCTTCGCAACAAGGCCGACGAGTGCCTGCAGTACGCGCTCGCCCAGGAGGTCGTCGATTGCTTCACGATCGGCGCCGAGAGCCGCGCCGAAATGGAAGACCTGCTCAAGAAGATTCCCGCCGCCAGCGTCCGCGGCTAGTCCCCTCAGCGGCGGGGCGCCCAGCCCCGCCTCACTTGCCCGGCGGGAACTTCACGCAGTAGAAAATTCCCAATACCAGCAGCATCACGCCCCACCAGAGCTCAGCGCGGTACTCGCTCAACACCACCGGGTGCGGCAGCGGATGGCTCAGGTAGTAGATCCCCGACCCCAGGATCATCACTCCGTAGATCGTCAACAGCGCGCCGATAAAGAACCAAATCGAAATCGCGTGCTTTGTTCCGCTCATGGCCGCCTCCCAGCGTTCCGGTAAAGAGGCATTGTACACTGCTGGCATGTCCGTTACATCCCGCCGTGCGCTTCTCGCTTCCGCCGTGCTCTTGGCCGGTTGCCGGCGGGATACGAAGAAGGTGATCGGCGTCGTTCCCCAAGGCCAGTCCCACCTGTTTTGGCAGACCGTTCACGCCGGCGCCGTGGCCGCCTCCCGGGACGCCAACGTCGACATCATCTGGAACGGCCCCGCGACGGAGACCGACTATAGCACCCAGATTCAAATCGTCGATGCCCTGGTCAACCGTCGCGTGGACGCCCTCGCCCTCGCCCCCATCGACCGTAAGGTCATGGTGGCCGTCGTCGAGCGCGCCGTGAAGGCCGGTATCCCGGTGATCATTTTCGACTCGGGAATCGAGACCGAATCCTACACGGCCAAAGTCGCCACCGACAACTACGCCGCCGGCCGCATGGCCGGCAAACGCATGGCGGAAATCCTGAAGGGGAAGGGAAACGTGGCCATCGTCGCCGTGCGCCCCGGTGTGGCCTCCTCCGTCGCCCGTGAACAGGGCTTTGAGGATGAACTCAGGCAGAACGCCCCCGCCATCGCCATTCTCGATAAGCGCTTCGGTCTCGCCGATTACGCCAAGTCTCTGGCCATCGCCGAAAACATGCTTACCGCCTACCCGCAGTTGGACGCCTTCTTCGCCTCAAACGAGTCCAGTACCGTGGGCGCCGCCCAGGCCATCAAAGGGCGCGGCTCCAAGGTCAGACTGGTCGGTTTCGACTGGAGTCCCTCGCTGCTCGACGACTTGAAGGCCGGCGTGATCGATTCCCTCGTCGTTCAACACCCCTTCAAAATGGGCTACGAAAGCGTGATGACCGCCGTGAAGAAGCTTCGCGGCGAAACCGTACAGAAGATCAACGACCTGGCGCCCCGCCTGGTCACGCCCGACAACCTGAACGCCCCCGACGTCCAGGAACAACTGAATCCCGACCTGAAGAAGTATCTTGGCGGATCCGCCGCTTAACCCGGCGTTTTCGACAAGTACATGCTGATGCGTGAGAAAATCCCGCTGATCGCCGGCGCGACGTTCGGCGGCAGAAACGCCGATACCGCGACGGCCACGAACGCCGTGAGCAGCGCGTACTCGATCAAGTCCTGTCCCCGATTGTCAAGGTAGAACCGCCGGAACGCGTTCTGAAGTACTGTGAGTTGAGCTTTCATTACCGTCGCGCTCCCTGACTCTTTTCTCTTCTATCCTCAACGATGTGAACGGTGCGAACAACCAGACATTCTCCGTAAACACAGTACTCGAATCACCCTAGGGTACTGATCCCTCCGTACTGGCCCCTCAGGTTGCCCCACTCCCTACGGATTGGTCTGCCGCCGGTACCGCGACACCGTGAACTGCCGCAGGGTCACCGTGTCTCCCACCGCCATCACCCGGCCCCGGAATTGCACCGTGATCCCGGCCATCCCGTTCTCCGCCGAGGTCAACGCCAGTGGCTGAACCGCCGACGTGCTGCCCCAGCTCTGACCGCTCCAATACGCCTGGCCCGCCGCCACCGCGGCGTCCACACGCCCCGCAAACACGCCTTCGGCCGCCCCGAGATCGCGCGCCATCAGCGCCGCCACTCCCCATCGCAGTTCGATGCTCGCCCCGCCCGCCGTTCCCTCATGCGAGTAGTCGAAGCGTACTTCCACCCGGTCGCCCACCTGCAAAAGGGCCGCCGGCAGCGTGCACGTCCCCAACGTCGCCAGCGCCGTCGATGCCGTGCCCGTGCCTTCCGAGCTGCAGATCACCTGTCCCACCCCATGCGCCTGACCCGCCTCGCGATCCCCAAGCCGCACCGCTTCCAGCGTTCCGTTGACGTCCACCCGCGCCATCTCCCCGCCATTCGGGTCCAGCCATCGTTGCAGCGCGTTGCCGCCTTGCCCCGCTCCTCCGCGCACCACCATGCTCGTCACACCTGTCACGGGAGTCGCGTCGTGTACGTGCAGCGTCGCCGAGGGTGCGTTCGTTCCCACGCCCAGCCGCCGGTTCGTGTTGTCCCAGTAGAAACGCGCGACGTTCTGCGTCAGGCTGCCGGTGCCGTCCACGAACGGAATGGCGCCGCCGCTGAATCCGGTGAACAGGCAGGAGTTCCACACCGCATCCGCTCCGTTTGAGGTCAGACAGCGGTTCGGCGCACCCAGCGGCAGCCGCCGCCACGTAGTGGGCGAAGTACCCTGCGCGACGATCAGGTCGCCGCGGATCGCTCCCGCCGCGGTCGTATCGCCGTGCGCGCTGCTCAGGAGTCCGTGCGCCAGCGGCGGCCGCGCGTCGGTCATTCGCGGGTCCTGGTTGGTCACGAACCGGTTGGTCCCGCTCACCACGCCCGACGTCCCCGCCATCGCCGCTTTCTGTTCCGCCGTCGGATCGTTCACGCTCGCGTGCGTCGGAAAGTTCAGCGCCAGCTTGCTCTCTGCGATCGCCGCCGCCGCCGCGATGTTGTAGTCGCTCACTACCCCGGCCGCAAGTGAAGGGGCGGGGAATTCGCCGGTCAGCACACCCCCCGCCTGCCCGTTCACCGCCGCGGAAGGCATGCGGTAGGAAGCCATAATCACATCCCCCGTGCCAGGTATCGCGCCCGCGACGAAAGTCACCGTATTTCCCGAAATCGTGTAGTCCGCGCCGCTCCGCTGCAGGATGCCGTTCCGGAACAGCAGCAGGCTCGTAGCCGGCGTCGGCGCGTTGTTCAGCGTGAACACCGCATTCGTGCCGTTCACCGCTCCCGTCGGCGCTTCGTTGTCCACGAAGCCCGCCGACGCACCCGACCCGCACGGCCCCGACGTCCCGTCCACCCGCACGCAGTCGATGCTGCTGCCCACCACCGCCTCCAGCATCCCCGACGAGTTGATCACCGCCGCCCGTCCGCCCAGAAAGCCCGGGCCCCGCACCACTCGGGCCGCCAATTCATCGCTCAGCCCAACCACGTCGGGCACCGCCACGTTCGACGGCGGCGTCACCGGCGGCTGACCCGTGCTGTAGCCCGGCATTCCCGCCATCCGCACGTCCCGCAGTTTCAACGGCGAAGTGCTCGCCGGCACCGCCCACGCCTCCGTGAACTGCACCCGCCCGTCGCTGTTGTAGCGCACCAGGTAGTACGAGGCCGGCGTCGCCCCCACCGTCGGCGCCAACTGCACTCGCAGCAACCCGTCCACGATCCCCACCGCAATGCTCTGCGTCTGAATGTTCTTCTTGTCTCCGCTCTCGAACGACTTCCATTCGATGAAAGCCACGCCGGAGAACTTCGTCCCGTCGGCTTTGTAGAGCGTGTCCTGGATCGTCGTCAGCACCGGCTGACCGGCGGCCACCGCCGCAAACGCGAGAGCTAGCATTACTCGAAGCACGATTCCTCCCAAAAAAATGAGCCCCGGTCCACCAACAGGCCGGGGCTCGCAATGCATCCATCAATCCAACACCGGGGCGTTTCGCTGACGCCCGGTTTGATACTACCGGGAGGGCTCAAAGAAAAAGAGCGCCGTATTTGGCGCCGCAATGAGTCAAATATTTGTATCTATGGGGATTAAATCAAGCGAAATTTTTTGCGAAAAGTTGTGAACGGCCCTGACCAGCCTATACGGAGCGCCCTTCGGCCGTGATCCGCTCCGCGTTCACATATGGCCGCAGCGCCTCCGGCACCACCACGGAGCCGTCCGCCTGCTGGTAGTTCTCGACGATCGCCACCCACGTTCGCCCCACCGCCAGCCCGCTCCCGTTCAACGTGTGGGCCGGCTCCGGCTTGGCCTTGCCCGCCTTCGCCTTGATCCCCGCGCGCCGCGCCTGGAACGCTTCGAAATTCGAACAGGACGAGATCTCGCGGTACTCCCCCGCGCTCGGCAGCCAGACTTCGATGTCGTACGTCTTGGCCGAGGAGAACCCCATGTCTCCCGTGCACAACACCACCGTCCGGAACGGCAGCCCGAGCCGCCGCAGGATGTCCTCCGCGTCGTTGGTGAGCTTCTCCAGTTGCTCGTGGCTCTGGTCCGGCCGCGTGAACTTTACCAGCTCCACTTTGTTGAACTGGTGCTGCCGGATGATCCCACGGACGTCGCGCCCGTAGGAGCCTGCCTCGCTCCGGAAACACGGCGTGTACGCGCACAGGCTTACCGGAAGCGCGTCCGCCTCCAGCGTCTCGTCGCGAAACAGGTTCGTCACCGGTACTTCCGCCGTGGGCGCCAGCCAGAAGTCGAACTTCTCGATCTTGAACAGGTCCTCGGCGAACTTAGGTAACTGCCCAGTTCCATAAAGGCTGGTCGAATTCACCAGGAACGGCGGCAACACCTCGGTGTAGCCATGCTCCCGCGTGTGCACGTCGAGCATGAAATTGATCAGCGCCCGTTCCAGCCGCGCGCCCATGCCCCAGTACACCGCGAATCGCGCGCCGGTGACTTTCGCGGCCCGCTCCAGGTCCAGCACGCCCAAATCCCGGCCCAGGTCCCAGTGCGCCTTGGGCTGGAACGAATACTCGCCCGGCTGTCCCCAGGTCCGCACCACCACGTTGTCTTCGGAGGTGCGCCCCGTGGGCACCGATTCGTGCGGCACGTTCGGCACGCTCGCCAGCCACTGGCGGAATTCTTCGTCGAGTTGGGCTACCTTCTCGTCCAGCGCGCCGATTCGCTCGCCCGCCTCGCGCACCTTCTGCTGGCGATCCGCGGTGTCCACGCCCTGCTTGCGCAGCTTCGCGATCTCCTGGCTCTCCGCGTTCCGTTGCGCCTTCAGCCCCTCGGCCTCCGACACCGCCGCGCGCCGCGCCCCGTCCATCGTCCGGAACTGCTCGACATCCAGCGAAAAGCCGCGCGTCGCCAAACGCGCGGCAATCGCTTCCACGTTGTTTCGAAAGAACCCGAGATCGTACAACTCTTATCGCTCCCCGATCGCCACCCACTCGCGGCCCACCGGCGCTCCCTTGTAATCCGCCCGCGGCCGGATCAAGCGGTTGTTCCGGAACTGCTCCAGGACGTGCGCCGTCCAGCCTGACATGCGGCTCACCGCAAAGATCGGCGTGAACAGGTCCACCGGGATGCCCAGCGAGTAATACGTCGACGCCGAGTAGAAGTCCACGTTCGCGTTCAGGCCCTTCACTACCCGCACCGCCTCCTCGATCTCCTTCGAGATCTCGTACAGCACCAGATGGCCCGTGCGCTTGCCGATCTCCTCGCTCAACTGCTTCAGGTGAATCGCGCGCGGATCCAGCACCCGGTACACCCGATGCCCGAAGCCCGGAATCTTCATCTTCATCCCCAGCCGGTTCCGCACTTCCTGCACGGCCCGGTTGGCGTCCTGCGCGTCCAGCAGCATCCGGATCACGTCTTCGTTGGCGCCGCCGTGTAACGGTCCCTTCAGGGCGCCGATCGCGCCCGTCACCGCCGAGTGGATGTCGGAAAGCGTCGCCGCGATCACCCGTCCCGCGAACGTCGACGCGTTGAACTCATGGTCGGCGTGCAGTGTCAAGGCGATGTCGAACGCCTTTTCCATCACTTCGTCCGGCCGGTTTCCGGTCAGCGTGTACAGGAAGTTCGCCGCCAGGCCCAGGTTGGGATCGCTCGGAATGATCTCCTTGCCGTTCCGAAGCCGGTCGAACGTCGTCACGATCAGCGCTGTCTGCGACATCAGGCGATGCGCCTTCAGAACATTCGCCTCCAGCGATGTTTCCGAAGCCAGCGGGTCGTACAGCCCCAGCATCGAGACCGCCGTCCGCACCACGTCCATCGGCTTGCCCTTCGGCACGCCCTGCAGGAACGCGATCACCTCCGCGGGCAGCGTCCGCTCCGCCACCAGCGTCGCCTTCAACTGGTCGAGTCCGGCCTGGGTGGGCAAGCGCCCGTTCCATAGCAGGTAAATGACTTCTTCAAAAGTGGCGTTCTCCGCCAGCGTGTGGATGTCGTAGCCCTGGTAGGCCAGGATGCCCGCTTCGCCGTCGATGTAACAAATCTCGCTCTCGGCGGCGATCACCCCTTCAAGCCCTGCGGCCGTCAATGCCATGGAATCGAACTCCTGTCTTCTCTCTGATTCAGGACGCGTTGCCCTCCCTGATGGGATGCTGCGCAACGAGCCGGCGGAATATTCATTCTATGTATTCGCTTTAAGCTGAAGCAAGACCGCCCCGTACCACTACGTCGCCGGCAGGACGAACCGGTCCTTCGTGTCCGCCACCCACTGCCCGAGCCTCTGCACCAGCCGCTTCCGCTCGCCGTCGTACTGGCTGTTGTGCGCCAGGTTCGCCAACTCGTATGGGTCCTCGTTCAGGTTGAACAACAGCCACGGCATACCCTCGAAGCAAACCAGCTTCCAGCCATCCCTGGTGACCAGGCCCCGGTACGGCCGGTTGACACTGTTCTGGTGCATCGTCGGAATGACGTTCTGCAGATACGCCGAATCCGGCTCCCCCGCCTGTCCCGCCCCGCGTTCCCGCCGGCTGCCCGAATAATCGAAGCCCTCCATCCACGCCGGCTTCGCAATGCCGCACAATCCAAGTGTCGTCGGCGCGATGTCCACGTGATTGAGCAGCGCCGGCCGCCGTCCGTTCAGCCAGCCTTCGTACCGCGGTTGCGCTCCGCTCAGAATGAACGGAATCCGGATCGCCTCCTCCCACGGGCACGTCTTCCGGAACTGCCCCTGTGATCCGTGCATGTCCCCGTGGTCGCTGAAGTAGACGATGTGGGTCCGTTCGGTCAGCCCTGTCTCCGCCAGCGCCTGCCGCACCCGCCCCACATTGTCGTCCCAGTTCTCGATCATCGCGTAGTAGCCGGCCAGGTCCCGGCGCGCCTGCCCCTCGATGCGCTCCACCGCCGCCACATTCCGGCGCAGTTCGATCTTCGCGGGATGAAACCGCCGCATGTACTCTTCCGGCGCGACGTACGGATCGTGCGGCGGCTGCACGCTCAGCACCGCGAAAAACGGTTTCGGGTCCGCCGCCCGCTCCCGCAGGTACTTCACGAACAGCTTCGTCAGCTCATCGGTTTCGAACCCCGGCAGCCGGTAGTGAAACGCGTCCTTTCCCACTCCGCCGTGCACCCAACTGTCCCACGGGCTGTTGTTGTTCTCGTAGCCCACCCAGGTTTCGAAACCGCCGCGCTTTTCGGGCGGCACAATGTGCATGGCCGCCCGCCCGTTGGCCTCCTGAAAACCGCTCAGGTGCCACTTCCCGTAGTAGGCCGTCCGATATCCGGCCCCGTTGAAGACATCCGCGATCGTCTGCTGCCCGTCCGGCAGCGGCCGTTGGTGCCCCGGCACGCAGTGATGCGGATAGCGTCCCGTCAGCATCGACCCGCGAAACGGACAGCACAGGGGAAACCCCGATACGGCATGCGTGAAATGAACGCCCTCTCTTGCCAGTATGTCGGCGTTCGGCGTGCGCACGTTCGCGTCGTACATGGAACTCAGCGCCTGCCCTCGGTGCTGATCCGACACCAGCCAGATGACGTTGTGCCGCCCGTCACCCGCCCTTCGCGGCGTCTGGCCACCCGCTGCCTGGGCCACGCCCGCCACGCCCACGCTACCCGACAAGAACGTCCGCCGCTCCATGCTCAACGCCTCCTCCTCGCCGGTGTCCGCCGGCAGCTACCGCAACAGGCCGCGCACGCGCAACCAATCGGCCAGCCGCGCCGGCCAACTGGCCAGCACCGCATTCGTCGCCCCCAGCCCCACCCCGTGCGGTCCCTGCTCGTAGATGTGAATCTCTCCCGGCACCTTCGCTCGCCGCAGCGCGGTGTAGTACAGCAGGCTGTTGTCCGCCGAAACCGGGTCGTCTCCGGTATGGAACAGGAACGCCGGCGGCGTCTCGGCCGTCACTCGGCGCTCGTTCGAAAGATCTTCCACCAGCTTCGGATCGGGGTTTTCGCCCAGCAGGTTCCGGCGGGAGCCCTTGTGAACCGCAGCCTCTTCGGTGAACGTGATCACCGGATAGCCGAGGATCGTGAAGTCCGGCCGCGAACTCGCCTTCTCGATCTCATCCGACGCGTTCCCGTCTCCGCCGTCGAAATGCGTCGAGATCGTCGAAGCCAGGTGGCCGCCCGCTGAAAAACCCCAGATGCCGATCCGGTTCGCCCGCAGCCGGTACCGCTCGGCGTTCGCCCGCACGAAGCGCATGGCCCGCGTTGCGTCTTGCGACGGTGCGGGGTGCCGGTAGCGCGGCGCGATGCGGTATTGCAGCACGAACGCCGCCACCCCCAGCGAGTTCAGCCACTGGGCGATCTGCCGGCCCTCGTGATCCATGGCCAGTGCGCCGTACCCTCCGCCCGGCAGCACCACCACTGCCGTTCCGTTCGCACGCTCGGCGTCCGAAAGGCACACTGTGAGCTTCGGTTTGTCGGCTTCCTCTTGCCCCAGCGCGCCGGGCGCGCCCGCCGGCCACAGCAGTTCCACCATTGGAGGCGGAGGCGCGGCGAAAAGTGAAGCGGCGGCCAAGATCAACGTAACTCCACGAATCATGCCATCATTCCTATCACACGAAGCCTCCCGCCGATGGTGAATCGCCCTCCTAGCCGCGACCCCTGGCTCGAGAGAATCGAGTGGCCCATGGATCGCGCGATCCCCGTCGGCGGCCGGTCCTTCGGCTTGGACCCCATTCTCGGGCTGATACCCGGCGCGGGCGAAGCCGTGGGTGCTTTCGTTTCCCTCTTCCTCGTCGCGCGCGCCGTCCAGCTCGGCGCCTCGAAGTCGGCCCTCGCGCGGATGCCTCTCAACGTCGCCATCGACAGCATCGTCACCTCGGTTCCCGTGGCGGGCAGGCCGCCGCGACGCACAGCGCGATGCACTCTTCGTACTTGGCGTGCTCGGGGCCGCCCTGCTCGTCGTCACGCCGCTCGCGCTCTTTGTCTGGATGATCTCGAAATACTCCGGGTGGTTCTAGTTGAGTTAGCTCAGTTGTCCCCGGCGGACCGAAAGGTCGGCCCGGGCCAAGGATGCGACAGCGGGCGCTGAGCGCGGGGCACTGTCACCAGCGATCGATCACCCGCGTCCCGATCGATTGGTAGTCCCCCATCCGGGCGAGCTCCGGGCCTGCCTCCTCGATCGTCACCGTACCGCTCACCAATTTCCCCGGAGTCACTTTGCCGCTCTCCACCATTCGCAGCATTGCCGGGTAACGGGCCGCTTGCATGCCGAGCGAACCCACGATCTCGAGTTCCTGAAACACGATCAGATCGACTGGCATCGCGATCAGCCCCTGTTGTTTCTTGCTGCACGTACCCAGCCGAAGGAGCCGGCCCTTCGGGCGCAGACAGTACAGCGCGGGTAACATCGTCTCTTCGTCGCCCAGCGCGTCCACCGAAACGTGCGCTCCGCCCCGGGTCAACTCCTTGATGGCCGTCACGGCGTCGGGCCCGGCCGTCACGGCTGCCTCCGCTCCCAGGCTTCGCGCCAGCTCCAGCTTCTCCTTGGTGCGGGAGACGGCGATCACGTTTGCTCCCAGCGCCCGGGCAATATTCACTGCCGCCAGTCCTACCCCGCCGCAGCCGAAAACGGCCACCCATTCACCTGCCGTCACCCTGGCTTGGTCCACCAAGCCATGCCACGAGGTCATGAAGCGGCAACCGATGCTCGCGGCCTCGACAAAGCTCACGTTCCCGGGCAGCGCAACCAGGTTCAGGTCCGCGCGCGATACCTTCGTCAGGCGCCCAAACCCGCCGGTGTAGTGAAACATCGGGAAGCGGACGTCCAGGCACACGCCATGCGAGTTGCCCGCCATGCACTGCTCGCAGACGCCACAGGCGTGATTGAACGGCGCCACCACGCGGTCGCCCGGGCGGAAGCGCGTCACCTCACGGCCCACCTCCTCCACCACGCCGCAGTACTCGTGGCCGAGCACGATGGGCGTCGCCGTCGGCAGGCCGGCCCAAGGCCAGCCTCCGTGCCAGATATGATGATCGGTCAGGCAAAGCCCGTTGGCTTCTACGCGGATCACCGCGTCCGTCGCGCCGCAATCTGGATCGGGCCAGTCTGCGTGCACAACCAGCGGCTTGCCGATCTCTTCCACAACTGCTGCTTTCATGCCGTTCTCCTCAGTTTCTCGAACTCACTTGGCCTGGTCGCGTTGGACAACGTTCCATCCAGCCGAGCCGCGCTACCCGGCAAGCCCGCTGAACCGCGACGCCCGCAACGCCTCTCGCAGCGACGAACGCTCCTCCTCCGTCAGGCTCCGCCGCGGTCCCAGGCAGTGCCCGCAGTCGATGCCGCTCCACCCAAGAATCGCCTTCACCGCCGGAAAGCACGGGTATCGCAGCGTCAACTCGATCAGTTCGTTAATCCGCCCCTGCGTGGCGCGCGCCTCCGGCCATCGGCCCGCCGCCGCGTGCGCGTACACTTCGACGAACATCTCCGGCACAAGGTTGTAAAAGCTCCCGATGCCTCCGCTCGCGCCCATCAACAAACCGGCCACCAGCACCTCGTCGTACCCGTTGAACACCCGCGCGCCGGTCTTGGCCAGAAGCGACATCTTATAGAAGTCGTGATCCGTGTACTTCAAGCCGATCACGTTGGGCAGCGAACAGAGTTCCCGGATCTGATCTACGCCGGAGATCGCCGGCGATACGGCTGGAAAATAGTAAACCAGAAACGGCGCCCCCGACACCGCGGCCACCGCGCGGTAATAACCGCGAACTTCTTCGTACGAGTACGCGCCCGCCGGCGGCAGGCTGCTCGCCCCCGCGGCCCCGATCTCCGAGGCGTGGCGCGTCAGCTCCACCGCGGCGGACGTGCGAGGCGCGCCCGTGTGCACGATCACCGCTTTGCCCTTCGGCGACCACCGGACCGCCCGTTCCGCCACTCGCTTCCGTTGCTCGACGCTCTGCAGCAGCCCCTCGCCCGTCGAACCGCACACGTACACGCCGTCCACGCCCGCCGCGTACACCCGCTCCAGAAGCTTTTCGAACGGTCCTTCGGCGAAGCGGCCCTCGTCATCGAACGGCGTCACCAGCGCGGGAAGGATACCGCGCAACGCCTCGTTCAAGCGTTCACCACGTTCACCGGTCTGCCGGCCAGAAACGCCGCGATGTTCTCCACTGCCTGGTCCAGCAGCCGTCCGCGGGCCTCCTTCGTCGCCCACGCCAGATGCGGCGTGATCAGGCAGTTCGGCGCCCCGAGCAGCGGGCTGCCCGCCACCGGTGGCTCCACCGGCAACACGTCCAGCGCCGCGCCCGCCAGCCGTCCCGCCGCCAGCGCATCCGCCAGGTCCTGCTCCACCACCAGCGGTCCACGCGAGGTGTTCACCAGAAATGCCCCCCGCTTCATTCTGGCCAGCCGCGCAGCGTTCACCAGGCCGCGATTGTCCGCCGTGAGTGGACAATGCAGACTCACCACGTCCGCCCGCTCGAACAACTCATCCACCGTCACCCACTCGAACCCTTCGTATCGCAGCGGTACGCCCTGCGCCACGTCCGCCGCGATTACCTTCATCCCGAACGAGTCCGCGATGCGCGCCGCGCGGCGCCCGATCCGCCCCAGTCCCACCACGCCGAACGTCTTGCCCGCCAGCTCCACCAACGGGCTCAGATGATACGACCAGTCCGCCGCCCCCGCCCATTCCTTCGCCGCCGAGTCCGAGTGCCTCTGCACCCGGTGGCACAACTCCAGCAGCAGCGCGAAGACAAACTGCGCAACCGAATCGGTTCCGTAGGTCGGAACGTTCGTGACCGCGATGCCCAGCGCGCGCGCCGCCGCGGAGTCCACCACGTCGTAGCCGGTGGCCAGCACGCCGATGTATTTCAACTCCGGCAACTCCCGCAGCGTGTTCTCGCGCAGAGGCGTCTTGTTCGTCAACACAATCGCCGCCCCGGCCGCGCGCGTCAGGATCTCATCCGCCGCGGTGCGCGGATGCACCGCCAAGTCCACCAGCTCTTCCAGGGCTCTCCAACTCAGGTCTCCGGGGTTGAGCGCATGCCCGTCTAGTACGATCGCTTTCATTTCTGTCCATCCTTCCACAAACCGCGCCCGGCGCGCCCTGTCCCTCCCGCTACAATCGAAGGATGACGGCCGTCGAGCGCTTCTTCCAGTGCTCCCTGCTGGGTATGCTCGCCAGCGGATATCTGGCTGTCGTCGGCTCCGGCTACCTCGATCTTCCCACCACCGTCCTGGTCGCCGCCGGCCTCCTGCTTCGCGCTCTCACGCTCGCGGGTGTGGTTCGTTTCACCATCTCCGATCGCGCCGTGAACATCGCCACCGTCGCGTATGTCGCCTTTTACCCGATCGATTATTACCTGCTCACCCGCGAGTTCATTCCCGCCACCGTGCACCTCATCTTCTTCCTCGCCATCGCCAAGCTGCTCACCATGCGCACGCCGCGCGATGCGTTCTACGTCAAGGTCATCGCGTTCCTGGAACTGCTCTCCGCCGCGATC
Organism: Bryobacteraceae bacterium; assembly: GCA_031969915.1. Taxonomy (GTDB): domain Bacteria; phylum Acidobacteriota; class Terriglobia; order Bryobacterales; family Bryobacteraceae; genus DALYJJ01. Next base: position 11,961 of record DALYJJ010000004.1, on the reverse strand, counting down.
CTCTCCGCCGGCCTGAATTTCTTCGTCTTCCTGACCCTCTTCGTGGTCTTCAGCGTGGCCACCGCCATGGCCTCCGAAGTGCGCCGCGCCGAGCGCCTTCGCCGCGTGCTCCCCGCGTTTCCGCGCCGCCTGGCCTTGCTCGTCGTCTTCAGCACGCTGGGTATCCTGGTGCTCACCGCGGGCCTGTTCTTCGTTCTTCCGCGCACCGCCGTTGCCGCCTTCCGCCACATCGTTCCCGAGCGCTATCACCTGAGCGGGTTCTCGAACGAGGTGGTTCTCGGCCAGATCGGCGAACTGAAGAAACAAGGCACGGTGGTCATGCACGTCAAATTCTCCGGGCCGGAGCGCGAGTACCGCGTCAAGTGGCGCGGCACGGCCCTCACCGATTTCGACGGCCGCCGCTGGTTCAACTCCGTCCGCGCCGACGAACGCCTGCAGGCTTCCGCCGGCCGCGTTGTCTTTCCCGAAACCGGTCCGCGCCTGCTTCCCTACGTCTTCTACGAAGTTCAGTTGAAGCCCATCGGACCGGATGCCCTCTTCTTCGCCGGCCAGCCGGAATCCATGCAGATCCGCATGCCCCTGGTCCTCCGCACCGCCGTCGACGGATACCGCCTGCCCTTCAGCCCCGACGGTCTTCGCTACACCGTCTATGCCTATCTCGGCGATCCCCGGCCCGACCATCCCGATTACGTGGAACGCCGGGTGCCTGATTTGCCCGCCGCTCAGCGGGAGGCGTATCTGCGCCTGCCTGCCATCGACCCCCGCCTCCGGACGCTCGCCCGCACCGTCACCGCCGGCGGCCTCACCGAGGCCCGCCGCGCTCTCCTGCTGGAGCAACACTTCCGCACCCGGTACGGTTACACCACCGAATTGTTGCGCCAGGAGGTACCGGACCCGCTGGCCCACTTCCTCTTCGAACGCCGCAAGGGCCACTGCGAGTACTTCGCCAGCGCCATGACGGTGCTCCTCCGGCTGGAAGGCATCCCGTCTCGCGTCGTCACCGGTTTTCAAAGCGGCCTCTTTAACCCGATCAGCGGCTGGCACGTCATCCGTGCCTCCGACGCCCATAGCTGGGTGGAAGCATGGCTCCCCGGCCGCGGCTGGACCACCTTCGATCCCACGCCCCCGGACGCCTCCGGCGGCTGGGATCTGGCTTCGAAAATCATGCTCTATTTCGATGCCGCCGAGACCTTTTGGCAGGACTGGGTGCTCGACTACAACGCCGATCGCCAGTTCAATCTCGCCTCCAGCATTGAGCAATCGCGCCGCCGCCTCAACGGCCAGTGGCTCGACCGTCTCCAAAACGACGCGGCGCGCTGGTCCAAGGCCACCGTCGAATGGCTGCGCACCAACGGCCCCTGGCTCGCCTCGGTCCTCGCCGCCGCCGCGCTCCTGGCGATCTTCGCCCCATGGCTCTTCCGCCGTTGGCAGGCCCGTAAGCGCATCGCCCGCCTCCGCCGCGGTGAGGCGCGTGCTAGTGACGCTACGCTGCTCTACCAGCGCATGCTGCAGTTGTTGCGCCGCCGTGGTTTGGAAAAACCGCCCTGGGTGACGCCCGCGGAGTTCGCCCGCCAGATCCCGCCCTCCGCCACGGCGGTTCTGGTGGAGGAGATTACCGAATCTTACAATGCGCTTCGGTTCGGCGCCCGGCCCGATGCCGCCCCGCAACTGGCCGCGCTGCTCGCGCGCCTGGAAGAGGCTATTTCTTCTCCGCCAGCGAGGGAACTACGGACTGAGCGAAGTAGTTGACCACCTTCGACTCGTTTCGCGCCACTTCGTAGTAGGCCGCCCGCAGCAGTTGCTCCTTCCGGTTGCGTAGCTGCTCCCGAATGTTCTGCTGCACCCTCGGGTCTGTCAACTCGCGCTGCCCCGCGGGCTCTTTCGAGATCACCTTCAGAATCCGGTAGCCCTCCTGCGTCTTGATCGGGGCCGACGCCTGCCCCGGTTGCAGCGACATGATCAGTTTGCGAAGCTCCGGGCTCGCCTGCTCCAGGTCGGACTCGCGAACAAAGCCCAGATCGCCGCCGTTCGACGCCGTGTTGGTGTCTTCCGAGTAATTCGTCGCCAACATCCCGAAGTCCTCGCCCTGCTGGATTCGATTCGCCAGCATCCGGATCTTCTTTTGCGCCTGATCGTCGTTCTGGGCCTTGTCGTTCTTCAGGTTCCGTACGTTCGGATCGGGGTTCGACGTCACCAGCAGTTGCGCCAGGTGTACCTGCGGCTCGGCGAAATTGAAGGCCGCCTTGTTGTTGTTGTAGAAGTCGTTCACATCCTTATCGGTGATGTTGATGTGCGACGAAACTTCCTTGGTCAGCAGCTTCTGAATGCTCAGATCGCGCCGCAACTGAGCCTTTAAGTCTTCCAGGCTCATCTTCCGCGCGTCCAACTGCTTTTGAAACTCCTCCTGCGTGTACGGAGCCTTCATCTCGGCCAGCTTGCCGTCCACCTCCGCGTCCGTCGCCATCAGACTCAGCTTCTCGGCCCGCTGCAGCATCACTTCGTTGTCCACCAGGATGCGCAGCACCTCGAGCTTCTGGATCAGCATCTGATCGTCGCTCGGCCGGTCGGCTTGCGAATAGAACTGCAGCCGGTACTGCTTGTCGAGTTCCGCGTGCGTGATCGGCCGGTCGTTGACCGTGGCGGCCACGTTCGCCGGCGCCGCTTTCTTGCAGGCGCCCAGGGACAACACCGCCGCCACCGCGGCCGTCAACAGGCAGAAACGTTTCATGGAGGTTACGTTGTTATTGTAGCTTCGCAAGATCTTCGGCTTCGCCGAACTTCTGGGCTTGTTTCGAGGCATCGATTTGGCGCAGCAGGCCCGACAGCACCCCGCCCGCGCCGACTTCGACAAACCGCTCCACGCCCGCTTCGAACAGCCGGGCCATGCTCTCCGTCCAACGCACGGGGTTCGGCACCTGCTCATACAGGCCCTTTCGGCCCTCCGCGCCGGTTCGGATCATCCCTGCCTGCCAGTTGTTCACCAACGGGGTTTCCAGGTCGCGGAACTCCGTCCGTTCCAGATCCGCACCCAGCCGCTCTTGCGCCGGCTTCATCAGCGCGCAGTGGAACGGCGCGCTCACCGGCAGCAGCACCGCCCGCTTCGCCCCCGCCGCCTTCGCCAGTTCCGCGGCCCGCTGCACGGCTCCCGTGTGCCCGGCGATCACCACCTGCTCCGGCGAATTCAGGTTCGCGGCCGACACGACCTCCCCCTGCGCCGCCTCGGCCAGTATTCCGTCGAGTTTCTCCGGCGCCAGACGGAGAATCGCCGCCATGGCGCCCACCCCCTGCGGAACCGCCTCCTGCATGTACCGTCCTCGTTGCCGGACCAGGCGAACCGCGTCGGCGAACCGCAACGCCCCCGCCGCCACCAGCGCCGAGTATTCGCCCAAGCTGTGCCCGGCCACGAAGTCCGGCGCGCGCCCCTGTTCCTTCAGCACGGAGAACGCCGCCACCGAAACTGTCAACAGTGCAGGTTGCGTATTCTCGGTCAGCTTCAGCGCCTCCTCCGGCCCTTCGAAGCACAATTGCGAGATCGAAAACCCCAGCGCGTCATCGGCCTCTTCGAACACGCGCGCTGCCACCGCGAACCGCTCCGCCAGGCTCTTGCCCATTCCCGCGTACTGCGACCCCTGGCCCGGAAACAAAAAGCCAATTTTCGACATGAACTTCGTATTGTGTCATAGGCCGAAGCGCTCGACCCGGATCGTGCCCGCCTCTTCCCAGGCCACCAATACGCCGCCCGAGCCCGCCGCCACCATCGTCGGCCACGCCCCGGCTCGCTCCCATCGCTCGTCGCCGAGCGTTACCCGAACCACCTTGCCGTCCATCCAGGCGAACGCTGCCCGCCCACCCGCCGTCGCGAGCACCGCGTTCTTCCCGGTTCCAATCTGCTCCTCCACTCCTTCCGCCCCGCTGCGATACAGTCCCATCTCCCTCCGCCACACGGCTTGGATTTTCCCCGCGGCGTCCACGTCAAGGTCTCCACCGTCCATCGGGCACGCTTCCAGCTTCCACGTTCCCGTCCCCAGCTTCTTTGCCCACGGCCAGGTGGCCCCGCCGTCCGCCGACGTCGTCAGGAACATATCCCGCGTTCCGCCGATCGCGTTCCGGAACATCAGGTAAACCCGCTTCCCCGACACCGCCAGCTCCGGATGACAACACTCGCACACCGAACCCGAAGGAGATTCGTAGATCAGCCGGTCCTCCTTCCAACTCCTGCCGCCGTCCTCGGAAACCGCGCCGCGCACCCGGGTGCCTTTCTCCCGTAAGTCGAGCCACGCCGCCACCGCCAGCCCATCCGCGGACGCCGCCATCGCGTGCAGCCCTTCGCGCCCCGCTCGCTCCACGGAGTTCAGCCGCCGCCCCTCGCTCCACGTTTTCCCGTCCGCCGAGTACCAGGCGACCACGTCGCCGTCCTGTCCGCGCAGCGTCTCGCCCACGATCGCGGTCACCGTGTAGCCGTGCCGCGTCACCGCCACGCGCGGCCCGCGCCTCATCCCCAGCGCAACCTTGCCCTTCACCGGCAGTTCGATCGCGCCGCCGAACGTCTTGCCCCCGTCCGTCGAAGCGCGGAACAGAACCCGATCTCCTGCCCCGTACACCAGCGCCACGCGCGACGCCATCGCCGCCAGTTGCGGCTGTCGGTTCGGCGCACCGCCTTCCGGTGCGAACTGCAAAACGAATGCCACGGCCAGCGCGAGCATGGCTCCCATTGTACGAGTGCTAGCCTGAGAAAAGTGCCTCTCGTTCTAGGCCCCCAGGCCGCACTGGACCGCCTTCGCGAATTCCTCATCGCCTCCGGCTTCACCGAACCGGCCGTCCTTCAGCGCCTCGGGATCGGACGCCTCTCCGATGCCAACAACCTCGTCGCCGGCCAGCCGCCCGAAGACCTCCTCGATGTTCTGATCTACCTCTTCCTTCTCGGCCAGTCCGTCCCCCGCGAGGCTCTCGGTTCCGCCGGGCCGATCTTCACGGACCTCGGTTTGATCGTCCACGACGAAGGCCTCTGCAGCGCCGATGTGACCCTCTACCCGACGAACGGCGTCTACATCGCCTCCGACCGAACCCGGGGCAGGGAACTCCCCGAAGCTTCGTCCGAGCGCGTCTTCTCCGCGATCAGCGCCAACACCGAAGAGTTCCTCTCGATCCTCCCCACCGCGCCCTGCCCGGCGTTTCTCGAACTCTGCGCCGGGGCCGGCGCCGCCGCCGTCATCGCCGCCTCCCGCTACGCCACGCAGGCCTTCGCCTTCGACATCTCCGAGCGCTCGCGCCTCTTCGCCGAGTTCAATCGCCGCCTCAACGGCCTCTCGAACGTTACCGTCTCCCGCGGCGATCTCTACCAGCCCGCGCGCCGCCGTACCTTCGACCGCATCGCTGCACACCCTCCCTACGTTCCGTCCCTTCGCGCTGCGCAGGTCTTTCGCGACGGCGGCGCCGACGGCGAAACACTGACCCGCCGCGTGATCGAAGGACTCCCTGCCCACCTCCATCCCGGCGGCCGCTTCTACGGCCTCGCCCTCATGGCGCAGTACGCTGACCAGTCCATCGAATCGCGGATTCGCGGCTGGCTGAAAGAGGCGCATTCCGAGTTCGATCTCGCCGTCGTCACTCGCGCGGAACTGAACCCCGCCTCCGTCGTTCTCGAGAACTGGTCGCCCCGCCACGCCGAGCAGGGCGACCTGTCCCGCTGGCAAAGCGTTTTACGCCGCCTCCGCATTGAGTCGTTTCGTTACGTGATGCTCATACTCGAACGCCACGCCCACCCTCGCCACGCGGTCTCCCTCGTCCGGCGGACCGCCGCCCCGCGCTTCGATCCGAGGCCCGTCGAGCGGTCGTTCGCGGTGGCGCAGGCGCCCTGGCCGCTCCCCCTGCCCCTCCGCGCGGTGCCCGGAATCCAAGTCTCCACCCGCGCCCCCCTCGACGATCCGCAGAACCGCGAATACACCTACCTGGTGGCCTCCCCCTTCCAGATCGAATTTCGCGGTTCCCACACCACCGCCGAGGTTCTTCGTTCCGGCCAGGGGCCCGGCGACGAAGTGCGCGCGCTTCTCGCCGCCGGCCTTCTCGATCCGCAACCCTCGGTGGTTGACGCCTCGCCTGCCCAACTGCCCGTTCTCACCGAACTCCTCCGTGAGTACGCCGCCGGCGTCGGCAGCACCCTCTGTTTCGAGTCCTTTGAGAAGGAGTTGGCTTCGCTCACCGATGTCTACAGCCACCTCTTGCTCGCTCTCGACGTAACCGGCCCCGTCGGCGCCGCCGCTCTCCGACCCCTCGGCTCCGGCGCCGGCGAAATGAAACGCCTCTACGTTCGCCCCGCCGCGCGCGGCCGCCGCATCGGGGAACTGCTCGTGAACGCCGTTGTCGAACGCGCCCGCGCCGCCGGCTACCGCCGCCTCCTGCTCGATACGCTGCCCACCATGGCCACTGCCCAGGCGCTCTACCGCGCCCTAGGGTTTCGCGAGATCCCGCCCTACACCGCTCAACCCGTCGAAGGCGCCTGTCACATGGAGCTGATCCTCGACTGCGGCCCCGCTGACCAGGCGTTTAGAGACGGCCTCACCCACGCCCGCGAAGGCCGCTTGGCGGAGGCCTTCACGGCGTTGGAAAAGGCCGTGGAATTAGACCCCGGACACGCCGCCGCCTGCAAGGAACTGGCCCGTCTCTCCCGGCTCACCAATGAGGTGCGGGCCTTCACCAACTGGTGCCACGAAGCCATCCGGCTCGCCCCGCACGATCCCGAGCCCCATCGCATGCTGGCCGAAGCGCTCGCTGCCGCGGGCCGTCACGAGGAGGCGGCGGAGGAGGAGGCCATCGCCCTCAGGCTCACCCCGTCACCCTAACTTCTCAATCTCCGCTTCGATATGCGCCAGCGCCTGTTCCAGCATCCCGCGATGCCGCGCGTTGCACGCCTGCTGCAGTTCCCGCTGTAGCCGCGTTCGATCCAGCGACAGGCTCTCCCGCTTTGACTTGCGCTCCATCTCTTCCGGCGTCAGGCGAGGGTGCACCGCGCGCTCCTCGCGGGCGGACTGCTGTTCCTCCACCGACTTGCTCTCCCAGCCTCTAGCCATGCTTCGATTATCCGCCCATGGTGAGCCGCTTTTCGCTCCCCTTGCGCGTTCTGGGTATGAGCGTTTCCGCCGCGGCTCAGCCGAGCCTCGCCGTCGCCCACTCGGCGAACACTGTCGAACTCCCGAGCTTCTCGGTTTCCTACCTGGCTCCTGCCAGCGTCACCGGCGCTTCCGCGAGCCTGGTCGAAATGGACCTCCGTCCGGGCAGCGAACCCCCGCCACACCGGCACACCCGCGAAGACGAGGCGTTCTACATCCTCGACGGCTCGCTCGAAGTCCGCGCCGGGAATCAGCTATTCTCCGGACGCCGCGGTGATTTCGTCTTTCTGCCGAAGAACCTTCCCCACACTTTCGCCGTCCGGTCCTCTCACGCCCGGATCCTGCTCTTTGTCAGCCCCGGCGGTTTCGAACACTTCTTTGCCCGCATGTCGCCCGAATCGGCCGCCGAGTTCGGCCTCGAATTCCTACCCGATACCGCTGTCTCCGGTCCGCAGCCCATGGCCTTTGTCAACCGGGTTGCGCCCGGCAGTGCTTACTGGTACGCCACGCATTTGCTCACCTTCCTGGCCGGCAGCCGCCAGACGGAGGGCCGCTACGCGCTAATGCAGGCCACCGCCCATCGCGGCCTGGAACCTCCTCCGCATGTTCACGAAAACGAAGACGAGTTCTTCTACATGCTGAACGGCGTCGCCGAATTCAAGGTGGCGGATCAGGAGTTGCACGCTACGCCCGGCTCCTGTGTGTACTTGCCCAAGCGGGTCCCGCACTCGTTCCAACTACTCACTCCCACCGCCACGGCCCTGATCATGGCCACGCCCGGTGGTATCGAGGAGTTCTTTATGCAGTTCTCGCGCCCCGCACCGAAGCTCGAGGTGCCGCCGCTCGGAGATCTGCCGCCGGGCTACGCCGCGCAACTCGACCGCATGACGCGCGAGGGCGCGAAATACGGTTTGCGCTTCGTCTGAGTTACTCCCAGCCGCTGCCGATCTGGAACTCGTGGCGCTCGACGCCGCCCCCCGGCGCCACTCGGAACGCCGCCACGCCGCCGCTGTCGGTGTCGTAGATCACGTAGGTTGGCGGGACGTCCTCCCAGCCTTTCGCCGTAAACCCCGCGGCGCCCATGATCGGTCCGGGATTCACCGCCAGCGTCTGGTTCACGCGCGTCACTCGGAACACGTGATTGTGGCCGTAGCAGACCAGGTCATACAACCCCGAGTGCGCAAGCCCGCGCGCGATGGTGTCGAAATGCTGCATCGCTACGCGCCGCCCGCCGAACTTGCCCTCGAAGAACTCCCCGTGCACCTTCACGCGATCGTCGGACTTCTTCGTGATCCGGAACAGGTCGGCGTCGTTGTTGCCGAAAACGATATGCACCGCGCCGGTGAACAGCCGCAACCGGTCCATCACAAACGGCGAACAGAGATCGCCGCAGCAAAGCAGCGCCTCGCAGTTCATCTCGCGAGCGTGGCGGATCGCCGTGCTCACGTTCCAGAGGTTGTCGTGGATGTCGGAGAGAATCGCGACCCGCATTCAGCGTACGACGCCTTCCATCGGGCTGCTGGCCGTGGCGTAGAGCTTCTTCGGCATCCGGCCGGCCAGAAACGCCGCCCGTCCCGCGATCGTCGCGTGCTTCATCGCCTCCGCCATTTTCACTGAATCGTCCGCCGCCGCGATCGCCGTATTCAGCAGCACGCCGTCAAAGCCCAACTCCATCGCCACCGCCACGTCCGACGCCGTTCCCACCCCCGCGTCCACGATCAGCGGCACCTCGGTGATCATTTCGCGAATGATCCGCAGGTTGTTGATGTTCTGAATGCCCAGGCCGCTGCCGATCGGCGCCGCCAGCGGCATCACCGCCGCCGCGCCCGCGTCCACCAGTTTCTTCGCGTTCACCAGGTCGTCGTTCGTGTAGGGGAGAACCACGAAGCCTTCCTTCACCAGCACCCGCGTCGCCTCCAGCAACCCTTCGTTGTCTGGAAACAGCGTCCGCTCGTCTCCGATCACTTCCAGCTTGACCCAGTGCGAGAGCCCCACTTCGCGCCCCAGTCGCGCCGTCCGAATCGCTTCGTCCGCCGTGTAGCACGCCGCCGTGTTCGGCAACAGGAAGTACTTCGCGCGGTCGACGTAGTCGAGCAGACTTTCCTTCGTGCGGTCCGTCAGATTGACACGCCGCACCGCTACGGTCACCACTTCCGCGCCCGACGCTTCATGGCAGCGGGCCATTTCCTGGTGACTCCGGTACTTCCCCGTGCCCACAAACAGGCGGGACCGGAACTCGCGTCCCGCGATGCGCAATGTGTCGCTCATGCTTCTAGTTTAGAGCTTCAGCAGGGCCCGCAGCCGCTTGGTCTGCACCCGGCTCACCGGGACCTCGGTCTGCTTCTTGTCGTCCATCTTGAGTTGATACGACGACTTGAACCACGGAATCACTTCACGGATCCGGTTGATGTTCACCAGGTAGGAGCGGTGCACGCGCCAGAACGTGTCCGCGTCCAGGTTCGACTGCAGTTCCTCGATCGTTCGGTAGTTCGAAATGCCTTCGATGGTCGTCGTCACCACCGTGATCAGACCGTCCTCGATGGTCGCGTAGATCACGTCGTTGGCGTCGATGATGAAGTTCCGGTTGGCCGCTTTGACCAGCAGCTTCGTGCGCTGCAAGGCGGGTTTCGTCGCCGAAGGCGCGGCTTCGGCCGCCGCCTGCCGCTTGTCGAAGATCGCCCGCCGCGCGCGGTCCACGGTCAACTCCAGCCGTTCCCGCTCCACCGGCTTCAACAGGTAGTCCATCGCCTCCAGCTTGAAGGCTTCGATCGCATACTGATCGTAGGCCGTGGCGAAGATGAAATGCGGCAGCGGAACGTTCTTCTCGCGCAGCTCCCGCACCACGCTCAAGCCATCGCTGCCCGGCATCTGGACGTCCAGGAACGCCAGGTCCGGCTCCATCTCTTCGATCACTTGAACGGCCTCGACGCTGTTCGCCGCCGTGGCCACGATTTCGATGTCCGGGAAGTCGCGGAGCAGAAACGCCAGTTCCTCTCGCGCCAGTTGCTCGTCGTCGACAAGGACGGTCGATAGGGTGCTCGTCGCGCGATGCTGCATGAAGTTGCTAGTATAACAATTCGGGTCATTTTTCCGACGTTCCGTGATCCTCTGAGTTCACACTTGCGGCGTTACGCGAGCCGCGGTGAGAGGCCCGGCCGCACGCTCGCCAAGGAGATGGCACTTGTCAGGCAATGATAACGTTCGAATCGCTCCCGCGGATGGCAAACTCGGTATTCTGATTCCCGGCATTGGCGCAGTCAGCACCACGTTCATGGCCGGTGTGGAAGCCGTCAAGCGCGGCCTCGCAGAGCCCGTTGGCTCCCTCACCCAGATGGCGGCCATCCGCCTCGGCAAGCGCACCGACGGCCGTTCCCCTCGCATCAAGGACTTTGTTCCCCTCGCCAACCTCAATCAACTCGTCTTCGGCGGCTGGGACATCTTTGAGGACACCGCCTACGAATCGGCGATGCACGCCCAGGTCCTCGAAAAGTCCCTTCTCGAGAAGGTGAAGACGCCGCTTTCCGCAATCAAACCCATGAAGGCGGTCTTCGATCACGATTACGTGCGCCGCATCGACGGTCCCAACGTCAAGACCCAGGGCTCCAAGATGGACAAGGCCCAGGCGCTGATCGAAGACATCGAGACCTTCCGGAAGCAGAACCAGTGCGACCGGCTCGCGATGATCTGGTGCGGCTCCACCGAGGTCTTCCATAAGCCCGCGCAGGTCCACCAGACGCTCAAGGATTTCGAGTGCGGGCTCCAGAAAGACGATCCGGACGTCGCGCCCAGCCAGATCTATGCGTACGCCGCGCTGCAATGCGGCGTGCCCTTCGCCAACGGCGCGCCGAACCTCACCGTCGACGCTCCCGCCATCATGGAGCTGGCCAGAGAACGTAACGTCCCCATCGCCGGCAAGGACTTCAAGACCGGCCAGACCTTCATGAAGACGCTCCTCGCCCCGGGGCTCAAGGCGCGCATGCTCGGTATGTCCGGCTGGTTCTCCACCAACATCCTCGGTAACCGCGACGGCGAAGTTCTCGAGGATCCCGGCTCGTTCAAGAGCAAGGAGGAAACCAAGCTCTCCGTTCTGGAGCACATCCTCCAGCCGGAACTCTACCCCAAGCTCTATAAGGACCTCTATCACGCCGTCCGCATCAATTACTACCCGCCCCGCGGTGACGCCAAAGAGGGGTGGGACAACATCGATATCTTCGGGTGGCTCGGCTATCCGATGCAGATCAAGATCGACTTCCTCTGCCGCGACTCCATTCTCGCCGCGCCGCTGGTGCTCGACCTCGTTCTCTTGCTCGACCTCGCCCAGCGTTGCGGCATGCGCGGCATTCAGGAGTGGTTGAGTTTCTACTTCAAGGCGCCGATGACCGCTCCCGGGCTCTACCCCGAGCACGACATCTTTATCCAGCTCATGAAGCTGAAGAACACGCTTCGCTGGATGCGCGGCGAGGATCTGATTACGCACCTTGGGCTCGAATACTACGACTAACGGGGCGTTTCGCCCACGCAAAATTCTGGTCATCGGCGGCACGCTGTTTATCGGGCGCCGCTTGGTGTGCGAACTCGTCAAGGCGGGACACGACGTCACCGTCATGCACCGGCGCGCGTCGCACGAGCTCGGCCGGAAGGTCGCCAACCTCACCGCCGACCGCAACGACCCCCATGCCGTGCGCGCCGCCCTGGCCGGTAAGGGGTTTGAGGTCGTCTTCGACAACGTTTACGATTGGGAGCGCGGCACCACCGCGGCCCATGTCGAGGCAACCGCCAAAGCCGCGGGCGACAAACTGCATCGCTACATCTTCATGTCCAGCGTCGCCGCCTACGGTGACGGGCTGAATCACCA